>DATEMP010000338.1:0-16884 GCA_035275545.1 Candidatus Eiseniibacteriota bacterium | reverse complement strand
TAGGTGGCGGGTGAAGCCCAGCACGCGGTGGACGCCGCCGCCCGCGAGCGGCGGGTAGAAGTAGCACACGATCAGGAGCCGCCTCATCGCGCCAGGCTCATGAAGAGCGCCTCGATGCGCTCGAGGTTCGCCGCCTGGTCGCCGCGCGCCTCGACGACCTTGCGGTTGCGCGCCCGACCCCGCTGCGCACGATCGGGATCGGCGAGTGCGCGCTCGAGCGCTCCGCCCAGCGCCGCCGGATCCCCGGGCGGGAACAGGCACGCGCTGCCGACCGTCTCCCCCGCGCCCTCCGCCTCCGCCACCCACTCGCGGTTGCCTTCGATGTCGCTCACCACCGGATAGGCACCCGCCGCCATCGCCTCGAGCAGCGACACCGAGGTCGAGTCGGAGCGCGAGGTCGAGAGATAGATCTCGGCGCGGGCGAGCCACTCCGCCATCTGCGGCGGCGTGAGCAGCCCCACGAACCGGAAGCGCCCGGCGGGCAGCAGGCGGGCCGCCAGGCGCTCGTGCGCGGCGCGCAGCCGCCCGTCCCCCGCGATCACCAGGTGGAGCTGTGGCCGCCGCTCCATGACCGGGGCGACGCCGGCGATCAGGGTCTCGAGATCGTAGACCGGCTCGTGCATGCGCGCCGAGAGCAGCAGTCCCGGCTCGCGCGCCGGGCCGGGACGGAAGCGCGTCAGGTCGACGCCCCACGGCACCTCGTGCACGCGCCCGGGCCTTGCGCCCAGCGCCCGGGCGGCGTTCGCGAGGTTCGCGGCGTCGGCGATCACCAGATCGGCGCGCTCGAGCACGAAGCGCGCACGGGCACGGCGCAGCGGATGGGCACCGTCCGCCATGAGCAGATCCGAGCCCCAGGCGGTGACCGCGAGGGGATGCCGGCCGGTGAGCGCGCCGAGGAATCCGTAGTTGGGAACGAAGTGCGCATCGAGCAGGTCGGGCGCGAAGCGCGCGAGCTCGCCCTGGAGTGCGCCCAGTGCCAGCGGGTAGCGCAGCAGCCCCGGCACCGGGAGCGACGGGAGCGCGCGGGCCTCGAGCCCCGCGGGTGCGGGCTCCAGCGACCACAGGCGCACCTCGTGGCCGCGCGCGGTCAGGGACTCGACCCACCTCCGGGTATGCCCCACCGCAGCGTTGGCGAGTGTGGCGATCTTCACCGCGCCTCCGCGATGCGCGCGTCCCGGAGCACCCCCGCGGCCGGAGGGCTCAGTGGAGCAGCACGAAGCGCGTGCGCGCGATCAATCCGCCGGCGCCTTCGGCGCGCACGAAGTAGACGCCCGGTTTCACCATCTCGCCGTTGTCGTCACGCCCGTTCCAGAACACCTGGCCGCGGCTGGAGGTGGCGAAGGAGTGGAGCAGCCGCCCGCGCAGGTCGTAGATGCCGCCCTGGTAGCCGGCCGACACGCCCTGCAGGCGGAGCTGGATGCCGAGCCCGGTGAGCGTCGCGGGGTTGGGGAAGACGACCAGGGTGTCCTCCGCACCCGGCGGGATCGCGTCCGGGACGTAGGCGGGGTCGAAGCGGTTCAAGCCCTCCGAGGTGCCGAACCACACCATCCCGGTCGCGCGGTCCACGGCGATCGCCCGCACGTCGTTCGAGGCGAGCGGCGAGTTCTGGTCGGTGTAGTCGATCGGCGTGGCGTTGGGCCGGTAGCGGCGCACCCCTTCCTCGCTCCCCACGTACACGTCGCCGTTGGGCGCCACGTCCATGAGGCGCATGCCGAGCGGCCGGCCGGCGGGCGTCTCGTAGCTGGTCCCCGAGAGCACCCGGGTGACGCGGCCGATGCGGCGCAGGTCACGGTCGGTGAGCACCCAGATCGAGTCGCCGTGCGCGACCATCGCCCACACGTCGAAGCTCCCGGTGCCGGAGACCGAGTGGAAGTCCGAGCCGACCCCCGACTGGGGGAACCCGGTGAAGTCGTCGACGCCGCTGTTGGCGCCGCCCGCGTAGCCGATCCACACGCGCCCGGCGACGTCCACCGAGACCGCGCGGATCTTGGCGGCGCGCACCAGGCTGTTGGGCGGCGAGCCCGGGCCCCAGGTGCCGACGTGGGCGCCGGTGCCGTCGTAGTAGTCGAGCCCGAGCGGGGTCACGGTCTCGGTGTTGTCGGTGTCCATGCCGAACCACACGCCGCCGTTCAGGTCGGCCGCGGCGCCGAACGCCAGCGTGTGCCGGCGGTCGCCGGTGCCCGCCTCCCAGATGTGCGTGAACTGGTCGGGATCCACCGAGTCGTCGAAGCGCTCCATGGCCGAACTCCAGCACGCCACCCACTTGTGCCCGCCCGCGTCCACCGCCATCGCGAATACCTCGTCCGCCTTGCGAAAGGTATCGGGGCAGTTCAGGCACGCGGTGGGCGGCCAGCCGAACCAGGAGCTACCGTCCCAGCGCCCGATCCCTTCGTTGCGGGTGGCGGCGTAGACGCGCGGCCCGTCGATGACGATGTTGCAGTAGGTGTTGCCCGGCGGCCCGGTCGGCGTGTACGGCGTCCAGGCGAGGTTGGTGTCGGGCTGCACCCAGAGCCGCGGCTGCCGGTCGGTGGGCGGATCGAGCGTGGAGCGGCCGGCCGCGAACAACCGGCCGGTCGCGGGATCCATCGACGGCTCGGGGTCGTCGCCGCCGGTGGGAATCGAGGCCGGCGAGTTCTGGATCAGGATGAAGAGCGGGTTGTCGGAGCGGTGGTACCAGACGCCCGATTCGGTCGAGACCAGCACGGTGCCGTTCTCCGACTCGAGGCTGTGCACGATGCCGATGAACCCGATCGAGAGCCACTTGGTGCTGTCCGGCTCCCAGCGGTAAACGAACCCGTTCGCCTGGGCGTAGAGCGTCTTGCCGTCGCTCGCCAGGTGTTCGACCGCGGTGGTGGGCAGGCCGGCGTTCGCCTTGCGCCAGTCCGAGAGGTTGGCGCTCACCCGGGCGAAGCCCACACCGCGCGGGGTCGAGAGCCAGAGCGTGTCGCCCATCTGCTCCACGCCGGTGATCGCCGGGCTCACGAACGTGGTGTCGAACGAGAGCGTGTTGCCGTCGGGCAGCGATCCCAGTACCTGGCGGCCGTCCCAGAGCGCGATGCCGCGGCGGGTGCCGATCCAGAGCGTGTCCCCCGCCACCGTGATGGTGGTGACGCTGTCCGACGGCAGGCCGTCGAAGGCGTTCACCAGCTCCCACGTGCTTTCGTCCGCCGACAGGCGGCTCACGCCCGAGGCGAAGGTGCCCACCCACAGGCGGCCGATGCGGTCGTAGGTGACGCTGGTGAGGTGGTTGCTCGCGATCGAGCCCGGCTCGCGGACGATCGAGGTGAACTGCGACGTGCCCCGGTCGAAGCGCAGCAGGCCCGCTTCTCCGGTCGCGCACCAGACCGCGGCGCCGGTCACCACCACGTCGGTGAAGTCCTTGGTGCGCAGATGGGTCTGCCAGGCGAGGTCGGCGGCGTTCGCGGACCCGCCGGCCACGGGCAGCCCGAAGGCCGCGATCAGGGCCGCCACGATGCGGCGTCTTCGAAGGAGCACGGGCATGCCTAGTCCCAGTGGCCGAGCAGGCTCATGAGGCGGAGCCGCCACACCATGCCGGCCGCTTCCCAGATGATGCGCCGGTTCATCTTGGATACCCCGGCCCGCCGGTCCACGAACACGATCGGTATCTCGCGGATCTTGAATCCGCGCTTCCAGCACTTGAAGGACACCTCGATCTGGAACGCATACCCGTCGGAGCGGACCTGGTCGAGCCGGATGCCCTCGAGCGCACGGCGGCGGAAGCATTTGAAGCCGCCCGTGGCGTCGTGGACCGGCAGACCCGTGATGAGACGAGTGTACACGTTGGCGGACCGGGAGAGGATGAGCCGATTGAGGGGCCAGTTCACCACCCGCACCCCGCCGATGTACCGGGACCCGAGCACGACGTCGGCGTCCCGGGACGCCTCGATGAAGCTTCCGATTGCCAGGGGGTCGTGCGAGAAGTCGGCATCCATCTCGAAGATGAGCTCCGCCCCGTGGTCGAGCGCGTAGCGGAACCCGTCCCGGTAGGCAGAGCCCAGGCCCATCTTGCCGGGCCGCCGGAGCAGGTGGACCCGGGGTGTCCCGGCCATCTTCTCCTGCACCAGGGCGGCGGTGCCGTCCGGCGAGGCGTCGTCCACGACCAGCACCTCGAGCCCGAACGGAAGCGCCAGCAGTTGGTCCAGGAGCACGCCGATGTTCTCGACTTCGTTGTAGGTGGGGATGATGACGAGCTTCTCCATCACGCCGCTCCCGCCGCGGGCGCCGGCGGCCGACGGCGCCGCAAGAGCCCGAAGACCAGCAGGGCGAGCGTGGCGGCCAGGGAGGCGATCGAGAGCATGAGCCCGGTCCGCATCGCGGCCGATTGGAACCGGAACTCGACGCGATGCCGGCCGGCCGGCACCGGGACCGCGCGCAGCAGGTAGTCGGCCTTGAGAATCCGCTCGGGCTTGCCGTCCACGGTCGCGGTCCAGTCCGGGTACCAGAGGTCGGCGAGCCGGAGCAGACCGGGCGCCGGCGTCTCGACGTCGACCGAGACGTCGTTCAGGCGGTAGCGGGCGATCGTGGCCTTGGCGCCCTCGACCGGACCGAGGGCGAGCCCCTGGTCCTGCTCGAGGTAGGTGACGCGCGAGGCGTCGGCGCTCCCGGCGGCAACGGAATCCAGGATCGCGCGCGCCGGGCTCACCACCCGCGACTGCCCCACCACCGTGGCGCGCGGGAGCCAGTCCGGCATCTCGAGCACCGTACCGCCGCTCCCCTGGAAGACCGGGCGCATGCCGGGCAGTCCGGCGGCCGCGACCTGCGCCGAGTCGACCGCCTGGCGCGTGACCAGGAAGCGCACGTTGAGGAGCCTAAGCCAGTGCGGGTTCACGGCGAGCGCCGGCTTCTCCAGATAGTCCTGGATGAGCTTGGGCTTGGCGGCATGCGCTCCGCCCACCGAGGCGATGGCGAACCCCGCGAAGCGGTTGCTCTGGAACTCCTCGACCGGATAGATGCGGAAGCTCCCCACCGGACCCGCCTGCTCGAGGAACTGCACCACGTCGTCGCGGCCGGCATCGAGGCTCGCCGCGCGCCGCTCGCCGATCACCGGCGCCATGACCTGGCCGCTCACCGGCCAGAGCTCGATGAGCAGCAGCACCAGCACTCCGGCCGCGGCCACGCTCGCGGAGAGCTTCCCGGCACGCGCGAGCCACAGCAGCGCGAGTGCGCCGAGCCCGAGGAAGGCGGCGCGCGCGAGGTCGGTGGCGTAGCGCGCCTGGGCGAACAGCGCCGCGTCGCGCGGGTAGTCCGGGTGGTGCGCCATCGCCGAGCGCACGTAGCTCTCGCGCCATGCGTCCTGTCCCGCGACGCCCAGGAGCAGCATCACGCCCAGCGCGACCGCCGCACCGATCATGAGACGGCCGGTGAGCGGCCGCTGCGATCCGGGCGGGCGCTCCGCGAGCACGCGGGACGCACCCCACGCCGCCCCGAGCGCGATCGCGAGCTGGAAGAGCAGGATGATCATCACCGGCACGCGGAACTTGTTGAAGAGCGGCAGGTGGTCGTAGAGGAGCTGGTAGAGCGGGAAGTGGCTCCCGAACGAGATCGTGAGCGCCACCAGGGCGAGCAGCGCGGCGAAGATGCGGGGCGCCCCGTTGTCGAGCACAGCGAACAGCGCGAGCAGCACCGCCACCATCCCCATGTAGGCGTTGGGGTAGTCGGTGAACGGCATCCCGCCCCAGTAGGTCTGGCCGCCGAACCCCACCGCCCAGGGCGCGACGATCGCGGGCAGCTCCCAGGGCCCCATCGACCACTGGGTCGCGTACCCGATGCCCACGCCCCCGCCCTCTCCGCCGCCGCGGATCGACCAGCGCGCGTAGTCGCGGAGCGGCAGGTTGTAGAAGCCGGCGATCCCGAACGCCAGCAGCATCGCCGCGAGAATCCCACCCGCGCGCACCAGCTTGGCGGGCAGCGGCGCCGACGCCGAGGCGGGCCGCAGCAGCGCCACCACCACCTCGACGCCCGCGAGGATCCCGATCGCGAGCCAGGTGTAGAAGGCGATCTGCGCGTGGCCGCGCAGCATCTGGAACCCGCCCGCGAGCGCCAGGCCGCCGAGCTCGGCGAGTCCTCCGGCGCGCATCCAGCGCGCGGCGAGCCAGAGCATGATCGGCAGCCACGCCGAGTTCACGAGCTGGCTGCCGTGACCGTGCGATCCGACCGCGACCAGGTTGGGCGCGAACACGAACGCCACCGCACCCAGCAGCGCACCCTCCGCCGACGCGCCCCACTCGCGCGCGAGCAGGAACACGCCCAGCCCCGCCGCCACGTAATAGATGAGCATCCACGTCATGTCGGGCAGGAACGGCAGGATCTTCTGCACCAGGGCGACCGGCCAGTCGGGCGGGTAGATGAGCGGGTTGTACGCGCCGCTCGCGAACGACGGCATGCCCAGGAACACGAACGGGTTCCAGAGCGGGTAGACGTGCTCCTTGTAGAGCATCTGCTCGCCCACCCGCACGAATCCCGCCGGGGCGATCGCGTCGGGCGAGACGAAGGTCTTCCCGCCCACCACCAGCTGGTGGAAGAAGATCACCACCAGCAGCCCCAGCACCGCCGCCGCCCACCCGGTGGACAGGGTGACGGGCGGTCGTGCAGGCGGGCTCTTGCGCGGCCTGGGCTTCTTCTCGGCCATCCGGAAGGTGTCTCGGGGTGGTCGGTGGCTAGGGACGGGGTTCGATCCGGCGCTCGATCTCGGACACCATCCGGGCCGCGATCGCATTCCAGTCGTAGGGCTTGGCGAGCGCGCGGCACGCCTCGGCATCGCGGGACTCGTCGAGCGCCACGCCCACCGCGGCCGCGAACGCTTGCGGCTCGGAGGCGTACTGGAGATGGCGGACGGCGGGAGACAGATCGAGCAAGGGCGTGGTCACCACGGGGAGGCCTGAGGCCAGGTACTGGTACACCTTATTGGGGTTGATACCCTGCACGAAGGGGTCGAGTGCCCGGAAAGGTATCACACCGACATCGCAGGCCTGGAGATGGGCCGGGGCCTCGGCGTAGGGACAGGCCGGGAGCAGCGCCACCCCCTCGCGGGACGCCAGATCCCGCACCTTCGCCTCGGTCGCCGGGCTGCGCGGGCCGATCAGGACCAGCGTGCCGCCGCGCCGCGCCTGGCGCAGGGCTTCGAGCGCGTCGAAATCGAGGAAGTGCGAGAGCAGCCCCAGGTAGACGATCCGCGGCCGCGGCAGTCGGTCGAGCGACTCGGGCACCGGGCGCGGACGGGCGAAGTGGTCGAACTCGACCCCGTTGCCGAGCCGGACGACCGGCTTGTCGGTCTCGGACGCGAGCTGCCGCCGGTAGTACTCGGAGACCGCGAAGATCAGGTCCGACTGCCCGAGCGCCCGCCGCCAGTAGCCGCGCGCCCAGGGTGGCGAGCCCGCGAACTGGAACGGGTTGTCGTTGTAGTCGTAGACCGCCAGCCGGCGCCCGAGCGACGGAAGCAGGCCGGCGCTATAGATGTTGGAGACCATGAGCACCGGATCGCGCTCGACGCCGAGCCGCCCGAGCATGGTGCGCAGGTGGCGCGCCGCGGCCGCCTCGATGAGAGCCCGGCCCGGAGCGGTGGCGGCCGCCAGGTTGTAGAGCGGCTGCCGGGTCGAAGGCTTGAGGAACGGCACGGTGAAGCAGGTGACGTTGCCCTCGCGGCGCGGCGTCCAGGGATCGTCGCCTTCCGATCCCGGCGGCTGCGCGAAGAACACGCGCCAGCGGTCGGGAAAGCGCGAGAGCAGGAACTGCTTCCGCGTGCGGAAGTAGCCCCAGCGGACTTCGGACAGCGCGAGGAGGTCCACTAGCCGGCTTGGAGCGTGGACCTTTCGACCGGCCCTTCGTCGCGGGCGCGCATCTCGATCACCTGTCGATAGGACTTGTGGAGCCCGGGATGGGTCTGGACCTCGAGCGGTCGCTCGGTCACCCGCGGATCGCCGGCGATGTAGCGCCGGCCCCACGCCTCGAGCGAGAGCCAGCGCCAGATCTGGAGCCCGATCGCGCGCCGCCCCGACAGGTACTCCTCGAGCTCGGTCTCGAGCACCGCGGGCTCGAGCCAGTCATGGAGGGGTGAGTCGCGCAGCAGCCGCGTGCGCACGTCGTTCGCGAAGCGGCTCCGGAGCCACACGTCGGTCGGGGTCTCGAAGCCCATCTTGTCCTGGCGCCTGAGCACCGCGGGCGGGATGCGGCCGCCGAGCGCCCGGCGCATGATCGCCTTGGTGGTGGTGCCCTCGAGACGCTGCTCGTCGGGAAGCGAGAACACGAACTCGACCAGCCGGTAGTCGAGGAACGGCAGCCGGGTCTCGATCGAGAACGCCATGCTGTTGCGGTCCTCGTAGCGGAGCAGCGAGGGCAGCAGCCGCTGGAGCGTGTCGAACGCCTGCTGGCGCGACACCGAGGTCGGGTATCCCCCGGGCGGCTGGAGGGTCTCCTCGGGCAGGCGGCGCAGCGATGCGGAGAGGGCCCGATCCTTGCCCTGGCCGAACTGGCGGCGCAGCGGCGCGAACACCTGGGCGGGAAGCAGCGGCTCGGCGACCAGCGCGAGCGTGG
The DNA here is from genome assembly GCA_035275545.1 of Candidatus Eiseniibacteriota bacterium. Classification (GTDB taxonomy): domain Bacteria; phylum Eisenbacteria; class RBG-16-71-46; order RBG-16-71-46; family RBG-16-71-46; genus WS-11. Next base: position 8,334 of record DATEMP010000338.1, on the reverse strand, counting down.
TCGAGAGCCCCAGGCGGTCGGCGACCGGGCCCAGGTTCCTCGCGAACTCGCCGAAGCGCCCCTCGGCGAGCAGGTCGCGGAGCCGGAGCGGCAGGTAGCGCCAGTAGCCGGCGAGCGTCTCGTCGCCGCCCTGGCCGTCGAGCAGCACCTTGAGCCCGTGCCGGTGCGCGAGAGCCATCACATGCCACTGCGAGTAGACCCCCGGCCCGGCGGTCGGCTCGTCCTGTCGCTCGGCGAGGCGCTCGAACGTGTCCCAGAAGTCGGTGCCGTCCGGAACGACCACGTCCGACCGGGCACGCGCCGCCTCGACGGTGGCGCTCACGAACGAGCGCTCGTCGTAGGCGGGGCCTTCGTCGTAGGCGACCGTGAACGCGTGGATCGGGCGCTCGAGCATGGTGGCGGCGGTGGTGACCACCGCGCTCGAGTCGAGGCCGCCCGAGAGGCACGAGCCCACCTCGACGTCGGCGCGCAGGCGCAGCCGCACCGCGTCGTCGAACCGCGCGGCGAACTCGTTGAGCCATGCCTCGGGGTTACCGGTGGCGCGCCGCGACGGATCGAGCGCCCACCAGCGGCGGATCGCGAGCCCTCGTTCACCGAGAACGAGATAGTGGCCACCCGGGAGCTGCATGAGCCCGGCGAAGAACGTGTGCGCCTCGTGGTCCACCCAGTCGAGCGCCACCAGGTCACGGATCGCGGCGAGCCGCGGCGTGATGCGGCGCGGCTGCGTGAGCACCAGCGCCCCGGGCTCGGAGGCGAACGCGAACCCGCGGCCGTCCCACTGGTAGTAGAACGGCTTCACGCCGAAGCGGTCGCGGGCGCAGAACAGCTCGCGCGAGCGCGTGTCCCAGATGGCGAGCGCGAACATGCCGTTGAAGCGCTCGAGGCACGCCGCCCCCCATTGGAGGTACGCGGCCAGGATCACCTCGGTGTCGCTGGTGCTTCGGAAGGCGACGCCGAGCCCCTCGAGCTCCTGGCGGATCTCGACGTGGTTGTAGATCTCGCCGTTGTAGACGATCCAGCACCGGCCCTGGGGGTCGCACATCGGCTGGTGACCGGCGGGGCTCAGGTCGACGATCGAGAGCCGGCGGTGGGCGAAGCCCACGCGGAACGCGCCCGAGGGATCGAGCGGATGGGCGCCGGGCGAATAGCGGTGCTTGCTCGCGTACACGTCGCGCGGCGTGTCCGGCCCGCCCATCGCCAGCGCCGTGCCGCGCGCGGGATCGACCAGCACGATGCCTTCGTCATCCGGCCCGCGGTGCCGGAGCAGCCGCGCCATGTGGTGCAGCCGCCCCAGGTCGATCCGCTCGTCGTGACGCACCAGTCCGGCGATTCCGCACATGTGCCCGCGTTCCTCCCGTGGTTGAACGCTCTACCGCACTCTCATCACGGCGAACCCGGCGGCCAGCGCAGCCCCGAGAGCCGCGCCGCGATGACCGCGTACACACCCGCCACCGCCAGCCGCACCGCCACACCCGCGAACCCGCCCGGCGCCCACCGCTGCAGCGCCAGCGCCAGGGCGAGCGCGATCACCACCATCGTCACCAGCCGCCCGCCGCGATGAGGCAGCGGATGAACGCGTTGCGCGGTGAGGGTGGCGATCACGGCCGAGGCCGCGTGGGCGGCGAAGGTCGCCATCGCCGCGCCCACCGGGCCGAGCGGCGGGGTGAGCAGGGCGTTGGCAGCCACGGCCACGAGCGCAGCACCCGCCGCCGCCCAGCCGACCAGCACGGTGCGACGCGAGAGTGCGATGCCGAGACCGCCGACAGTGTATGCGCCCTGCATGACCGCCGCAAAGGTGAGCCACAGCGCCGGCGCCGCCGCACCCGCGTACGACGACGGTGCCAGGATGCGCACCAGCTCGGGCGCGAACGCGGACGCCACGAGTGCCCCCAGGCACGCGACCGCGGTGTAGAGCAGGAACACGCGCGCGAACAGCCGCGGCGCTTCGGGGTCCTTTGCGCGCGCGAACGCGAACGGTCCGAAGGCGAGCTGGAACGCGGCCACGCCCATGGTGACCAGGGCGAAGAACTTCATGCCCACCGCGTACACGCCCACCTCGTCGAGCGGCCGCGTGCGCTGGAGCGCGAAGCGGTCCGCGGCGGTGATGACGCCGTAGGCGAGCGAGGCGGGCACCAGCGGGAACCCGTAGGCGAGCATGCGGCGCAGTGTCCCGCCGTCGAACCGCCAGCCGATCGAGTGCCGGCACAGGACCAGGCCCAGCAGTGCGGTGATCGCGTCGCCGCCCAGCTTCCCGTAGAGCACGCCCACCACGCCCAGGTCGCGCTGGACCACCAGGTAGAGCGAGAGCACCAGCACGCTCACGGTCTGGACGAAGTTGAGCGCGACGAACTTCTTCGCCTGGAAGGTGACCCGCAGCACGTCGTTCGCGAACAGGGTGAGCAGCGTGAACGGCAGCGTGATCGCGCCGATGGTCAGGTACTTGCGGTACGCCTCCCCCGCCAGCAGAGGCGCTGCGAGCGGAATGACCACCAGGCCGAGCAGCAGGGCCACGACCGTGCCGGATACGATCCGGAACGCGAGCGAGGAGCTGGCCATGCGGATCCGCGCCCCGCGGTCGGGCTCGTCGTAGAAGTGCCGCGCCAGCGCGCTGTCCATCCCGAACACCAGCACCAGCAGCGCGGTCTGCGAGTACGCGAGGACCAGGTCGGCCACGCCGTACGCATCGGGCGTGAGCGCGCGGGTGAGCACCGGGACCAGCAGGAGGTTCACCGCACGGCCGCTCACCTGGCCGAGGCCATAGATGAGCGACTCGCCGGTCAGGTGGCGCAGCGCCTCGCGCACCGGCGACCGGGCCGCGGGATCAGCCACGCGCGGGCGCTCCCTGGGCGGGCAGCGTGCGATAGAGATCGAGCAACCGGCCGGCGATCACGGGTGCTGCGTGCTCGCGCTCGACGTAGAGGCGGCCGATCATGCCCAGGGCCGCACGGTCGGTGCCGTCGGCGAGCGTGTCGGCGAGCTGGTCCGCGAGATCCTCCTTCGTGCAGCGGATGATCGGGCATCCGGAGAGCAACGGCTCGAAGTCGTCGCGGATGAAGCACAGCACCGGCTTGCCGAGCGCCATCGCCTCGACCGCCACCATGCCGTACCAGCCCATGAAGACCTGGTCGACCACCACATCCGCCTCGGCGAGGATCCGGCGCAGCTCGGGCCATGGCTTCCGCTCGACGGTCTCGAAGCGCACCCCCGGGAAGCGCGGGCGCAGTGCCGCGTACGCCGCCTCGACGTAGCGCGTGCCCTTGATGAGGCGGTTGGTGGGCGCATGGATCACGAGCTTCGGCTGCCCGCCTGGGAGCGCGACCGCGTAGTCGGCGAGATCGACCGCCACCGGCAGGTGCCGGGCTCGGGGCGCCGACTCGAAGAGATCGGGCGTCGAGACCAGCTCGGCGTCCGCGAAGCGCTGAGCGCTCGCCAGGATGCGCTTCTGCCGCGACGGGATGCAGAACGGGTCGCACTCGGTGCAGGTGGCGTGCGTGTGGGTGGCGAGCATGTGGGCGCGGTCGCGCACGTCGCAGCCGTGGTAGTGGAACACCACGCGCCTGCCGAGCGCCTGGTAGAGCGGCAGGTCCCAGTTGCGCGGCGGCACCAGCGTGCGCCCGAAGTGGAAGTGGTAGACGTCCCAGCGCCCGATGTGCCGGGCGAGCGTCTTGAAGTAGCCCAGGTAGCGCGGCCCGACCGGCTGGTCGTCGTAGGTGTGCATCTCGTCCGGGCGGTACTGCGGGAAGCCCGGGTTGTAGGCGAGCGAGTGCGCGTCGACCCCGAGCCCGCGCAGCGCGCGCGCCAGCACCGAGCCCTGCCCGGCGATCTCCGCGGGCGCGTGCAATACCCTCATCGCGGCCGCCCGAGCGGGTTCACTGCACCGCACCAGGGACAGGTCCACGTCGAGGGCGCCGGCGCCGGCGGCGTCAGCACGCTGTGCTCGCCGCACGAGCGGCACACGTGGGTGACGCGCCGGAGCCGCGGCGTGCGCCGCACGCCGCGGGCGCCGGTCTTGCGGAACGTGGCGACCAGGTTCGCGTCCGCCGCGAGGTCGATCCCGGTGGCGCGGTGGAGTCCGGCGAGCGCGTCGGTGAACGGACCCTGGAGCGGCTTGGTGCGCGGATCGTTCATCCACGAGAACCCGGCGGGTACGTGCGCCAGCGACTCGACCTCGAGCCCGCGCGCTTCGAAGAGGGCGAGCAGCTTCTCGAGATCGAAGCGCTGCTGGTGCTCGATGCGCTTGCCGAGCTTGAGGAGCGCGTACTTGGCGAAGTAGCCGGCGAACCGATAAAGGCGGTCGTCGAACGACGCCGAGCGCGGCACCGCCAGGTAGAGCGTGCCACCGGGCCTGGTGACCCGCGCCAGCTCGTCGCAGCAGGCGGCCAGCTCGGTGACGTGCTCGAGCACGTAATGGCAGAGCGTGAGATCGAAGGCGCCGTCGCGGAACGGGAGCCGTGCGAGGTCGGCGCGCAGCACGCCCACGTGTGGAGCGCGCGCCGGCGGGCCGGGCGGGAACTTGATGTCGAACCCGATGATCCTGAGCTCGGGGCGCTCGCCGTAGCGCCACGAGCCCGGCCCGCATCCCGCGTCGAGCACGCGCGCCCCCGCGGGTGCGGCGTCGATCAGCTCGTGGAGGAAGAGCGGCGGCTCGTCCGGCGCGCGCACCGGCTTCTTCGCCCAGTCGGCATTCCCCGCGTTTTCCGACTCCGGCGCCGCCGCGCTCACAGCTGCACCTCTGCCGGCGGGCGGCCGCGCGCGGCGTCCCACAGCGCGCGGGGCACGGCGCGTGCGGCGTCCGCCTGGCCCCGTGCGAAGAGCCATACCGCGAGCACCGCCTGCTGGGCGACGAAGCACGGCAGCCAGGTGAGCCGTGCGATCCCGCGCGCCTGGGTCGCGAACAGTGTCCAGTTGGCCCGCAGCCTGTGGTAGATCTTCCATGGGCTCGCCGCGCCCGAGGCCGCCGAGACCTTGTGGTAGAGCATCGCGCGCGGCACGAACAGGAGCCGGAACCCCGCCGCCCTGGCCCGCAGCGACCAGTCGGCGTCCTCGGCGTAGATGAAATAGCGCTCGTCGAGCAACCCCACCTTCTCCCACGCCTCGCGGCTCGCGAGCAGGCAGCAGCCGGTCAGGTAGCCGGTCGACTCGATCGACTTGAACTGGTTGTGATCGCGCTCGCGCAGCCCGCGATGCGCTGTGTATCCGAGCGCGGGGAGGCACACGCCGCCCCCGTACCAGATATGATCGCGCGGCGGGTCGAAGAAGATCAGCGGCCCGGCCGCCCCCGCCTGCGGGTCGCGCTCGATCGCGCCCAGCAGGTGGTCGAGCAGCCCGCCTGCCGCCTCCACGTCGTTGTTGACCAGCATGATCGCGTCTGCCCCCGATTCGAGCGCCTTCCGGATCCCGGCGTTGTTGCCGCCCGCGAAGCGCTTGTTCTCGTCCAGCGCCAGCACCTCGACCTCCGGAAAGTCGCGCCGCACCACCTCGACCGAGCCATCGCTCGACGCGTTGTCGACAAGCATGAGGTGTGCCTGCCATCCGGGGGGCACGCGGCATGCGGAGAGGCTCTGGAGCGCGATACGCGTGTAGGCGAGACCGTTCCAGCTGAGGACGACGATGGTGAGGCGCTTCACCCCACCTCCTCCTCGACCTCGGCGAGCATGCGCAGCGCGGCGTACGCGGTGAGCGTGAGCAGCACGACGAACACCGCGAGCAGGGGGCCCCACGGCGCGCCCGCGTAGAGCGCGTAGAGCCACCAGAAGTCGAGCGCGTGGAGCATCGCCTGCTGATCCTCGGGGCTCACGCCCACGCGGGTCGCGACGTCCGCCCCGCCGCCCATCGGCGCACCCTTCGCCCGGGCGACCGTGTCCACCGGAGCACCCACCGCGGAGAGCTTCGGCAGCTTGTGCTCGAGGTGCTCCTTCGCGTTGCGCGTCAGCATCCGCCAGTGGCCGAGGATCGGGCTCGCCTTGGGCACGAAGTGGCTCTCGTACATGAAGCGGGGATCGTTCAGCGGGCGCGTGTAGGGGTAATCGCCCGCCTCGCGCATCTGGGCGCCGAAGTAGATCGACACGCCGCCGATCTGGACCGCGAGCCCGGCGGCGCACAGGAGCATCGCCAGCAGGCGCAGCGGCCGGCCGGCGCCCTCGAGCGCGAACGCCACCGCCACGAACGCGAGCGGCACGAGCGGGACGACGTAGCGTGGGCCGAACGAGCCGTCCCCCGCCCAGTGCTCGAACGTTCCGTAGACCACCAGCGCGATCAGCCACGCGATCAGCACCGCGAGCACGACGCGCGCGTGGACCGCGCCGGTGCGCCACAGCACCCAGGCGCCGAGCGGCGCCAGCCACAGCGCCGGGGCGAACCACAGGATGCCCTTGCCCGACGACAGCAGCAGGCCGTAGACCCCGGTCCAGATCGGCGTCGTGTGCGAGGCCCAGGTCGCCTGGGCGCCGTAGCCGGTCTCGAGCAGGGTGCCGAACCGGGCCTGGTTGTAGGCGGCGTGGCCGGCGAGCGCCACGATCAGCATGAGCACCGGGATCACCCACGCCGACCAGCGCGCGCGCGTGAGCGGCAGCAGGCACACCAGCGCCAGCGGCAGCATCGCGAGCTTGACCGAGATCGCGAGCAGCACGCCGAGCCCGGCCGAGAGCGAGCCGCGACCGTCGCCGAGCGCCGCGCGCGCGCTGCCCGACAGCACCAGCAGCAGCCCCAGCGCCTGGAGCGGCTCGGCCGAGAAGGTCTTGGCGTACGGCCAGAGCGGCGTGGTGAACAGCAGCATCAGGGTGGTGTTGAGCGCCGTGTTTGGCGCGATCCCCAGCGCGCGCACGGTTTCGTAGAACACGCCCAGCAGGATCGCCACCACCACGGCGTTGAAGAACGAGACCACGAACCGCACCACCAGCTCGCGCCGCGCGTCGGGCATCGGCGCCGCGCGGGAGGCGATCTCGGCGGCCGCCACCAGCGGCAGCGCCAGCACCGCCTGGCCGGCGGTGTTCTTCGTGTAGTTGCGCCCGTCCGGGCCGGCGAGGGTGGCGCCCTGGGGCACGGCGATGCCGCCGTGCAGCAGCGCGCGCGAGAGCTCGAGCATCGTCACCTCGTCGCTGCCGGTGAGCCGCCCGCCGCCAGTGAGCGCGAAGAACAGGAACGCGAACACGCCGATCGAGCGCGCGGTGGAGGCGGTGAACGGCGACGGGCGCGGCCGCACGCGCGGGATCTCCGGCGTCCAGGCGGTGGCGCTCATCGCCAGCCTCGCGCCGGAGCGAGCGCGTCGCCCAGGTCGACCACCTGGTCGGCGAGCGTCTCCCACGAGTGCGCTGCCCGCAGCGCCGCGACCCCTTCTCTCAGGCGCGGGCCCAGGTCCTCGGCGAAGTACCGCACCACCGCGTCCGCGAGCGCCTGGGGATTCTCGGGCGGCACCACCAGGCCGGTCTCCCCCGGCCGCACGGTCTCGGCGAGCCCCCCGACGTCGGTGGTGATGACCGGGACGCCGAGCGCGTAGGCGACGTGCGTGACCCCGCTCTGGGTCGCCGAGCGGTAGGGCAGCACCACCACGTCGGCGGCCTTGAACAGCGCCTCGACCTCCTCGTCCGGCAGGTAGTGGCCCATGAGGCGGACCGGAGCGCCTGCGCCGTCGGGGGCCACCGCGCCGCCGTTCGCCCGCGCGACGCGCTCGACGTAGGGCGCGGCGTCCTCGTAGAACTCACCCGCCACCACCAGCGTCGCCGGGCGCCGCGCGCGCACCAGCGGCCACGCGTCGAGCAGCGTGTCGAGGCCCTTGTAATGGCGGATGTAGCCGAAGAACACCGCCACCTCCCCCTCGCGCTCGAGTCCCAGGTGCTCGCGCGCGCTGGCGCGCGTCCAGCGCCCGCGGTCGAACTGGGCGTAGAGCGGATGGAGCACCCGCCGGCGGGGTGCGCCGGGTTTGAGCTGGTCCAGGTCGCGCTCGACGCTCTCCGACATGACGAGGTAGCCGTCCGAGTTGCGGAGCATCCAGCGGGTGAAGGCCATGTCGAACGGGCGGCGCTCGTGCGGGACGAGATTGTCGCACACCAGGGCCACCCGGGTGCCGCGCCGCCGGAGCGGGCCCACGGTCGAAGCGAACGCGGGGCCGAAGAACGGCAGCCACCACTTGAGGATCACCAGCCCGGGCGCGAACGACTCCAGATGCCGCGCCGCAGCCGGCCAGCTCCAGGGCCCGACCGAGTCGAGCAGCGGCGCCACCGGGAAGCGCGGCGGCTCGGCCTTCTCATCGCGCTGGCTCTCGCCCGGGAACAGGAGCCCCGGGTACTGGCGCGTGAACGTCACGGCGCGCACCTCGGCGCGCGGCATGAGCGCCTC
>DATEMP010000337.1:0-7293 GCA_035275545.1 Candidatus Eiseniibacteriota bacterium | reverse complement strand
CGGCGCAGCGCCTCCTCGTCCATCCCCGTGCGTCGAAGCGCCTGGGCGGCGGCGTAGAGCACGCGTCGCGGCCCGACCGCCGCGGCCATCGGCGCCGGCGTCTCCGCGGTGGGGCTGAACACCGCCACCGGCCGCTCGGCGAGCAGTGCTTCTAGCAGGCGCTCGCGGTGCTCGTGGAGCGGATGGTCGGCGGCGATCTGGCCGACGAAGCTCACGTCGAGGGTCGGAGCGCGGGGCGGGAGGCTCTCGAGCACCCGCTCGTTGAAGGCGTGGTCCAGGTGCGCGGCCCGCGTGCCGCCCCGCTCCAGCGCCGCGACGGTCTCGCGCGCGCACGAGAGCGTGAGGTCGCAGCCTCGGGTCAGCGCCGTGTCCGGCGGAACGCTTCCCGCCCAGCCCACCACGGCGCGCAGCGAGCGGCAGCGCTCGCGGAGCCGCCCGAGCAGGGCCGCGTCGTGATGGTCGTACCACAGAAGCTCCGGCCGGAAGCGCTCGACCTGGGCGAGCGCGACGTCGTCGGGCGACGCATCGGCGGCCAGCCCCTGCTCGCGCGCCCACGCGCGCTGGAGCGGCGCGACGTTGTGCTGGACCTCGAGGAACTCCCAGCCGAGCGGCGCGAGCGCCGGTCCCCAGGCGCCCACCCACCCGTACGCATCGCCCTCGAGCTCCTCGCGCCATGACGCGAACGAGCGCCCGGGCGCGCCGGCCGCGCGCGCGGCCACGAGATCCGCATAGCCGCGATAGACGGTACCGAGGTAGGCGAGCTTCACAGGCCGAAGACGTTCCGGTCGCGGTAGAGAATGCTGGTCTCGCCCTTCTCGTTGAGAGTCGGGTAGAGACCCACCAGCTCGAGCCTCCGGAATCCCACCTGGCCGAGCTGATCGAAGCCGGGGCGGTATTCCGCCCGGTCGCTGTTGTCCCAGACGATCACGCCCCCGGGCGCGAGTGCCGTGACCGCGTGCCGGGCGCAGTTCACGCGATCGCGCCCGTCGATCACCACCACGTCGAAGCGCCCCGGATACTCGGCGACCGTGCGCGAGTAGGCCCCGTCGTACTCGAGCGCCACGTGGCGCAACGTGACGTTCGCGGGCGCGCGCGAGCGGATGCGCTCGAGCCAGGCCTGGTCGTGCTCGCAGCTGACGACGTCGCGCACCCGCGCCGCCCACCAGAGGGTGCTGTGGCCGCACCCGTACTCGAACACGCTCATCTCCGGGCGCACGCGGCGCTGGAGCAGCTCGATCGCCGGGTAGGTGAGCCAGGGGATGGGATTCCCCGCGGCGTCCACGGGTGCGCCCTCGGCGAGGCTGCGGATCCAGCCGTCATCCTTGAGGGGGCCCCGGCGCATCACGGAGAGCGGGGCGAGGAGGCCCATGCGGGCAAGCGCGCGGCGCAGGAAGTCGGCCATCGTCAGAACCTCGGGAACAGCATCGCGCGGGCGAGCATGCGTCCGGTCCGGAACAGCGGACGGTAGGCGAAGCACGAGCCCAGCGTCGCCACCCCGTAGGCGATCAGCGTCGCGACCACCGCCCCCATGCCGCCCCAGCGCGGGATCAGCACCAGGTTGAGCGCCACGTTGACCGCCCCGCCGAGCGCCACGGTCATGAGATAGGGCCGCGTCCAGTTCATGCTGGTGAGGAACGCCCCACGCGCGATGCCCAGGTTGGTGAACACCAGCGACCAGACCAGCACCGCGAGCATCGGCGCGGCCGCGGCGTAGCCGGGTCCGTAGAGGACGCGGACGATCCAGGGCGCGAGCAGGGTGGTGGGGATCGCGACCGCGTAGGCCGCGGCCGCCATCAGGCCGTAGAGCTTCTGCAGGCGCGCGAGGAACAGCGCATCGTCCTGCTGCCGCGCCTGGACGATCGAGGGGAACAGCGAAGCGACCACGGCGGTGGGGAGGAAGTACCAGCCCTCGACCAGCTTCACCGCCGCCGCGTAGGCGCCCAGCTCCGCCGGGCTCGCCATCTGACGCAGCATGACCTGGTCGATACGCATGTAGACCAGGATCATCGCGCCCGAGAGCACCAGCGGCCAGCTGTCGCGCAGCAGCGCGCGGCAGGTGGCCATGCGCGTCCGCCAGGTCGCGAGGCCGTGCTCTCGGGTCTCGTAGACCAGGGCGACCAGCACCCCGGTGATCAGCCCCTCGGCCAGGAACGCCCACGCGAACGCCACCAGCGGCGCGCGGGCGAGGATGAGCGCCACCTTGAGCCCGGCGCTCAGCAGGGCGGCCACGATCATCGCCGGCGCCACCTGCCGCGCGCGCACCCGCGCCTGGTACCAGAGCTCGATCATCGCGAACGGCTGGACCATGGCGCCCGCGGCGATCGCCACCAGCACCAGCGCTTCGTGGTCGCCGGGACGCAGCATCCATACACCCACGATCGCCGCCGCGATCGCGACCAGCCCGCCGGCGAAGCGCAGCGCGGTGGCGCTGCCCAGCGTCTCGGGCTCGCGCTCCGGGTGCTCGACCAGCTCGCGCACCACGATGCGCTCGTGGGCGAGCGCGCCAAATCCCATGAACAGCGCCACCCAGGCGAGCGCGAAGCTCAGCGCGCCGTAGTCGGCGGGGCCCAGGTAGCGGGCCACCCACGCGCCGACCAGCACGCTCAGGATCATCCGCACCAGCCGGTCGCCGGCGAGCCAGCCGGTGTTGGGGAGCACCTGGCGCAGGAGGGCGCTGCCCTCGATGCGGCTCCGCAGCCCGCCGGGCAGCAGGCGCGTCCAGGCGTCGGCGCGCGTCATCTAGTGGCGCGAGGTCCGGTAGAGGACATCGTGGTGGGAGAGCGCGGCGACGGTCAGGTAATCCCAGGGCCTGAGATACATTTCGATCGCCTCGCGGAAGCGCGCCTCGATGAGCATCCACTCCGGGCGGTGACGCGACAGATCGATCCCGCGCAGCACGTCGAGCTCGTACCCCTCGACGTCGAGCGACAGCAGGTCGACCTTCGCGATCCCATGCTGATCCAGGATCGAGCTCAGGTTGCGGGCCGGCACCTCGACCTCGCGCACGTTAATGCCCTGGACCTGGCTCCCGAGCCGCACGTGCTCCAGCTCGTCCGCCTCGGACCGCAGCCCGCCCTTCACCACCGACATCAGATTGCAGTCTCGCATCGTCACGGTGGCGCCCGCGTGGTCGAAGGGCACGAGCGCCGCCTGCTCGACGATGCACCTGGGGCGGTTCAGCCTGCAGGCAGCGGCCAGCGCGGGCAGCGGCTCCACCAGCAGGCCGCGCCATCCGCGGTGCCGCTCGAAGTAGAGCGTGTTGCTCTGCTCGATCCCGTCGTTGGCGCCCGCCTCGACGAAGAACCCGCGCTCGAGGTCGATGTGTCGGCGCAGCTTCACGTCCAGGCGGTCGAGCGCGAACGTGCGCAGGATGAAGCGCTCGTTCAGGCGCCGGAGCACGTGCCGTCCCTTCTGTACCAGGCTCACGCGGGCGGCCCCGATCCGGCTCCCGAGAGCCGCCGCCGCGCGTCGCGCACGCGGTTGAGCAATCCCACGCGCTTCAAGCCCTGCTGCGCGTAGTAGCGCAGGTAGTCGCCGAACCCGGTCCACAGCGTGTAGCGCAGCAGCTCGGCCGGTGGGTAGTGGCGGCGCACGATGCCCCAGCGCTCGCGCACCGAGGCGAGGTAGCGCCGGTCGCTCAGGCCGCCGCGGCCCATGGTGGAGACCACCACCGGAACGAAGCGCCGCGACACGCCGGTGTCGAGGAACACGCGCACCGCCCAGTCGTAGTCGGCGGCGATCCGGTAGCGCAGGTCGAACCCGCCCACCCGCTGGAAGACGCGCGCGCGTGTGAACATCGCCTGGTGGTGGCAGCGCATGCCGAGCACCATGTCGCGGGCCGTGACCTCCCGGCCGATGACGTCCCGGTAGTCGAGCTCCTCGTCGTGCCGCTCGAGGCGCCCGTACACGAGGTCCTCGCCGCGCGCCGCGGTCATGACGCGCTCCACCGCGTCATCGGCGTGGAAGGTGTCGTCGGCGTTCAGGAAGATCAGATACGCGTCCGGATCGGACACCAGCCCCACGCCCTTGTTCATGGCGTCGTAGAGGCCGCGATCGGGCTCGCTGATCGAGCGCAGGCGGGGCGCGTGGCGGGCGAGGAGCGCGCCGGTGCCGTCGGTGGAAGCACCGTCGACGACGATGTGCTCGACCGGCCGCCAGGTCTGGCGGGCCACGCTCTCGATGGTGCGCTCGAGCGTCGCCGCCGCGTTGCGCGCCGCCGTGATGACCGCCACCGCCGCGGTCGCCGGCATCAGCCGCCCAGGCCGTACCGCTCGCGCAGGATCCCCTGGTGGTGGATCGCATGCCCGGCGGTGATCCAGGCCAGCGCGCGCACGCTGATCGCCTTGCCGTTGGCCTCGCCCCGGCGCGCCAGCGCCTCCAAGTCGAGCGAGCGGTAGAGCGCGACGCTCGCCGCGCGCACCGCGACCAGCTCATCGACCAGGTCGGCGACCGTGCGACGGTCGCTGCCGGCGTTCGGCGTCCAGCTGTTCTCGTCGAAGCCCGGGAGCGGCGTCTGGTCGGCGCGCGCGAACCGCAGCGCGCGGTAAGCGAACACCCGCTCGCCGTCGGCGATGTGGTTGAGCACCTCCTTGACGCTCCACTTGCCGGCCGCGTAGCGATGGAGCCCCTGCACGTCGCTCAGCTTGCGCAGCGCCGGCTGCCAGGACTCGATGTGGCTCGCGAGCGTGGGCAGCGCGTCGTCACCGGGCACCAGCGCGATGTACTTGCCGTAGTACTCGAAATACTCGTCCGCGCCCGGGCGCGGGATGGCGATCGTGGTCTGCATGGACGCTCCGTGGGTGGATGGCGTGGGGCCCGATCGCGCGGAGCATACCGCACCGGGTCACGGGACCTCGACGACCACCCAGTCGATGCCGGTCGTCACGTACTGGAGCCGGCCGAGCCGCGCGTGGAGGTCCTCGATCGCGACACGATCGGCGAGGATCAGCCGCGACCGGCGCGCCGACGCGCGTGCGATCGCGGTGTCGGCCGAGGCGGACGGCCGCTCGAGCATGCGGTCGGCGTAGTAGAGGAGCGGATTGGCCGCCGGCCAGTAGCCGCGCTCGGACCCCAGGTAGGTGAGCGGCTCGCCGGGCGGGATGCGGCGCTGGAGCTCGGCGCGGCTCGCGGCGAACGCCGGGTCCGCCTGGTTGATGAAGCCCGGCGTCCAGATCCAGAACAGCAGTGCCGTGAACCCCAGCGCCACAGGTGCGAGCCAGCGGCGGAACACGAGCGCCACGCCCGGCCGCCAGCGCTCGAACGCATCGGCGGCCAGCAGGGCGAGCGGCGGAAAGAGCGGGAAGAGATAGCGCCGCTCCTGCGTGCCCGACAGGTTGAAGAGCACGAGCGGCACCGCCACCCAGAGGATGAGGAGCAGCGACCCCGAGTCGCGATCGCGGCGCCAGCGCCGCCACGCGGGCACGGCGCCCGCGAGTGCCGGGAGGATCACGGGCTGGAAGCGCTCCAGCAGGAACACCGGGTAGCGGATCAGGCGCTGCCCGAGGCCCAGCGGGCGGGCGGCGAGCGCGGCGATGTTGTCGAGGTAGTGGGCGCGCAGCGCCGCGGGTCCGAAGCGCAGCCACTGGTCGACCGGCCACGAGGCGCCGAGCCCCAACCCCAGCAGCACGCCCAGCCAGGGCCACGGCCTTCGGAGCGTGGCGCGCAGCTCGGCGGAGAGCACCGCCGCGACCCCGAGCACCGGCAGCGGGAGCAGGCCGAGGATGCTCTTGGTGAGGATCGCGGCCCCGAGCGGGAGCGCCAACAGGAGGTGGGCCCGCGGCCGGCGCAGGCCTTCGAGCGCGACCATGAACACCAGCGACACCCAGAAGGCGAGCGCCATCTCGATCATGCAGCCGCGCGCGTTGTCGGCGAAGTACGGGGAGACGGCGAGCAGCGCGACCGCGCCGGCCGCGGCGCCGCCGCCCACCGTGAGCATGCCGATGCGGTACGTGACCGCCAGCGTGCCGATCGCCTGGGCGATCGAGGGCAGGCGCGCCGCGAGGTCGTTCTCGCCGAACCAGGCGAAGCTCCGGCCCAGCAGCCAGAACTGGAGCGGCGGATAGAGGAAGTCCGGGCTGCCGTTCCACGTCACGGTGAAGAATCCGCCGCTGCGCGCCATCTCGACGCCCTTGCGCGCGTAGTAGCAGTCGTCCACCGCCCGCAGCCCGATGCCGAACGGATTCGCGGTGTAGACAGCGAGCGCCGCGACCAGGAGCACGATCAGGTCGCGGCGGGACGCGCCGCGCGGCGGCGGGGGCGGCTCGGGGGCGACCATGGCGCGCGACCATAGCATCGCCGCGGTCCGCTTGACGGCCGGGTGCCGGGACCGTGAGACTCGCGCGAACGCACATCCATCGGAGGCCCACGCTGGACAACGCCACCCGCATCGTCGTCACCGGCGGCACCGGATTCCTGGGGCGCCACCTCATGGCCGCGCTCTCGATGGCCGGCTATGCGAACGCCGTCGCGGTGGGATCGGACGACTACGACCTCACCCACGAGTCGCAGACGGTGCGCATGCTCGAAACGCTGCGGCCGGAGGTGGTGATCCACCTCGCCGCGGTAGTGGGCGGTATCGGCGCCAACCGCATCCACCCGGGCAGCTTCTTCTACAGCAACCTCATGATGGGCACGCTGCTCATGGAGCACGCGCGCCGCGCCGGCGTGCGCCGGTTCGTGAGCGTCGGCACCATCTGCTCCTATCCCAAGTTCACGCCGGTCCCGTTCCGCGAGGAGGAGCTCTGGAACGGGTATCCCGAGGAGACCAACGCGCCCTACGGGCTGGCGAAGAAGATGCTGCTGGTCCAGTCGCAGGCCTACCGCCAGGAGTACGGGTTCGACGCGGTGAACGTGCTGCTGGTCAACCTCTACGGGCCGGGCGACAACTTCGATCCCGAAAGCTCGCACGTCATCCCGGCGCTGATCCGCAAGTGCGTCGAGGCGGCGGAGAACGACCGTCCCGAGATCGAGGTGTGGGGGACCGGGAAGGCGACCCGCGAGTTCCTGTTCGTCGAGGACGCGGCGCAGGGGATCGTCGCCGGCATGGAGCGGCTCACCGACAGCGAGCCGGTGAACCTGGGCGCGGGCCGCGAGATCTCGATCAAGGACCTCGCGACCACGATCGCGAAGCAGGCCGGGTTCAAGGGCAAGCTGGTCTGGGATCCCACCAAGCCCGACGGCCAGCCGCGCCGCTGCCTGGACACCTCGCGGGCCGAGCGGCTGCTGGGCTGGAAGGCCGGCACGCCGTTCGACGATGGGCTGGCGCGCACCATCGCCTGGTATCGCGCGCAGCGC
>DATEMP010000336.1:0-2464 GCA_035275545.1 Candidatus Eiseniibacteriota bacterium | reverse complement strand
CGGGCGGGGAGGGCGGCCGATGAACGTGCTCCGCGGATGGCTGCTCGACAACCTGGGCATCAAGCTGGTGGCGCTGCTGCTCTCGCTGCTGGTCTACCTCAACGTCTACACCGACCGGCCGGCGACCCTGATCGTCTCGTTCCCGATCCAGATCGCCGAGCTCTCGGACACGCTGTCGCTCTCGGGACCGGTGCCCTCGGCGGTGCAGGCCGAGCTGCGCGGCACCGGCAAGCAACTCATCCGCATGCGCCTCACCGAGCCTCCGGTGCGGCTCTCACTCGCGGGTGTGGGCACGGGCCGCTACGAGCGCGCGCTCACCAGCGCCGACCTTCCGCTCTCGCCCGATTTCGACGTCCAGGTCGAGCGGCTGGTGAGCCCGCGCACGGTCGAGCTCCAGGTGGACCGCAAGCGCAGCCGCCGGCTCCCGGTCGCCGCGCGCGTCGACGGGCTCCCCGCGGGCGGCGTGGTGTGGACCGGCGAGCTCGCCGTGGATCCGGCATTCGTCGAGGTGACCGGGCCCGAGCGCGAGATCGCGGGGCTCGACAGCGTGCGCCTCGACGCGGTGCGCATCGCCGGCAAGCGCGACACGGTGCACGTCGCCGCGAGCGCCGATGCGCTCCCCGACTGGTGCACGATGGAGCCCGAGCAGGTCACGGTGACGGTGCCGCTCGAGCCCGAGGCGACGCGCAGGCTCACGCTGCACGTCGATCCGCCGCGCGGGACCACCGGCTACGTGGTCGCCCCCGAGCGGGTCAGCGTCACCGTGAGCGCGCCGCGCAGCGTGCTCTCGCGGAACGCGCTCGGCGACGCGAAGGCGTACTGGGTCGCGCCCGAGCCGGGCTCGGCCCGCGTCGGGCGCATGGTCGGCGTGCGCCTGGCCGCGGACCTTCCCGAGGGCGTGCGGGTGCGGATCGATCCCGACTCGGTGACGCTCCAGCGGGTCCGACCCTAGCGTCGCAGACCCACCCTGGGGCGGACGTGACGGCCAACTGCCGTTGCGACCTGCACTTGTCCACGTCTCATCAAGACAAACTCCCTTGATCGAGATTGGGGCCAGGGCGTACGATCCCGCCGTCCGGTTGCGGATCCACTCCGCAAGGCAGGGGCCGCCCCTGTCACGAAGCACAGCATTTCCCCGCGGGGTGTCCCCCGATTTCATCGGGACACCTGAGCAGAACCGGCATGCCCAGGATGGCCCATGAACCCGCCTGAAACCTCGACACCCGACCGCACCCGGCTCCTCGCCGGCGAATCGTCCCTCGACCCGAACGAGCTGCTCGCGGCTCTCGAGGCGGTCCGCAACGGCGACTTCACGGCGCACCTGCCGGGCGACCGCACCGGCCTGGCGGGCAAGATCGCCGACACGTTCAACGAGATCGTCGCCTCCAACCGTCGCATGGCGCGCGAGCTCGAGCGCGTGGGCGAGGTGGTCGGCCGCGAGGGACGCACGCGCCAGCGCGTCACCATGAGCCGGGCGAGCGGCTCCTGGGGCGACATGGAGCGCTCGATCAACGGCCTGATCGAGGACCTCATCTGGCCGACCCGCGAGGTCACCAACGCGATCTCGGCGGTGGCGCGCGGCGACCTGCTCCAGAGCGTGCGCCTCGAGGTCGACGGGCGGCCGCTCAAGGGCGAGTTCCTGCGCTCCGCGGTGATCGTCAACCGGATGATCCAGCAGCTCGCGGTGTTCACCTCGGAAGTGACGCGGGTGGTGCGCGAGGTGGGTTCCGACGGCAAGCTGGGCGGCCAGGCGGTGGTGCCCGAGGTGGCCGGCACGTGGAAGGACCTCACCGACAGCGTCAACTCGATGGCCAACAACCTCACCGCCCAGGTGCGCAACATCGCCGACGTGACCACGGCGATCGCGAACGGCGACCTCTCGAAGAAGATCACCGTCGACGTGCGCGGCGAGATCCTTCTGCTCAAGGAGGCCATCAACACGATGGTCGACCAGCTCCGCTCGTTCGCGTCCGAGGTGACGCGCGTGGCGCGTGAGGTGGGCACCGACGGCAAGCTGGGCGGCCAGGCGCTGGTGCCGGGGGTGGCGGGCACCTGGAAGGACCTCACCGACAGCGTCAACTCGATGGCGAACAACCTCACCGCCCAGGTGCGAAACATCGCCGACGTGACCACCGCGGTGGCGCGCGGCGACCTGTCGCGCAAGATCACCGTGGACGTGCGCGGCGAGATCCTCGAGCTCAAGAGCACGATCAACACCATGGTGGACCAGCTCAACTCGTTCGCGAGCGAGGTGACGCGCGTGGCGCGCGAGGTGGGCAGCGAAGGCCGGCTGGGCGGTCAGGCGCAGGTGCCGGGTGTCGCCGGCACCTGGAAAGACTTGACCGACAACGTCAATTTCATGGCCTCGAACCTCACCGCGCAGGTTCGAAACATCGCCGAAGTGGCGGCGGCAATTGCTGGCGGCGACCTCTCCAAGAAGATCACCGTGGACGTCCGTGGCGAG
>DATEMP010000335.1:0-5242 GCA_035275545.1 Candidatus Eiseniibacteriota bacterium | reverse complement strand
GTTCGACACCTTCCAGATCCGGTACGACCGGAAGTCGAAGTGCCCCTTCTCCGGGTCCACCGTCACCTCGGAGAGGTTGTCCCAGGCGATCGTCGCCTGCTCGTCCCCCGCCGGCGTCACCACCCGGTCCGGGTTGTCCCGGAAGTTGTACGCCACCCCCACGTTCAGGTTGGGATTGGGCGGCGGTGCCGCGGTGTTCCAGCGCCGCAGGTAGAGGCCGGTCCCGCCGCCCTGGCCGGAGCCGAACGCCCACACGCCGGTGCAGTAGTCGCAGTCGAAGTCGAACCAGGTGTAGCCGAACTCGTTGATCTGCCGCTGCGCGCCCTCGTCCCGGCAATCGGAGTCGCTGAGGATGAAGCCCTCGGGTGCGATCACCCGGGTCTCGCGCCCGTGGTAGTCGGTGGTGTTGAAGTTGTCCGAGCCGGACAGCTCGGTGGGCGGGACGTCGTACACACCCTCGTAGGCGACCTGGGCCGCGAACGCGTTCTTGAGCGGCGGGTACTTGTCGAACAGGTCCTTGGGCGTGAGCCGGCCGTCCAGGTAGGCGGCGTAGTCCGCCGGGTACTGGTTCGCCTTCTGCAAATCGCACTCGGCGACCCCGAACGCGATCGTGACCTCGATCGAGCCCCCGTCCGGGATGGGATGCGGAGTGCCGGTCTCGTCGCTCACCCCGAACGGGCCGACCATCGCCCAGTTCTGGATGGCGCCTTCCTGGTCGATCGGCGTGACGTCGATGAACCCGGTCTCCGGGTTGATCCCCGCGGGGCTCTGGAACATCTCGAACCGCTGCTGGTCGGTCACCGGGTTGCCGCCCGAGTTGTAGGGCGTCCCGAATACGTAGGAACGGAACCCGTGCCAGCCCACCTTCCTGGGGCCCATGATCCCCTTGGGGTCGATCGTGTGCCCGAGCAGCAGCACCGAGCCGATCCCCTTGGTGCGCCCGAGGTCGCCGTCGTTGTCGGCCACCGAGAACCCGTTGACCCGCAGCGTCACCGCCGGGCACAGCGCCGAGTCGGCGGGCACCGACGCAAGCACGTCGTGGTTCTGCTGGCGCCGGTTGCCCTTGGGATCGAGCTTCTTGCCCCACTCGTTGTCCTGCGACAGCACCACCTTGAAGTCGCCGAACGGGAAGAACGGAACGTCGATGTCCTCGGAGAAATAGGTGGGTGAATCGTACGGGCCCGCGTCCATGTCGGTGCGGAGGCCGACGTACATGCTGTCCAGTCCGTGGCCGGAGCGGTTGAAGATGGTCCAGGTGATGACGTTGAAGTTCTCGAACCCGGGCACCGAATAGGCGAACGCGGTCTGCCGCATCTCGAGGTTCAGCGGCACGTGCTTCTCGCCACCGATCGTCGAGGCCAGCGCCTGGGGGGTGTTGTCCCACATCGTGCAGGACCACATCTTCTGTCCGACCGCGCCGTAGTCCTCGTCGATCTGACCGTCGCCGTCGTTGTCACGCCCGTCGAGGAAGTCCTCGTCGACCCACTGGCTGGCATCGATCGGCTCGTGCCGCACGATGTCCTTGTCGTCGTCGGCGAGCCGCATCCCGTTCGCCTGACCGTCGTACGACTTGTACATGCGGTCCTGGGGATCGAGCGTCTGCGGCCGCCACTCCGGGTAGTAGCTGGTGCGCCGGATGGTGGCGGGATCGGTCGCCGCCCGATTGACCGCGCCGACCGAGACGATGATGTAGTTGAGGTACTCGATTCCGGAGGCACCCGGCCACTGCGCTGACGGGTCGCTCCCGAGGTTCGTGAACGGGTTGCCGATCACGCCGATGTTGGTGATCTTCATGCGGATGTTGCCGACGTCCAGGACCGCGCCGGGTCCGAAGATGTCGGGCACCGCCATCGGGGTGGCGCGGCGGCCGCCTCCCGCCTGGGGCTGGAACAGCTCGGGGTACGCCTCCTTGAACTCAGCGAGCAGGGTGTCGTCGCGCGCGGCGGCCGGGGTCACGATCCCCGCAACCAACGACACCACCAGCGCCAGCGTGGGCCAGATGCGCGTGCCAGCCATGGGTGCTCTCCCTTTCCCGGTCGGCGGTCCTTGTTGCGGACAACTGGAAAGTGATTCCCCAGGCCATCTCCGCGGGGGCGGCGAAGGCTTACTCGGTGCTGTAGCGCAGCGTGTAGTAACCGTACCCGTGTTCGTCGACGAACAGGAACACCATCTTCCGGCGCGTCGTGATGCGGCTCGCCACCTTGGGATCCACGTCGGGCGTGGCCCCCAGGTGGCCCTGGTACACCCATACCTCATAGGGGCGCGTGTCCCCGCCCAGCCCCTTCTGGTGGACGTCACCGGTGGGGCGGTCCTCGGAGAGCTCGAGGTCCTGAAGGACGCGCTCCAGGGTCTCGTCCCCGGCCGGGATGACCTGCTTCAGGGTTTCGTCGGGCTCGCCGTAGCGGATGAAGACGCGGCCCATGTCGGAGAACATCCCGCGGGCGCTGGCCGGCCCGTCGAAATTCTTGTTGGCGTAGTCGATGCGCAACAGGAACGCGTTGCGTGCCTCGTTGTCGGCCGTGTCCGGCGTGGGATCGCGCAGCTTCCAGAAATCCTCGAGGTACCGCTCGCGCTCACCCACCTGGAGCCGCGCGAAGCGTGTCTCGTCGTCGGAAGTGAGCAGGAAGTGGACCGCATCGTCGATGTGCGACGGCTCGACCATCCATGAGCCCTCGAGCCAGGCGATGCTGAAGCGCGCCGTGCGCAACAGGGCCCCGGGATCCCCCTCCTGCCAGGCCTTGACCTCCAGGTCGTAGCCGCCCGCGGGATGCGTCGACAGGTCGATCGCCACCGAGCCGGCGAGCTCGCGGGCGGCCGCCGCGGTGCTCTCCTGCTCCGCCACCACCTCGCCCTTCGCGTTCAGCACCCGCGCGTGCCAGTGCCACGGGCGGGCGTCGCCGGCGACGCTGCGGGCCGCGAACTCCGCGCGCACCTCGTTCGCCAGCAGCCCGTAGAGGCGCTCGGGGTTGGGGATCGCCACGTGCTCGCCGCGCCGGAACGCCGAGGCGGCTCCGGACTCCCGGCGCATCCACAGGAACTCGAGGTCCGAGAGATCGCGCCCCGCCTGCGGCCCCGGGACGGTGACCTCGCCCTCGACCTTCGCCGACTCCGTGGTCTGCCGGCCGGTGAGTGCCTTGCGGCCCGCGTAGAAGAGGCCGCGCTTCTGGGCCAGCATGTCCTCGAGCCGGACCCGCAGCCGGTTCACGCCCGGCCGGGCGGGGAAGCGCGTGATGACCACCTTGCCGAACCCGGGCACGGTGTCGGCCGGAACGATCTCGATCTCCTGGGCTTTCTCCTGGGGCCGGGCACCGAACCGGTTGGTGAGGCGCATCGAGAGCTTGAGGCGCGCGGAGCCGGCCTGGTCCCGCACCAGGCGCGCGAGCGTGCCGGGCGGCACGCGCGTGTACACCTCGAGCATGTGGCCGGCGGAGTCGGGGAACGCGGCCGCGTCCACGGTGAAGCCCACGCGGCCGGGGACGCGCCAGGGAAGCGGACCGGGGCCCTCGTCGTCGGGCTCCGGTTCACGCGGGGCGGGCGCGGCGCCCGCGGAGAACGCGAGCGTCGCCGCCAGGGCCAGCAGGCGAAGCACTGCCAGGAAGCCGAACCGTCGCGCGCCGCGGGCGGATCTCACGTCCCGGTTCCTGCCCGCGCAGCGCACGCGCTCAGAACATGAACTTGAGCGAGAAGCGATGCGCCGCTCCGAGGGCCTTCATGTCGGTGTACGCGTAGTCGAAATCGGCGGTGCCGGCGAACGACACCGGGAACCGGAATCCCACGCCGCCCGCGATCCCCTCGGCGTCGTAGTTCACGTTGTAGCCGCCGCGCAGGAACACGTAGTTGCGGAACGCGTACTCGGCGCCCACGTTGATGCGCTCCGAGTTGTCGGGCGGGTGCGAGAACTCGAACGCACCGAGCAGCTTCTGATCGGCGGAGTTGAGCAGGGTCGCCGAGGTTCCGACCCGGAACACCGACGGAATGCGCGCCTGACGCTCGATGAACGTCACGTCGGTGCCCATGTTGCTGATCGCCATGCCGATCCGCATGCCCATCGTGCCGACGTCGTAGAGGGTGCCGAGGTCGAAGGCGTAGGTGTTCTGCGAGAGCTCGGCGAGCCCCTCGTGGATGAAGTTCGCGGTGATCCCGGCGCTGAACTTGTCGGTGAACGACCGGGCGTACGTGAGTCCGGCCGTCATGAAGCCCGCGTCGAACGTCCGCCCGGTGCCGACGTAGGGGTCCGGCTGGTAGGCGGTGGTCTCGATCATCGGGTCCATGTAGAGCGAGCGCACGCTCACGCCGAGCGCGCCGGGGATGCGCTTCATGTGGAACACGTAGCCCGCCTGCGAGAATTTCAGATCGGCAGGCCAGATGGCGTGGTTGAACTGGAGCTGCGACTTGTCGGACTCGATGCGGGCGATGCCCGCCGCGTTCCAGAACAGGGCGCTGGCATCGTCGGCGACCGCGACGAAGGCTCCACCCATCGCGGCGGCGCGGGCCCCGATGCCGATCTTGAGGAACTGGCCGTCGAACGTTCCCACCTTCTCGAAGATCTGGGCAGCCCCGGCGGCCCCCGGGAGCAGCGCTCCCAGCAACCCGACGGCGGCGATCAGCTTTCTCACTTGGATCCTCCTTCGCACCCGGCTCAACGGATGATGACGAACTTGCCGCGCTGAGTGCCGATCGACGAATCGACGACGAACAGGTACACCCCGCTCACGACGTCCTGTCCGTTGCGGGAGATGAGATTCCAGCGCGCCTGCCCGTCGTTGGCGCTGTCCTGCTGCCGGTTGAAGCCCGGAACCGTGATGGTGGTGGGATTCAGGACCGGATCGGGCGGGAGGCTCGGATTGTAGTTGGGATTGCGGACCACCGCCGGCCCGCGGACCGACGCGTTGATCTCGTCTTCGGAGTGAAGCGTCTGCACCAGGTCGCCCGACACCGTGTAGATGCTGAGCGACCACTGCCCGGGCGGCAGGCCCAGGAAGTCGATGTGCGTCCCGGTCGGATCGGTCGAGTTCGGCGTCAGGTCCCACGACGACGGCCGGCGGCTGAGGTCGGAGTACCCACGGTAGGGGTTCGGCACCACCCACACCGACGGCGTCGAGCGGGTCGCCTCCTGCGGCACCACCGCCTCCGCCTCGACCGCGGCGCGGCGGGCCACCAGCTCGTCGTCACGGGTGTCGATGGTGCCGTTCGACGTCGAATCCCCCGCCGTCACCGCGTAGAAGTAGAGGAACCCGTTCTT
>DATEMP010000334.1:0-23378 GCA_035275545.1 Candidatus Eiseniibacteriota bacterium | reverse complement strand
TTGACCAGACAGGTAGGAATGGTGAATCCTTAGCTGACGCTCGGTTACCTGAACACTCCCCGGTAGCTCAGTCGGTAGAGCGCCTGACTGTTAATCAGGAAGTCGCTGGTTCGAGCCCAGCCCGGGGAGCCAACTACTTCGTGGAGTTCTGAGGCTACCTCAGAAGTTCGGAAGGCTCTTGCGTTGATTCTTGTGTTGGCGTTTCGGCACGCTGAGAGTTGGTGAGCTCCTCGAGACGACCGACCGCCGTGCGAAGGTGTCCAGGCGCGAGGTCAGCGCTCGGGATGCACCAGGATCTTGGCGTGACGCTCAGGGGAGCCGAGCTCGTCGAACGCCTGGGCCACCCCGCCGATGCCGACGTGCCCGGTGAGGAGCGCGACGTTTTCCCGTACGTTGAGTGGCTTGCGCTTCTTCTCTGGCCTGCCCTTGGCCATTTACTGCGTTGCCGGGATACGTCGAAGCCTTTCAGTCCTGTCAGTGCCTCTGGATGAAGCGATGATTTCCAGGGTGTTTCGATCCACGATGGTGATGGTCAGAGGCTGGCGAGTGTTGCGTGGGCAGAGGTATCTGACGCCTCGAACGGCATTTCCCTCGATTTCCCCTGTGAACCAAATACCGTCGCAGGCCATGTTCTTGTTCCGATACTGTTCCTTCCACCAGCCCCGTACCGTGGCTCCGTCCTGCTCGATGACCACAAGACGCTGCCCAAAACGCCATTCTCCTGCCAAGGACGCGACCGCCTGCGCCGATGCGCGGTTGGCCGCGGTGGCTGTAAGGATCGCGGGGATCTTGGTGACCGCCGTTGCGCTGATCCTCCCTGGTTCGTCCGTCGTCAATCTACGCCGAAGTCGAAGACCCGCATGCGAAAGGGCGACTTTTTGAGCCACAGGTCCATGTCGACCTGGCTCACGAAGGCGTACTCGCCCGGCGCCAGCGGCCCACGGGGCGTGACTCGAAAGAGTCCATTCGCCTCGCGCTCGACGCTCAGGTCGACCGCTCGCTCCCGCGAGAGCGCCAGCTTTCCGTCCGCCGTGCGGCCCTTGATGTTCCGGTCGTCCTTCTCAACGCCTGCCTCCATCCGGAACAGGATGATCTCACTGCCGGGATACGGCGAAAAGAAGACGGGCTCCTTTTCGCTGATTCGGTAGCTCGATCGGCGGCCGGTCAACACCATGTCGAACCGCTGGCTGTAGGGCGGCGACTGGAATCCCGCGAGGGATCCCTTGAGTTCCACCGGTCGTCCATCGACAAGGTGCTGCACCGCGCTCGGGCCGGCGAGCAGGTCGTGGTCACTGAGGCCGCACGCCGCCAGGACCAAGGCGCTCAGGGTAAGGGTAAGGAGGAGGAAGCGTGTCATGACCACCTCGCTTTAGTCATTCTCCGTCACTCACCGATGAGCCGTGAAAGGGTAAGCGCCTGTCGCACGGGCGTCGATTGTCAGCTCAAGAACACGGGCGCCGGCCCGTGACGGCGATGGCCGATACTGCGCAGACGAGAAGGTGTTCCGGCTTCAACCTGCTTACCGCTCGATCACCGGGAGGTTGCACGAGCATGCTCGCCTCCGTGGAGGAAGGCTGGAGGGGAGTGTAGTAGACCTGATTTATCAGCGAGCCTTGCGCCGCCGCGCTAGTCGCGTCTGCTGCACTCTAACGCCAGTCGAGAAATAGTGGATGCCGTAGCATGCCACTCGGCACCACACCCCAGCACACCAGCTGCGCACGCTTCCCGGTCTTCAAGTCAAATGGCTCATGCCGAGCAATCCTGACCGCCTGACGAATCTGAGTTCTATTACCGAGGGGAGCCCCTCGCGGAGCATAGGCGGGATGAAGGGGCCACTAACTAATGATCCTACCAAGCTCACTTCCCCTTCGGCCCCCGCGGGTCCACGGTGTCCGGAAAGCAACGCAGTGAAGCAGACCCCCGGCGGCTATCCTTGTAGTAGATCGTTGCGATGTTGTGTTCACATCGACCCTCGCGATATCCGGCCACGGAAGCGACAGCTTTTCGGAGCTGATCAGGGTCTGTTGGCAGGACGCGGCATCCCTGAATCCCATCTCAGGCTCCACTTCTCCACCTCGGTCGATACGTTGTGAGACCAGAGCACCCACGCGCACTCGGCGCGAGCCGTCGCGGCCGAGGGGAGGATGGAGACGGCGACCAACAGTACGGCCCTTCTTGTGTGTCTGAACGACTGGTTCATTTCCGATCTCCGGCGCCCACGCACTCACAGCTTCGACAACCCTTGTCGTCAGTCCTACAGCTCATGGTGCCCTTCCAACAAACGAACCCCGGGCTGTAATCCATACACTTGCCATAGCCATAGTCCCGCTCAGTCACGCAGCCGGTCATCGCTAGGAGCAAGAGGATCGAGCCGATTAGCGCGGTCCCAGGCAATCGCATCATCGCTTGCCTTCCTCGGTACTCGCTCGCTTCACGCTGACGCGCTCGTGCGCACCCCAGGGCCGCCCCAGAGTCTGAAGGCACTGAGCGGCAGACGGCCGTCGTTGAGTTTGTCACGGATGAGGGCACGGATAGCATCGTTCATTGGCAGCCTCAACGGGACGGCGATCACATGCCAGATTCACCACGTCTCGACGCCTTGGGGGACGGTGAGGTGTGTGATGCGTTTGACGAGCCCATTGCCAAGCAGCAGCTGATCTTGGAAGGCGTTGTGCCGACACCGGGCAACAAGAAGCCCATTCGGTTTCTACGTCCAGTGCTTTCAGTTCTGGGATGCTGAGAGGCGCAGAACGTAGCCAGTCGTTCCGGTCTGCCCGCTTGAGGGCCTCCCAAGCCGCCACCTGAACAGCCCGCCTCCGCGTCCGTCGCAAGCTGGTACCAATGGCACTTATTATTGGGCTGGTGCGTCGTCCCGGTCGTGTAGAAGATCGCCCGCGCACCAGGAAGGGGCTGACGATCCCGGACGTCTCCGCCGGATCGAACCAGCTCGGCGCGAGCGAGAAGTGGACCGCCCACGTCATCTGCCCGCCGGGTTCTCGCTTCTGGGCGGCCACGGTTCCGAGCCCGCCGTAGGCGGCGCCGGCGGAGCGCCGAACAGCTCGAGCGTGACGTCGGCGGCCAAGCCGTCGAGGACCTCGTCCCGCGCGCGCTGGAACTCGGCTGCGTCGTTGTAGCTCCAGTCCGCGAACTGCGCCGTGCGCCCGCTGCGGCGATGGTACGTCCGCTCGAGCAGCACGCGTTGGTCGCTACGGCTGATGACCCGCAACCGTGCCACGGCCACGAGGTCGAACATCGGATTGACGTCTGGTACGGACGCCTTTGTCCAGTGCTGCTTCGACGATTGCTCCTCGAGCTCGACTCGCAGCAGCGTAATCTCCGCCACGGTATCGACGTCGAGCGCCGGTGCGTCAGGCGCGCCCCGTGTGAGGATCGTGGCCGGCCGCCCGCGGTCTCGGGCCTCTCGCTCGACAGCGCGCGCGACCCGCTGCGTTTCGAGGTTGGCGATGGCAGCCTCGATCGTCCGGAGGGCGCGCCGACGTTCGCCCTCTGGCATGGCATTGAGCGCGCCCTCCACCGTTCCGCGCCCAATCCAGTATGGCGTCATCAGCGCGAACACGCACAACTCTGGCACGCGACCCAACGTGACGAAGCATCCGGCAGCCGACGCAACGCCGATACTCGCGCCCTTAACTGCGCCGAGCAGGCCGCCGCCGACGCCACCGAGAGGTGTCGGTCCGGCCACGTCAGTCCGAGGCGGTTCCCCTGCCATCACGACGCCAAGCCGTCCGAGCCGCGCTCGCTGCTCGTCCCCGAGCTGGGGCGGCGGCTTGACCGCGCACGCGGTAACGCCCAGCGCGATCGTGAGAACCAGCACGCTGGCTCTCATGGCGCGATTCCAACAACCGCCGCAGCGCCGACGAACATCGTCCAGCATCGCTAGCGTCCCGGATCGCGAGCTGGCGGCGTGAAGTCCACGCGGTGGCGCGGCTCGAGACGGCTCGCGACTAGCGCACCCTCGACGAGCTCATAGCCGAGCAGCGCAAAGATCCGGTCGCGCACGAACAACGGCCGTGCGTTGCCGTACCAGTCCACGCAGGAGGCGCGGCAGCCGTCGGCGCGCGCGCGCTCGGGCTCGGCGTGCAGCCGGCCGAGCTCGCGGAGTGTGAGCGTGTCGTTGCGTAGGAAGAGCACGGCGGCCGAGCCCTCCGTCAGGTACGCCGGACCGGCGCTGACAGCCGCCCGTACCGGCAAGCCGACGATGCCGGTACCGTTGCCCTCCGCGCGATAGAAGAAGCCGTGGCTCCGCCACTCGCCCTGAGCGGTCCCGTGCACGACGTAGCGGCCGGCGACAGCCGGGGCGCGGCCGAGCCGGATCGATGAGAGCTCGAGGTCGCGGCCGGCGCTGCCGACGACGAGCGCATCCTCGCCGAGCGCTTCGATCCGCTCGACCCCGTGACCGACACGGATCACGGTCGGTTCGGTGCCTGCGGCGTACTCGTACGCCAAGAGCGGCGAGGCCGTGGTCGCCGCCCGCTTGCCCCAGGCGTCGCCGGCGCCGTAGAGCAGATATGCGCCGACGAAGCGATTCTGGAACGCGCCGTCGCCGGGCGACGGGAGCGGACGATAGCGCGAGGACGGCGCGGCGGACATCGCCTTGAAGGCCGCTAACGGCAGCCGCAGCAGCGCCACGCTGCCGCGCGCCGTCTCGGACTGCCACATGCCCTCGCCGGTCCCGTCGCTGCGCACGAGCACGTTGAGATGGCCCGCGTGTTCGAGGAAAGAGAACTGATCCACCGGTCTTCCCGATACGCGGAGAGCATCGGGCTCGGCGCCGTCGAGTGGCAGCCGGAACAGCCACGGATCGGTCGGCGCCGGGCTCCACCAGTCGTCGGTCATCCACACGTAGACGGCGGCCGGTGAGACGTAAAAGACGCGCCCGGGCGAGCCCATGATCCCCGTCGCGGTACAGGCAAGCTCGGGGCCGTCGAGGTCACAGCTGATCAGCGTGTGCAAGGTCAGTAGCGGCGACGGTGAGGGAGGACGGTAGAGTCGCTGCGGAGAGTAAATCGGGATGAACTCCGATGCGCGGGCACCCGGATGCCACTTGCGGATTGCCGGCAAGGCGGCGAGCGGGTTGGCCTCGCTGCCGGCCAGCAGCAGCGGCGCGTAGAGGATCAATCGCCGGCCGATGAGGCGGCTGGCGTAGTTGCGCGACGAGTAGTAGTCGTGCGTGTGCAGGTGATACGTCGCGCGATACGTAAGCACGCCCCGCGTGTCGATGTCGAAGAGCGCCAACTCGGTGCCGCCGCGCGCATAGCTGTAGCCGACGACTACCACCGTATCGCCGGCGACGAGGATCTCGTCGTACCAGGCATCCCGCGGATCGATGTCGGGCGCGAAAGCGTCCACCGTCGAGACGGCCACGGCTCGGGCGGCCCCCAGGCGCACGGTGAAGAGACGGCCGCGGCGCAGGACCACGAGATGTTGGCCGTGCACCTTGACGATGTCCCCCTCGTCGACGCCGGCGTGCTGGACGTTCGTCACGCTGGCGGCACCCTCGCGCGTCGGGGTATGGCCGAAGACCACCCCGGGCGGCTGCGCGCTGAATCCCTGGGCGAAGCCATAAGACCTTGGCCGCACTGCACGGGCTTGCTCGCGCAGGAACCGCAACAGCTCGGCCTCGGAAGCGAACGCGGTGAGTGCATGAGCGGGCGCCGCCTCCGCCACTGCGTCCGCCATGTCGCCACCGGCCCGCGCGCGGACATCGCACCCGGCGCTCACGAGGCACACGCCAGCCAGCATGGCGCCGTGGGCGAGGCGGCGTCCGCGCCGGCCGCTCATCACGGGATGACGGCGGACGCGTTCGTCCGCACCGCGTGCACGGCGATCTCGGCGTCGCCGACGGTCGGGCCCGCCGTGCAGTTGGCCGGCAGGTGCTGGATCCGGATCGTGGCGAACGGACTGTTGGCCGGACGCGCGTTGCTAGCAGGTGTGTACGCCAGCGATGCGTTGGGGCCGTCGTTCAGCGCCGCGCGGAATTCGTTGCTCTCAGGGTTCCAGCTCAGGCGGAGCTGGAACACCTGGCGCGTCGCAACCTGTCCCAGGATGATCGGGCCCGCGACCAACGTAGTGAGCGTGCCGCCCGGGTTGTCGCTGCGGAAGAGCAGCGCGCGAACCTCCATAACACCGTCCGGATCCATGGAGTCCGACAGGCGCCGCACCTCGATGCGTGCAATGTGGTCGCCCGTGAGATCCCCCGGTGCCGACGGCGTGCCCGGCGGCAGATCGCTCATCCGGTTGAGATCGATGGCCGCCGCGCGGGCGATCGATGCGGTCGGGTTGGCCATGCATCCCGTAACGATCAGGTCGCGGACCTCGAGGTCTGCCTCCAGCTGGGTGACGCTGACCGGATTGCGCAGGCCAAGGCGGTTGCTGAAGAACCCGGTGGAGCCGGTATCCGAGAACGTCAGGCCTTCGCGCCGGTAGCGCATCGCGAGCGTGCTGCCGTGGAGCTCACGGCGCCGCTCGTGCCCGAGATCGCTGCTTGCCGCCCACCGATCAGCACGGATCGTCGCGGCCGTACTCCAATCCTCGTACGTGGCGAGATCTTCGGCGCTCGCAGGCCGGGGTGCCGGCCTCGTCACGAGCATCGAGACCAGCAGGAGGCTGAAGGTGATGTCGCGCATGGTTGTCCTCACGGGCTGTCCTCCTGGCTAGCGGTCGGGGATGATTGCCGAGACGTTGGTCCGGACTTCGCGCACCGCCAGCTCCACGTCGGCAACGGTGGGTGCGGCAGTGCAGTTAGCCGTCGTCACCGCCGTCCGCAGCGCCGCGAACGGCACCCGCGCGCGCGCAGCATCGAGCGCGGCATCGTAGCGGAGCGCGACATCGGGGTGGTCACTCACGCCGATGAAGACCTGGTGGTTCGCTCGATCCCACGCGGCGCGCAGCGTGAAAGGCTTCGAAACGGGAACGGTCACCGTCCCCGCGCTGGCGATCGACACGGTCGCCCCGCAGTCTGCGGTCACGCACCGAGCGAGGTCGCCCTCGACCGTCAGAACGCTGCCGGCCTCGAGCGCGTCGGCCGGCGCGCTGACGAGGATCAGGATGACGTGGTCGCCGATCTGGCCCACTCCGACACCCCCATCGTTGAAGGTGGCGAGGGCGAGCCGAGCCGGCCGGACTACTGTCGTGCCGGGGTTGGCCGCACAGCCGCTCACCTCGAGGTTGTGGACCTGCAGGTCCACTTCGATCCGCTCGATGCTGAGGGGATTTTGCGCGAGCAGCGCCTGCACCCCCGTGGTGGCCCCGGCATTCGACGCGCCCCCGCCTTCGCGGCGGTGCCGCATGTGCAGGCGGTGTCCCTGGATCCCGAGCGCGATCTCCTGGTTCTGCCCGTCTTCCCGGACGAGCCATCGATGCGAGTTCAGCGTGCTCGAGCCCCGCCAGCTCTCGTAGACCGCGACCGGCTCGAGCGCGACGGCCGCCGGCGCCGGCACCAGGCCGGCAAGCCCGGCCGCCAGCAGCGAGATCCAGCCCGCCTGCGCGAATGGTCTCTTCATGTCGTCCTCCTTTCGGACGGCGGAAAAGACCCGGCGCCAGTGGAAACCTTACGGAACTCTAGATCCTTGACACTGAAGGGCCCTTCGCATCACGCTCGTGGCGGTGAAAGGCCCCGGCCAGAGACCCGTCCTGACGGAAGTGGAGCTCTTCAATGCTCTGGGCGAGACGGGCGACCAGGAGGATCTCGACGAGTACCGCTCACGCGTTCGCCGCTGCGTGCTCTGGCTCGTCGGCCGGCGCCAGAGCGGCGAGCTGGTCGTCGGCGACGTCGCCGACATGGTGGAAGAGGTCATCACCCGGCTGGAGACGCACCTGCGGCCGGCCGGCGGCCCGACGCGGGCCTACACCGGCAACAACGCGCAGTTTCGCGCGTACCTCTATCGGACGGTGGGCAGCGTGTACGCGGATACCGTCACCATGCGCGTGCGGTTGCGCAGCCTGGACGCACCCATAGCGGGGCCCGACGGCGACGAGCGCTCGCTCGGCGACGTCCTCGACGGTCTCGTGGAGTGGCCCACAGCCGGCGACGCGCTCGGAGACCCCGACCTGGAAGCCGGAGTTCGCCAGGCGCTGGAGCGTGTGTCGGAGCGGTGCCGGCGTTGGCTACTCGCGTTCCATCGCGACCAAGTGCCCATCAAGGTCATCGCGCAGCAGGACGGCGTGCGCGTGAACAGCGTGGAGGTCGGCATCACGCGCTGCCGCGCGTACTTCCGGCTCGCGTTCCTCGATGCCTTCCTTGCCGCCGGCGACGAGCGCTTCCGCGCTCGCGTGAGCGAGGCCGCACGGCGCCTGTCTGGACTGCACGCCGCGGTCTTTCACGCGTACTGGGCAGACAGCCGCAGCCTCACCGAGACGGCGACGCTGCTGGGGCTCGAGCGCGACAAGGTCAAGAGCCTGCTCGGCGAGGCGAAGGAGCAGGTGTGGCGCGCAATGCCAGACGGGGGTCTGTCGTGACGCCGGAACCCGACCGATTCGCCGCGTTCTCGCGCCGGCTGGATGTCGAGCACTTGCGCTCACGAATCCGGCGCACGTTCGGCGCGTCGCCGCCAGAGGCGATCGAAGATCCAGCCGCGCTCAGCAAAGCCCTTGAGGTCGGCGACCCGCTCGGTGCCGACCCGGCGCGCCGCGGCTGGATCGTGCCGCTGCGAGAGCTCATCGCCCGGTGGCCGGGCCGCGCTGCGCTGGCGGGGGCGCTCGCTGCGATGCTGGTGATTGGTATCTTCGTGGGCCGCGCCAGCCGAGCGTGGCAGGTCAACCGAGCGGGGGTGATCGTCGCCGAGGCGCCACCGCTGCCCGCCTATCGCCCGTCGCCAGATCCGGGGCTGGGCATCAGGGCGACGGAGTCGCCGGTCGCTCGGCAGAAGTTCCGCGAAGCGATGGCGCAGTTGCAGCAGCCGGACTTCGCGCGCCGCGCGATCCCGCTGCTGCGCGAAGCGGTGGCAGCCGATCCGGAGAACGACGAGGCGCGCTTCTGGCTCGGCGTGCTGCTGCTGCGCGAGCGCAGCGGCGAAGAAGCGATCCGCACGCTGGAGGCTGCGGTGCGGCTGGCGCCGGGAAATCGCACGTACAAGGAGTACCTGCTGTACGCCTACATCCAGGCGGGCGAGCGCGAGCGCGCACAGGCATTGCAGCGGAGCCTGCTGGACGCGCGATGAGGCCGGCCCGCGTCGCGCTGCTGACCACGTTGCTCCTGATGGCGGGGGCGGAGGCCGGCGCGCAGACCCATGAACCGACGCTGGCAGAGGGCCGGCGTGCGCGCACGATCCAGGGCGAGCGCTACGGCACCCTGTCGCCTGACGATTCGGCCGTCCAGCGCGCGCGCGCCGTCTTCGAGCGAATCGTCCGAGCCGCTGGGCGCCGGCCCGGGCTCGTGCTCGAGCTCGACGTGCTCGACACGCCGCGCGTCATCGGGCAGGCGCTGCCCGGCGGTCTCGTGGTGGTGTCGCGAGGACTCCTAGACGTTGCGAACGGCGACGACAACGCGCTGGCCTTCGTGCTCGGCCACGAGCTCGCGCACGTGCTGCGAGACCATCACGCCGCGCTGCTGGCGCGCTTACCGGCCCCGTCCGAAGTGCCGACCGAGCAGTTGTCGACTTATCGCGACAAGGAGCTCGAGGCCGACCGCCTCGGCGTGCTGTTCGCCGTGCTGGCCGGCTACGAGCCGGCGGCGGCGGTCCCAATGCTCAAGAAGATCACGACCGATGCGCCGTCAGATCCGTTCCACCCTGCGCCGCGCGCGCGGGCCGAGGCAGTCAACCGCCAGCTGGTCGAAATCAGCACGCAGCTCGAAGTGCTCTACCTCGGACTCTTCCTGCTCGGCATGGACGAGCCGCTCGACGCCGCGCGCGTGCTCGAACAGTTCGCGGCCGTTTTCCCAGCCCGCGAGGTGCTGTCTCTGGCCGGGCTGGCCTGGCACAAGGAAGCGCTGCACGTGCACACGCCTGACATCCGGTACCGGCATCTGCTCGTCCTGGATGCCTCGACGCGTGCCCTGCGCTTGCGCGGTAGCCCGCCCGCGGGCGGTTTTTCGCCGCCGCCGCCGGACCCGGCGTTTCGCCGGTCGATGGATCGCGCGGTCACCCTATACAAGCAGGCGGTGGAGGCGGATCCGGGCTACGCACCGGCGCTCAACAACCTGGCCACGGCGTACCTCGATCTCGACGAGCGGGACCTCGCGGCGGCATACGTCAATCGCGCGCTCAAGGCCGATCCGGCGCTCGCTGCGACATACAACAATCGCGGCGTGCTCCACGCGCTCGCCGGTGACCCGCGAAAGGCCCAGGACGACTGGCTGCGCGCGCTGCAGCTCGACCCGGGGCGATGGGAAATCATCGAGAACGTCGCCCGCATTCAAAAGAATCCGGATGACGCGCGGGCCTGGCGCGGGAAGCTCGCGCCGGTCGATCGCTCGACCTATCCGGCGCAGGCCCTCGACGGCGTGGCCTCCGGCGTGCCGCTCGACGGCCTGCGCGGCCGCTTCGGTGACGCCCGCGCGCGCGCCGTCCCCGTCCCGCTCGGCGGAGTACCGGGCGACGACCTGTCACTCAGCATCGCGGCGGGCCAAGGCCTGTTGGTGGCCGTCCGGCGCGGCGTGGTGGAGGCAGTGGCGGCCTTCGGGTCCGGGAGGCCCGTGACGCGCGAGGGCGTGGGGCCCGGCGACACGGCGGCACGCGTGGAGCGTGCGTATGGGCGGCCTGTCGGTCTCTCCGGCGTCCAGGCGGTGAACGTCTGGTATTACCCCTCCCGCGGCATGACGATCTTCATCGTCGGCGACCGCGTGCAGTCCGTCTGGGCCGGGCGGCCGAAGAAGTGAGCCTGCGTCCGGTTGCTCTCCTGGCCATCGCGGCCCTCACCACGGGCTGCACGTATGGCCTCGCCGAGCGGATCGCGCCGGCTGAGGTGGCCTTGATGCGCGGACGCTACTCCGAGACGCTCGCGTTCGTCGACCAAGGACGCACGCATCCCACGACGTCTGAGACAGGCAAGCTCGCCCTGCGCTGCGAGGCCTACGCGCGGCTCAAAGACTATTCGAAGCTCTTCACGTGCGTCGACCTCCTCCAGCAGCGCGTGAGCCGCGGTGGCGACGATGCGTGGACATGGACGTTCGACCGCTGGGGCATCCCCCAGCTGTGGGGCTGGCGCAAGCGCGACATGTCGGCGATGCCACACCTGCTGCGCGCTGAGGCGTTCATCGAGATCGGGCGCTACGAGAGCGCGGTGCAGGAGGCGAGCCGCGCGGCGACCATCGCTCGAGAGCGGGATCTTCAGGACGGCTTCCATATTCATGCGCTGAGCCTTCTAGGGTTGGCGCAGGCGCTGCAAGGTGATCGGCCAGCCGCGGAGCGGACCGCCGCAAACCTGGAAGGGATCTCGACATCCGTCCTGAAAAACCAGAAGCTCACGGGCCTAGCGCGGATGTACCTGGCGCTCGGGAGGTACGATCGCAGCCTCGCCGCGGTGCAACAGATCGGCCCCGAGACGTTCGAGGCGTTCGTGGACTGGATCACGACGGCCTCGGCCCGCGGCGAGAGCGTCTTCGTCTGGTCGGCGCTGCCGAAGGACTTCGTGCTCGCCAAGAGCCTGCACGAGACCGGCGGGACTCGTGAAGCGAAGCAGATCTACGACCGGCTGCTGCAGAACCCCGCCACCAAGGACGTCGGCGACATTTATTGGGCGCTGCTGTTCGACCGCGGTCGGATCGCGGAGTCGGAGAGGGACGCGGCGACCGCGCAGCGGCTGTACGCGCAGGCCATCGACGTCATCGAGCGGCAGCGTTCGTCGATCAACACGGCGGCCAGCAAAATCGGCTACGTTGGAGACAAGCAAAAGGTCTACGCTCGCCTGATCGCTCTGCTTATCACTGACGGCGCGTGGGCTCGCGCCTTCGAGTACGTCGAGCGCGCGCGCTCACGTGCGCTAGTCGATCTGCTGGCCGCCAAGCAGAACTTCGCCTCAGCCGGTGGGGACAGTCGCGAGATCGTCTCAACGCTGTCCGAGCTTGCAGCGGTCGAGGCCGCCGGTTATGCCGAGGGCGATACACCGCCATCCCAGACTGCTAGTCGGCGCAGCGTGGCCGTCGGGGAGCTGCAGACGAAAGTGAGGAGCTTCGGGCCCGAGCTTGCGTCGCTGGTGACGGTGACCGCGGTGAGCGCAGTGCAGATCCAGAGCCAGCTCAGCGGCGGGGACGTGCTGCTGGAGTACTACGTCGACGAGTACCAGCTTTACGCGTTCGTCGTGAGCCGCGAGCGACTTGACATCGTCACGCTCGACGGTACTGGTCTCCTCGACGATATTGCCCGATTCCGCCGCATGCTCGAAGACCCCTCGTCCACGGACCTGGCCGCGCCGTCCCGTGCGCTGTTCGACCGTCTCGTGCGCCCCGTGGGGCCGCTGCTGACGGGCGCCCGAATCACGCTCGTGCCGCATGGCGCCCTTCACTACGTGCCCTTCAATGCGTTGACGGACGGCGATCGCTATCTGGTGGAGAAGTACAGCGTGCGCACGCTGCCGAGCGCCAGCGTGCTGAGCTATCTGGCCGCGCGCGGGGCGAGGCCGCCGGTCCGGTTGCTGGCGCTCGGTGACCCCGACGTCGGCGGACCTCGGCTGCCCGACGCCGGCCGTGAAGCTCACGCCGTCGCGGCGCGCTTTGCCGGCTCCACGGTGCTGGTCGGCACCGCAGCGACCGAATCGGCCTTTCGGAAGCTAGCGCCCCGCTATAGTCACCTGCACGTTGCCGCGCACGGCCGGTTCGATTCGAAGGCTCCCCTAACGTCCGGCGTCATGCTCGGACGCGATTCCGAACACGACGGGCTCCTGACCGTGGACGAGATCTTCTCGTTGCGCCTGGACGCCGACCTCGTGACCCTCAGCGCCTGCGAGACGGGACTCGGAATGCTAAGCGCAGGCGACGACGTGATCGGTCTTACCCGCAGCCTGCTGTACGCCGGCGCGCGCGCGGTGGTGGCCAGTCTGTGGAAGGTCGATGACCAGGCGACACTCGAGCTGATGACCGAGTTCTACGAACGTCTCGGCACCGCGGACGCCGTCGACGCACTGCGCGCCGCTCAACTTGTCCTCCTACGGCAGAACGCCCATCCGTTCTATTGGGCTGCGTTTCAGCTCACCGGCCAGCCGCGGTAAACGTAAGGTCGCGCGCTGGCCATCGTCTCATCAACCAAGGAGGGCCAGATGAAACACTGCCCGGCCACGGCCGCATTGCTCGCACTCGTTCTCGCGCTAGGGCTCGGCGCCTGCAGCCCGTTCGTGGAGGTCATTCGTATGGACGACTTCCAGCGCAAGCAGGCGCGCGCGGATGTCAAGCAGTACACGGAGCTGCCCGCGAGCTATACCGCAGTGCAAGATCTCGAGGCGACGTCCTGTCAGCTGGGCGCGTCAGATCCCAAGGCAACCAACCAGGACGCGATCGATCAGCTGCATTTCAAGGCCTCGCGGCTCGGGGCCAACGGGCTCGCCAACGTCTTCTGCGACAGCCCCGGCACCTTCGATCTCGGCAAGAACTGCTGGACGTCGATCAAGTGTCGCGGCACGGCCATAAAGGTGTCGCAGTGAGATGGCTGCTCCTCATGCTGGCGCTGGTCACGGTCACGGGCTGCACACGCTACTACTGGTCCAGGCCCGGCGGCACGGCGGAGGAGTTCAACCGCGATAGCGCGGCGTGCGCCCGCGAGGCCAGTCCCAACGAGGCCAGCCGGATGCAGGGCGTCGTGCAACTGGACGTCTATCGCGCCTGCCTCACCGCTCGTGGCTACACGCGCGACAAACAGTTCGAGCCTGTCCCGCCGGGCGTCTACCGCGGGATCGAATAACGCGGTGGCCAGGTAAGTATCTAAAGCCCATGCGCGTCACCGGAGGATTCGTCGGCGCATGGCTGTTCGCTGCTCTGAGCTCGGGGTGTGCATCGACGACGATATCCGCACTTCCAGCCGGCATGTCCGATGTCTACTTTACGAACGCCGAGACGGGACCAGGTTATCAGCAGTATCAGTCCGGCAGTGTTTACCAGATTGCGCCGAAGGTTGGCGTATTCGACCGCGCTCGAGACCGCAAGGTTGAGTTAGTCGTCGTGTTGACCGATGGCAACGAACACGAAATACAGTTGATCCTGACCACGCCCGCGGGCGACCAGTACCCGGCCACCTGGTCCGTACCACGAGTGTTCCCGTTCGCTCTATGGAGAGCAGAGGGGTGGCGGTGGCTCCTTAGTGAAAACTGGATGCCCGGGCGCTACGAGGTAGAACTCACAATGGATGGCCTTCTAGCGGGCACACACTCCTTCGAGGTCAAGTGAACATCTCTTGCTGATGCTGCTAAAGGACAAATGCATTCAGGATTATGACCTCCACCGTCCGCGTTAAGCCACCAAGACAGGAGCGAACGAATGGCCAGCGATTACCGTTTCAACGCGAACGCGTTCTACGCTGCCTTATATCGTTCGTTGCCATTGCGCTTCAGGGCTGCGCCTCTTCGTCAGAGCTCGCCCCCCCTTCCGGTATGCGCCGTGTATTTCTCAGCAGCGAGAGGGCGACCGGTGGCACCTACCAATCCGAGATGCTCTATGGTGGCACGCCAACCGATCGCTTTGACACGAGACAAGAGCGGGCATACCTCTACATGGTCTTCAGTGACGGCCGGCCCCATACCTATCAGTTCACGGTGAAGAGTGTTGATGGTGGATTCGTAAAGTATCGGTCACAGCGGGTGGAGCTGACCGGCACGCCAAAGGACGTCACGTGGCGTGGGTACTCTCACTGGTTTGGGATCATGGGCAGCCTCTCGCCCGGCGATTACGTTCTCGAACTGACAATCGACGACCGAGCGGCCGGCGTCTACCCGTTCACCGTCCATCCATGAGTATGAACCGACGCACGTTTCTCACCAGGCTCACGGGTGCATTGACACCGCTCGCGGTGAAGCGCAGCAGACCGGCAACTGCTGCTGCGAGCTGACCGAGTGATTGAATAGCCATGCCCGCCCAACGCCAGCAGCTGCTCCAAGCGGCTCGCGGATTTGTCGGGCTCTCTCTGTCCTCATACAACGCCGCACGATCATGAAGGGCGACCCGGGCCTGGCCCGCCAGTTCATCCCCTCCGCAATACCGTTCATCGTTGGGATTGTGCTGACGTCGCTGCTCACCGGTTGCGTCCAGACGCCGCTCGCCGAATGGCTGCGACGAGCCGAAGAAGGAGATTCCGAGGCACAGTACAAGGTTGCACTGGCCTGGAGCGCCGGTCGTGAGATCGGCCCAGATCCTACCGAGGTCGCTCGGTGGCTGCGCCGAGCGGCGGAACAATCGAACCCCAACGCCCAGAACGACCTCGGACACATCTACAACGTGGGATACGGTGTGCCCCGCGACCATGTCGAGGCCGTGAAGTGGTTTCGCCGCGCGGCCGAACAGGGGCACGTCGTCGCGCGATCGAATTTGGGAGCCATGTACCTGGATGGACTCGGCGTGCCGTCGGATCACGCCGAAGCGGCGCGGTGGCTGCAGCTCGCCGCGCAGCGCCAGCATGCCCCGGCGCAACGTATGCTCGGCATCATCTACGAACGGGCTCTGGGCGTGGTTCGCGACGACGCCGAGGCGCTCAGGTGGTACAGGCTGGCGGCCCACCAAGGTGATGGCGTCGGCCAATTCAGCGTCGGGTTCTTCTATTCCCAGGGCCGCGGCGGAACCCAGAGCGACGAAGAGGCGGTGGCTTGGTGGCGCCGCGCAGCCGCACAGGGACACGCTCGAGCGCAGCACAATCTCGGGTGGGCGTACAGAAATGGTCGTGGAGTCCAGGCCGACCAGACCGAGGCCGCACTCTGGTTTCGGCAAGCCGCAGGGCAGGGTCTCGCAGACGCCCAGGCCATGCTTGGATCGATATACGGAGTGGGACTCGGCGTGCCTGAGGACTATCAGGAGTCTTTTCACTGGTTCCACAAGGCTGCCCACCAGGGATACGCCGCTGGGCAGAGGGCACTCGGCGCCTTCTACGAGTTAGGAGAAGGCGTGACGCAGGATCTCGTGCAGGCATACGCCTGGTATCACCGCGCGGCGTCGCAGGGAGACGAACGCGCGGTGGAGTCGCGGCAGCGGCTGGGGGCCCACATGACAGCGGCGCAAGTGGAAGAAGCCGAGCAGCTTGCGCGCGAGACGAAGCCGGCGCGGCTCGAGCTCAGGCCGCGTCGCGTGGTCGCGGCTGCTGCTCCGTCAGAGAGTCATCCCGGCGGGCCCCTGGATCTGATCCCGCGCGACTGGCTGTTCGGCAATGGCCGCGGAGCGCGAAGTCCAAAGATATCGCCGGATGGCCGGCAGCTCGCTTATCTGGGGCCCTGGAACGGGACGATGAACGTCTGGCTCCGAACCATCGGTCTCAGCGACGACCGGCTGCTAACCCGGGAGCTCGGACGAGATGTACGTCGCGTGGCGTGGCGCTGTGACGGCACGCATGTCTTGTTCTTTCAAGACCGGGATGACGACACGAGGCACCTCTATCAACTCGAGATCTCAACCGGCGTCTCCCGCGATCTGACGCCTGACGCCACGTCGATCCTGGAGGGAGCCGTCGACTGCTACAACCCCGACGGCAAGAGCCTCATTGCCGCGTCAAACGCGACCGTCTATCGCGCCGATCTGCGTGCGGGCACGTTGATGGCGGAGATGCAGAATCCGGGCGACCTCGTCGAATATCTGTCTGATCGACACGGGCATATCCGGGCCGCGCTTGCGCTGATCCCCACCGGCGACACCGTGCTACGTGCGCGCGACCACCGCCTCGGGCCATGGCGAGTACTTCAGCGCTGGAGAAATGGGGAGGGGTACATCGGAAGGCGGCAGCTTTTCGCGGTCACAGCCGACGATCGGAGTCTGATCATCAGTGCGAGCAATGGGGCCCCCGCCACGCGGCTCTTGCGCGTGGATCTGGCCACCGGGACGAGCGTCGTGATTGCAGCTGATGCTCACCACGATGTGCTCGATGTGCTGCTCCACTCGCAGACGCAAGAAGTTCAGGCGGTCCGCTTCACGGGTGCGCAGTCACAGTGGAGGGTGATCGACCGGGCACTTCGACCGGACTTCGACGTTCTTCGCCGTACTGCTCCAGGCGAGATCTCGGTCGTGAGCCGTGACGAGGCAGGGCGGATCTGGACGGTAGAGTTCGACGCCGACGATCGGCCGCCGCACTACTTCGTGTACGACCGCGAGACCCGCATGGCCACGCCGCTGTTCGTTCCGGGACCGGCCCTCGAAGGTCAGAGCTTCGCACCAATACGGCCGATTGCTTTCCGCGCCCGAGACGGACTGGAGCTCCGAGGCTTTCTCACCCTTCCCGTCGGAAACCGGGCCAAAGGGTCGCCGATGGTGCTCCTGGTCCATGGGGGACCGTGGGATTCTCGTGATGCGTGGGGATTCGATCCAACCGTTCAGTGGCTCGCAAACCGGGGGTATACGGTCCTGCAGGTGAATTTCCGCGGCACCTGGGGCGACGGCAAGGGCCACGTGAACGCCGGTGACGGCGAATTCGGCGGCAAGATGATCGACGACTTACTCGATGCCCGCTCCTGGGCCATCGAGCAGGGTTACACGCAAACCGGGCGCATCTGCATCATGGGGGCCAGCTACGGTGGGTATGCGGCGCTCGCCGCCCTGGCCAGAGAGCCAGATGCGTTTGCGTGCGGCGTGAGCCTCGCCGGCGTCTACCACCTACCGGCCTTCATGAGAAACGCCTTTGGACCAGTGCGGTGGTTCTGGGACCAGCGCGTGGGGTCGGTGGAGACCCACGACGCCACCCTAAGGACATGG
The DNA here is from genome assembly GCA_035275545.1 of Candidatus Eiseniibacteriota bacterium. GTDB lineage: Bacteria > Eisenbacteria > RBG-16-71-46 > RBG-16-71-46 > RBG-16-71-46 > WS-11. Next base: position 5,551 of record DATEMP010000334.1, on the reverse strand, counting down.
TCTCCCGTCCTGCGCCCGTCGCTCTTGAAGTCTCCTGTGCTCATCGCCCACGGCACCAACGACTCGAGGGTCCCTCGCGTTCAGAGTGACGTGATGGTGAGTGCGCTGCGCTCGGCGGGCAAGCCCGCGCTTTACCTCGTGTTGCCCGGCCTAGCACACGACTGGCACGATCACCAGAGCCGACAGCGCTTTCTCGCGTTCACTGAGTTCTTTCTCGCCCAAACCCTCGGTGGCGCGGTCGAGCCGCCGGCACCGCACGAGGAATGGAAGCGCTTCCTCCGCTAACGGCCAGATTCGTGTTAGTCACCCGTGGGCGTCGGGCAACAACTCACAACGGAGTGTCGATCAGCACTGCGGCCGCGCATCACACAATCGCGTCAGATGCGCGAATGATCGGGCGCCGCCTACTCGAATCGATGGCGAGACGTGATTGAAAGTCACCCGTACGGTGAATGACCGCCTCGAGTGGGCGCCGGGTGTCTGCACATGAAGCAGTTCCAGCGATCGTGAGTCGTCCTGCCCCGCGCCGCCGCGAGTTAGTCTCTCGCCGGGGTGCATCGGCCGTCCTTCACGGCATTGTCGTAGACGAAATCACCGTCGATAGCCGAGAATCCGGCTTGCGTTGATCTGCGCTGAGCGCCCCGGGCAGCGACGTATTCTCGCGTGCGCGTCTGTCGCGAGAGTACTTCTATGTCGCGAGCGATCCTCAGCGGAACCAGTCGGGTACTCGCGGCCGGCGGGCAGAGCGTTCAGAGGCTCGCGCGGCGCAAACCCTCGCGAACGATCTCGTCGTTCGGCTCGGTCCGCATCGCGCGCTGAAAAGCGTCCTGCGCGTCGGCCTTCTGGCCGAGCCTCAGATAGCACCAGCCCATCCCCACCTGCAGCTGATGCGAGCCCGGCGCCGCGAGACTGGCCCGGATGAACATCGCCAGCGCCTCGCGATACCGCTCGAGGTAGTACAGGCTCCAGGCCATCTTCGCCCTGAGCGTCGTCACCTCGGCGGGCTCGGGGCCCGCGAGCCGTCGATATCCATATAGCGCTTGCTCGAACGGCGCGAGCGCGGCCTCGTAATCCCCGCGCTCGAAGAGCGTCGAGCCGAGCCCGTTCCACGCATCGACGTAGTCGGGATTCCGGTCCAGCGCCAATCTAAATGCGTCGATGGCGAGCTGGTGGCGGCCCACCCGCAGCCGGCTCCACCCCAGGCCGTCGTAGAGCCCTTCCCACGTCGGCTGGCGCCGAAGCGCGGCCTTGAAGGTAACGATGGCGCCGCGATAGTTGCCGAGGAAATACTGTGACCAGGCGAGCGCGGCGCGCGCGCGATCGTGCTCAGGATCACGCGCGATCGCTTCCTCGAACTGATCGCGGGCCTCATAATATTTCCGCGTCTCCAGCAGCGCGTTGCCGTGGGCGAAGCTCGCTTCGGCCTGAGCGGTTCGACGGAAGCGCGGAGCCGGCCGGGACGGTCGCACCGGAATAGCCGGCACCGCGGATGTGAGCGTGCGCTCGTCCTCTGCCTCCTCGAAACCTTGCCACGTGCGCTCCGCGGCGGCTCGCGCCCGACTCGTCTCGCGGCGAATGACCTCCACGGTCTCCGACACCGCCGAATTGACGATCCGCGCGGCCACCTCGGCGACCTGCGAGGCTTCGCGTGACGCATCGGCCGCGTGGCGCGCGGCATCCCGCGCGGCGTCCGCGACCGCATTGGCCCGCTCCGACGGTACCGTCGCCAACCGGTCCAATGGGGCGCTTTCGTCCGCCGCGAGGGCGGTGCCCATGCTGCATGTCACGAGCGTCCCCGTACACAACACCAACACGCGGAATATAGCGAGACCCACAGATGAGGATGTGGGAGGCGCGCTCATCGCGACTCCATCTGAAATCGCATGCACCACTCGCCCTCCAGACGCGTGAGCGTGTCGTCCCCGCTGTGGATAGCTTGCAACACTTCCGCGTCGCGCGAATGGACCAGCATCCAGCAGAGGCGAGGATGGAACAGGCAGTTGGTCTGGCCGAAATCCGCTGTGAACCGCGGCTCCAGTCGCCCCGAGAGCGCGACGACACCCCGGCGCCAGGCGTCATGGAACAGGTGCTCCAGCACCGCCTTTATACACTCGTGCCGTGCCCCGATGTGGACCGCTTCCCCGAGGCCTGCTGGACCGGCATAGTACAGGTACCACCCCAGCACCTGCCCGGTCGCGTCCCGCACGAGCGCCTTGTGCAGCGATCCCTCGCCGCTGGCAGGGACCAGAAACCCCAGAAGCCAGCGCAACGAACGGGCGTCGTACTCCGGTCTGAGGGCCGGTCGACCCGAAGACTCCGACAAGCAAGCGAGGAGCGTCTCCACGTCCAGGTCGTCACTGGACAGCGAGGTCGCCGGGTGCCGGAACGGGCTCCGGGGCAGATGGGCGGCGATGCCGTCCACCAGGCGGCACACCGGCCGGACCACAGATGCGGTTCTGAGGCGTGTCCCACTGCCCATCTTGAGGAGCCCGAACTGGGCGGGCCGCAGAAGACGCGCCCAGTGGATGCTGTGGAGCAACGCGGTGCCGCCCCCGAGGCTCTCCCACAACTTGCGTGACAGGCAGTTCGCCTCGTCTGCGATCGACACGTCTTGCGGTCCAGACATGAACGTCTTCATCAGATGGACCGCCGCCATCGTGGACCGACGGCCTGGCTCCACGATGAACTGCGAGCTCACTGCGGCCTGGATCGGCCGGCCGCGGATCGACATGCGCCGCGGCATGACGCCGAGGAATCCGGCGATCGACCCGTCGGCGTCCTCATACACGAGCGGCGACACCTCCTCGTCGTACCAGGGATTGTCGAGGAAAATTCCTCGGAAGTACGCGCGATACCGCCGCTCGAGCTCCGCCGAAGGCGCGACGCCGGTCTGAAACACCCGCCGATGCAGCTCCGCGACCTGCGGGATGTCCGCCTCGACGAAGGGCCGCACGTAACCGCTCCGTCTCGTGATCCGTTCGACTGTCCTCATGCCCGGTGCGTCTGCATCCCCGCCCGACGGGCCGTGTCCTCGGCCGAGACGACGCGGTTGGCCACGAACTCCGCGATCCGCTCGATGGATCTGAAATGGTCGAACTCGATGTCTTCGAGCGCCACGGTCACCCCGAACTCGCGCTCCAGGTGCAACAGGAGATCGACGAACACCATCGAATCGAGTACGGCGGTCTCGAGCAGGTCCGTGTCCACGGACAGCACGTCCAGCTTCAGCTTGTCCCGGAAGACCTGACGGATCCGAGCTTCCAACGCGCTAGGGTCGGCCATCGGCGAACGCCTCCGTCACGTGGCGCCGGTCGATTTTGCCGTTGGCGTTCCGCGGAAGCCGGTCCAGGACCCGCCAGCGCACCGGCAGCATGTAGGTCGGCAGCGCGGCGCTCAACGCCTGTCGCACCGCCAGCGGACTGCCATCTGCACCTGGGGCCGGCACGTACGCGCAGCAGACGACCGCACCCTCGAAGCCATCGGTGTGCACCGCCACTACCGCGCACTCCCCCACTTCCGGGAGCACGTTCAGCGCGGCCTCGATCTCTCCCAGCTCGATCCGATAGCCCCGGCTTTTGATCTGCGAGTCAGCCCGCCCGAGGAAATACATGAGCCCGTCAGCCCCGACCTTCGCTGCGTCGCCCGTCTTGTAGATCCGGTCCCCCGGGTCAGCGCTGCCCGGGCGGCGGGTAAACGCCGCGCGCGTCTTCTCCGGATCGCCCCAATACCCCGGACTCAATCCGACCCCGGCGATGTGAAGCTCTCCGGCCTCGCCTGGTCGGACCGGGCGAAGCCCTTCATCGAGCACGAGCAGCTCCTCGCCGTCGCACGCCCGCCCGATGGGGATCGGGGCCCGCTCGTCCTCCGGACAGCGCGCGACTGTGTAGTAGCTGCTCGCGATGGTGGCCTCAGTGGGCCCGTACAGGTTCGTGAACGTCACGTGGGGCAGCCGGCGCATCCAGTGGATGAGCGCCGGCGTCGAGAAGACCTCGCCGCACCACAGGAGGCGCTTCAAGGACGGGAAATCGTCGATGCGCACGACGTCGAACTTCGCCATGTACGTGAGCACGGAGGGCACCGAGAACCACTGCGTCAGCTCCGCGCTCCGGATGAACTCCGCGAGCTTGTGCGGCAGCACGTTCAGCTCCGGCGGCACCAGATGCAGCTCGGCCCCGACCGCGAAGGCGCCGAAGATGTCGAAGATGGACAGGTCGAAGTGCAGGGGAGAATGCCCCGACACCCGGTCGCTCGCCGCCATCCCGAAGTACTTCGTGGACCACTGCACGAACCGGATCACGCTGGCGTGCGTGATGGTCACTCCTTTGGGGGTGCCGGTCGATCCCGAGGTGAACAGGAGGTGCGCCGGGTCGTCGCCGCCATGGTCGTACTGAAGCACCGCGCTCGGATAGCTCTCCACGTCATCGCGCGTGAAGTCGATTCTGAGCTTGTCGTGCGCCGCCCCGTCGCCCATCCAGCCAACGGAGATGGACTCGCGGAATCGCTCGTCGTCAACGAGCGCACTGAGGACGCCGGTCACCGGGCCCGCCGCCAGGATCCATTTCGCACCACAAGATTGGATGATCTTCGCCAGGCGAGCCGCCGGGCCGGCCGGATCGAGGGGAACGTAGATGCAATCCGCCTTGTAGATGCCGAGGAGGCTGACGATCGCCGTCGGCGACTTGGGCATCAAGACGCAGACCCGGTCCCCCGTCTTGCACCCGGCTTCTCTCAGGAGTCGCGCGAGTTGATTCGACCGCTCCTCCAGCCGCGCATAGGTCACCCGCTCATTGTTCCCGACGACCGCCACCCCCGGCTGTCTGTCCGCCTGGAGCGTCACCCACTCCTGGAGTAGTTCTGGCATCTCGCCTCCTTCCGGACCTGCGCGAAAGCCATCGACACGTGCCTCAGTTCCTCCCGGTCCGGCGGCACGTCCAGGATGAACGTGCGATAGCCAGCCGCGAGGTATCCCGCGAGCTCGGCCGCGACCTGCTCGTAGCTCCCCACCAGGTACGGGCACATGGTCTTGTAGTTCTGGAAGGGGACGAGCCAGTAAGGTCCGCTCGCCTCGCCGAGCACGGACAGCTGCCCGTGCCAGACCGAATCCGATACCTTCATGGCGAGCTGATGTGTGAGCTGACCCACTCGGTCCTCCGGGAACCGAGCGTGGGCCGTACGCCACGCGTCTTCCTCCCGCTCGCGCACGATGATCCCCACGCGAAGGCCGGAATCGCCGGCCTCGATGAGAGGCGCAGCCTGATACGCCTCCGCCGGCTTCGGGTAGTGAATGGCGGTGGCGCCAATGGCGTGCGCCGCCGCCAGCCCGGCGTCCGAGGACCCGGACACGAAGATGCCCGGGTAGAGATCCGCGTCCAGCGGCGGTGTCAACCGCAGCTTGTCGACCGCGTAGAACTCCCCCCGGTGGGTGACCGCCGACGCGCCCGCCAGAAGCTGCCTGATGATCGTGGTGTACTCGACCAGGCGCTCATAGCGCTTGTCGTGGTCGGTCGTGTCGTTCAAGGCCGCCAGGTCGTTCTTGAATCCCCCCGCAATC
>DATEMP010000333.1:0-8204 GCA_035275545.1 Candidatus Eiseniibacteriota bacterium | reverse complement strand
CGGCGCCGGGTCGCCGGTCCCGAGTACCTCGCGCGTCAGGCCCTGGATCAGCGCCAGCTCGCTGCCGGGCTTGAGCGCGAGCCAGTCCCCGGCGAACTTGGTGCGCGCGAGCTTGACTTGTCGCGGGTGCGCGATCGTGAGGTGGAGCTTCTGCTGGTGCTGGCCGCGGATCACCTGCGCCTGCGCGAACGGCGACTCGCCCTGGAGGTCCTCGCCCAGGATGAGCACCTCCTCGGCGTGATAGAGGTCGTCGAACGACATGAGCGGCCGGCCGCCGCCGGTCGCCTGGAGCACCGCCGCACCCGGCACGCGGGCGGTGAGGCGGGTGCGCGCGTCGACGTGCGGAGTGCCGATCACGGCGCGGGCGAGCTTCTGGAAGAGGTAGCACTCCTCGACCGTCAGCTTCTCGCCGCCCAGGAACGCGATCGAGCCGGGGCCGTGCACGGCGGCGATCTCCCGCAGCCGCGCCGCCGTGTAGGCCACCGCCTCGTCGTATCCGGCGGGGCTCAGGTCCGCGCCCAGGCGCAGCAGCGGCGCCGTGAGGCGGTCGGCGCTGTTCACGAACTCGTAACCGAACCGGCCGCGCACGCACAGGTACTCGCGGTTGATGCCGCGGAACTCGCTGCCCCGCGCCCGCAGCACCTCGTTGCCGCGCACGCCCAGGCGCACCGAGCAACCGTTCGAGCAGTAGGGGCAGATCGTGATGTGCTGGCGCAGGTCCCAGGGGCGCGCCTTGAAGCGGTAGGGCAGCGCGGTGAGCGCCCCGACCGGGCACACCTCGACGCAGTTGCCGCACTGCTCGCATTCGAGCGGCTGGCGGTTGAACGACGAGATCTCGGTCCACACGCCACGCTGGTGGGCGGTGAGCGCGTCGTCGCCCATGACCTCGTCGCAATACCGCACGCACCGCATGCAGACGATGCAGCGGTTCGCCTCCTTCTTGACCACCGGGCCGAGGTCCTCGGAGTCGAAGGTGCGCTTGGCCTCGTCCATGCGCGAGAAGTCGTGGCCGAAGGCGAAGGCGAGATCCTGGAGCTGGCACTCGCCGCCCTCGTCGCACACCGGGCAGTCGAGCGGGTGGTTGACGAGCAGGAACTCCATGATGCCCTTGCGCGCCCGCACCGCGGTCTCGGACTCGCTGCGCACGTGCATGCCGTCGGCGACGTAGGTGGTGCATCCGGTCTGCACCTTGGGCATCCAGGCGATCTCGGGACTCCCGTCCGCCGCCATCACCGGCTTGCGATCCGGTCCCAGCTTCGGCATGCCGATCTCGACCACGCAGATGCGGCAGGCGCCGAGCGGCGGGAGCTTGTCGTGCGAGCAGAAGATCGGCACGTGCGTCCCGGCCACGCGCGCGGCCTCGGTGACCAGCGTGCCCGCCGGCACCTCGACCACCCGGCCGTTGACCGTGACGCGGCAGGGCGCGCTCACGCGGTCGCCTCCTCGAAGGCACCGCGCCGGCGGTTCACCAGGCAGCGCTTGTGCGTGACGTGGTGCTCGAACTCCTCGCGGAAGTGCTTGATCGCGCCCATGACCGGCATCGCCGCGGCGTCACCGAGCGCGCAGAACGACTTGCCGAGGATGTTGTCGGAGACGTCGTAGAGCAGGTCGATGTCCTTCTCGCGCCCGTGGCCGGCCTCGAGGCGCTCGAACACCTCGCTCATCCAGTACGTGCCCTCGCGGCACGGCGTGCACTTGCCGCAGGACTCGTGCTCGTAGAAGCGGGTGATGTTCCAGAGCGCGTCGACGATGCAGGTCTGGTCGTCGATGACGATCACGCCGCCCGAGCCGAGCAGCGTGCCCGCGGCGACCATGGACTCGAAGTCGAGGCCGGTGTCGAGCATCGATGCCGGCAGGAGCGGCACCGAGGATCCGCCCGGGATCACCGCCTTGACCTTCATGCCGTCGCGCATCCCGCCGCACTGCTCGTTCAGGAGCTTCGAGAGCGGCAGGCCCATCGACACCTCGTAGTTGCCGGGCCGCTTCACCGGACCCGACACCGAGAGGATCTTGGTGCCCGGGCTCTTCTCGGTCCCCCACTGCCGGAACCATTGGGCGCCGTGCTTGAGGATGTGCGGCACGTTCATGAGCGTCTCGGTGTTGTTGACCACCGTGGGGCAGCTGTAGAGCCCCTCGACCGCCGGGAACGGCGGCTTCAGGCGCGGCTGGCCGCGGTAGCCCTCGAGCGAGGAGAGCAGTGCGGTCTCCTCGCCGCAGATGTAGGCGCCGGCGCCGAGGTGCGTGTAGAGCTGGAACCCGAACCCGGTCTTGAGCACGTCGTCGCCCAGGAAGCCGGCCGCACGCGCCTCGTCGATCGCCCGGTCGAGGATGCGCTGGATGTACTCGAACTCTCCGCGCAGATAGATGTAGCCGGTGTGGGCGCCGAACGCGTACGCGGAGAGCAGCATCCCCTCGATCAGGAGATGCGGGTTCTTCTCCATGAGCTCGCGGTCCTTGAAGGTGCCGGGCTCGCTCTCGTCGGCGTTGCAGACCAGGTACTTGGGCTTGGGCGACTGCTTGGGCACGAAGCCCCACTTCATGCCGGTCGGGAAGCCGGCGCCGCCGCGCCCGCGGAGCCCCGAGGCCTTGACGATCTCGATCACCTCGTCGGGCTGCTTCTTGCCGAGCACGTCGCCCGGGACCTGGTAGCCGCCGCCCCTCCGGTAGGTGTCGATCGACACGAGGTTCGGGGTGTCGATGTCGGCGAACAGGAGCGGCCCCCGAGGTGTGCTCACTTGAGCTTCTCCAGGAGCGCGTCGACTTTCGCCTCGTCCAGGTTCTCGTGGTAGTCGAAGTTGACCTGCATGCACGGTCCGCCGCCGCACGCCGCCAGGCACTCGACCCGGCGCAGGGTGAACCGGCCGTCGGCGGTGGTCTCGCCGTGGCCGATGCCGAGCTTCGCCTCGAGGTGCTTGAACAGGCGGTCCGAGCCCATGATCGAACACGAGAGCGTCATGCACACCTGGAGGTGGTGCCGGCCCACCGGCTTCAGGTTGAACATCGTGTAGAAGGTGGCGATCCCGAACACCTCGGGCTCGGGCAGGTCGACGGTCCGCGCCACGAGCTTGAGCGCCGCGGGCGACACCCAGCCCCATTCGCGCTGGGCGACCCACAGCACCGGGAGCACCGCCGAGCGCTTGTTGGGATAGTGCGAGAGCGCCTCATTGACCTCCGCGAGGCGCTTCGCCGGCCAGGCGAGATCGGGCGCCGCCTCCACCGGCATGGTGAGCGGCATGCTCATCGGTCGATCTCCCCGAGCACGATGTCGAGGCTGCCGATCGCGGTGATCACGTCCGCAACCAGCCTGCCCTCGATCATGGCCGGCAGCGCCTGGAGGTTCACGAACGACGGCGAGCGTACCTTCATGCGCCAGGGACGCGGCGTGCCGTCGGAGACGAAGTAGAAGCCCAGCTCGCCCTTGGGCGCCTCGACCGCGTGGTAGGCCTCGCCCACCGGCGGGAAGAACCCGTGCGCCACGATCTTGAAATGGTGGATGAGCGCCTCCATGGAGGTCTTGACTTCCTCCTTGGGAGGCACGACGTACTTGAAGTCGCGCACCCGGTACTCGCCCTTCTCGCCCATCTCGCGGATCTTCGCGATCGCCTGGGCGGCGATGCGCGTCGACTGGCGCATCTCCTGGACGCGCACCATGTACCGGTCGTAGGCGTCGCCGGCGACGCCGACCGGGACGTCGAAGTCGTAGCGGTCGTAGTCGCAGTAGGGCTGCGCCTTGCGCAGGTCCCACTTCACGCCCGAGCCGCGCAGGATCGGTCCGGTGGTGCCGAGCGCCACCGCATCCCTGGCCGAGAGCGGCGCCACGCCCTGGGTGCGCGCGAGCCAGATCGGGTTCTTCGAGAGGAGCGTCTCGTATTCGTCGACGTGCGCCGGCATCTCGTCCACGAACTTCTGGCAGCGATCCAGCAGCCCGGTCGGGATGTCCGACGAGAGCCCGCCCACGCGGAAGTAGGACGCGGTCATGCGCGCGCCGCACACGTGGTCGTAGATCGAGAGCACCTTCTCGCGCTCGCGGAAGCAGTAGAAGAAGACCGTCATCGCCCCGATGTCGAGGGCATGGGTGCCGAGCCACACGCAGTGGGCACTGATGCGCGTCAGCTCCGTGAGCAGGACGCGGATCGCCTGCGCCCGCGCCGGCGCCGAGATGCCGAGCAGCTTCTCGGCCGCCAGGCACAGCGCCAGGTTGTTCGACATCGGCGACAGGTAGTCCATCCGGTCGGTCTGCGGGATGGACTGGGTGTAGGTCTTGTACTCGGCCTGCTTCTCCATGCCGGTGTGGAGGTAGCCGATGATCGGCTTCGCCCGCACCACGGTCTCGCCGTCGAGCTCGAGGACCACGCGCAGCACGCCGTGCGTCGAGGGGTGCTGCGGCCCCATGTTGAGGGTCATGGTCTCAGTGCGCACGGTACCGGACCTTCTTGGGCTTGAGCACGGTGAGATCGGGCGCCGGCACGGTGCGGCCCCGCGTGTTGTGGGTGAACGAGACCTCCTGGTAGCCGAGCGGCGAGTCCTTGCGGAGCGGCCAGCCCACCCAGTCGTCGGGCAGCAGGATGCGGGTGAGGTCGGGATGACCCTCGAAGACGATCCCGTAGAAGTCGAACGTCTCGCGCTCCAGCCAGTCGGCGGTGGGCCACACGCCGGTCACCGTCGGCACGCGCAGGTCGGCTTCGGCCACCTGGACCTTGAGCACGTAGCGCAGGTTGTGCGGGATCGAGAGCAGGTGGTAGACGACCTCGAAGCGCGGATCCTGCGGCAGGAGATCCACGCCGGCCACCGAGGCGAGCATCGTGAAGGCGAGATCGGGATCGTCGCGCAGGAAGGTGCACACCTCGACGATGCGCTCGCGGGGCACGAACAGCGTCGCGTCGCGGACCGCCTCGCCCTCCTGCCGCCGGAACGGCGCGTCGGGGAAGCGCTCGCGGAGCTTCTGCTCGACCCGGTCCGTGCGGGACGCACCGGCGGTCGGCTCCGGAGCCTGGACCGGTGCGGCCATCAGGCGGCGCCCTTCTTCTTGCGGGCCTTGGGAGGATTGAAGGTGAGCGTGCCGACCTCGACCGGCGAGGCGAGGATCTTCTCCTGGAGCTTCATGATCCCGTGGATGAGCGCTTCGGGGCGCGGCGGGCAGCCGGGCACGTAGACGTCCACCGGCACGATCTTGTCGACCCCCTGGAGGATCGCGTAGTTGTTGAACACGCCCCCGCACGACGCGCACGCTCCCATCGAGATCACCCACTTGGGATCGGGCATCTGGTCGTAGAGCTGCCGCAGCACCGGCGCCATCTTGATGCTCACCCGGCCGGCCACGATCATGAGGTCGGCCTGGCGCGGGGAGGCGCGGAACACCTCGGCGCCGAAGCGCGAGATGTCGAAGCGCGGGCCGACGATCGCCATCATCTCGATCGCGCAGCAGGCGAGCCCGAATCCGAGCGGCCAGATCGCGTTGACGCGCGACTGATTCACCGCCCAGTTCACCATCCCGCCCACGGTGGTGAACAGGATGCCCTGCTCGGCCTCCTGCCTCAGGGATTGCTCCTCGGACTCCGCGGCGGCGATCGGCCGCGGCGCGACGTGCGCCGGCACCGGAGCCGCGGGCAGCACGCGGAACGGGTTCTCGGGCTTCGAGCCCTGGGGATCCACCATGGTCAGTCCCTCCGCGCGGCCGCGCCCCGCTGGATCATTCCCACTCCAGCGCGCGCTTCTTGAGGAGATAGATGTAGCCGACGAACAGGATGACGATGAACAGGACCATCTCGATGAGCCCGTAGAGGCCGAGCTGGTGGAACGTCACCGCCCACGGGTAGAGGAACACCGCCTCGATGTCGAACAGGATGAAGAGCACGGCGACCAGGTAGAACTTGACCGAGAATCGCTCGCGCGCGTCGCCGACCGGATCGACGCCGCACTCGTAGCTGGAGTTCTTCACGCTGTTCCGCCGGCGCGGCACGATGATGCTCGAGAGGCCGATCGTTCCGCCCGCGAACGCGATCGCCACCAGCAGGAACAAGAGAACCGGGACGTACTCTCTCATGGTCTCGCGACAGGCCCCCGTTCATCCCTTTCGATGCGTCCGCAACCCGCGGGCCGCACGCTTTTCCGCACCCTACGCAGCGCTTCCGAGCCGGTCAAGCCATCCGCCCGCGCCCTCACGAGCGCGCGTTGAGCGCCTGGATCTTCTCGGTGAGCGCCGGCACCACCTCGAACGCGTCCCCGACCAGGCCGTAGTCCGCCACCTTGAAGATGGGCGCGTCGGGGTCCTTGTTGATCGCGACGATGCATCGCGACGACGACATCCCGGCCAGGTGCTGGATCGCGCCCGAAATCGCGACCGCGACGTAGAGCTTGGGCGAGACGGTCTTGCCCGTCTGACCCACCTGGTCCGCGTGCGGCCGCCATCCCGCGTCCACCACCGCCCGCGAGGCGCCCACCGTGGCGCCCAGCGCCACCGCGAGCTTCTCGATCATGTCGAAGTGCTCGGGTCCCTTGAGGCCGCGCCCGCCCGAGACGATGATCTCCGCCTCGGTGAGATCCACCTTGCCGCCGGTGGTCGCCTTGACCTCGCGCACCCGCGCGCGCGCCGCCGCCGGGTCGTAGTCGATCGCCAGCGGCGTCACCGCGGGCGCCGCCCCGTTCTGGGCGGGCGCCGGCGCGAACAGCTTGGGACGCAGCGACACGAGCGCGGGCTCGGCGGGGAACGACACGCGCTGCATCGCCTTGCCCGCGTACACCGGACGGCTCGCGACCAGCGTGCCGCCCTCGACCGCGAGCGCGGTGCAGTCGGAGGCGAGACCGACCCCGAGGCGCGCCGCGACCCGCGGGGCGAGGTCGCGCCCCATCGACGAGGCGGCGAACAGCACCGCCTTGGGCTTCACCTGCTCGACCGCCGCGACCACCGCACGCGTGTAGCCGAGCGGCTCGTAGTAGCGGAACGCCTCGTGGCTCGCGAGCAGGATCTCGCCCGCCCCCGCTTCGCCGAGCGCCGCGAGGCCGGGATCGGACGCGGCGGGGCACACCGCCACCACCGGACCGCCGAGCGAGGCGGCGAGGCGCGACGCCTCACCCAGCGCCTCGCGCGACACGCCACGCACCTTGCCGTCGCGCTGCTCGATGAAAACCAGGATCGCCATCGCTAGATCACCTTCGCTTCTTCGCGCAGCACGCGCACCAGCTCGGGGACCGCCTCGACGCCCTGTCCGACGATCTTGCCGGGCGCGCGCGCCGGCGGAAGCGCGAGCGAGACGATCTCGAGCGCCGGGGGCCCGAGCGTCACCGCCTTCTCCTCGATCGGCTTCTTCTTGGCCGCCATGATGCCCTTGAGCGAGGCGTAGCGCGGCTCGTTCAGGCCCTTGTCGGCCGCCAGCACCGCGGGGAGCGTTACCTCGACCACCTCGCGGCCCCCTTCCACCTCACGCTCCACCACCGCCTGGGTCGCGCCCGCCGCCAGCGGCTCGATCGCCGCGACCACCGTGACGCACGGGTGGCCGAGCAGCTCCGCGACCATGGGTCCGACCTGCGCCGCGTCGTCGTCCACCGCCTGCTTGCCGAGCCAGATGATCTGCGCCGCCTTGAGCGCGTCGGTCTGGAGCTCGGCCGCCAGGGCGCGGGCGACCTGGAGCGAATCCGGCTGCGTGCCGTCGGTCTTGAGGTGGATGGCGCGGTCGGCGCCGAGCGCCAGCGCGTTGCGGACCGTGGTCTGCACACCGGCCCCGCCGAGCGAGATCACGACCACCTCGCCCGAGCCCAGGGCCTCGCGGATCCGGAGCGCCTGCTCGAGGGCGAATTCGTCGTAGGGATTGAGGATCCAGGTGACCCCGGCCGGGTCGAGCGTCCGCCCGTCCGCCGCCACCTTGACCCGCGTCTCGGTATCCGCGACCTGCTTGATGCAAACGACTTGCAGCACCCGCACACCTCGGGCGCGCCGGGGGCAATCGCCGGCTTGCGCCAACTTTCACAATGTGACGGACGACGGACGGCCCTGCACCAGGGCCTGGGCGGACGTAAGCGCCCGCAGTCTCCACCGGGGTCACGCGGGTGTCAAGCCGCAGCGGTGCGGCGCATACAGCCTCGTCGCAGGGGAAGCCGCGAGAGGGCTCTCCCCCCGGCACATCCGAGGCGAGCGGAGCCAAGGACTGGCGGGAGCGAGCCTCGGCGTACTGCAGCGAGCCAGGATGGCGAGCGGAGAGGGCCGGGGG
>DATEMP010000332.1:0-4287 GCA_035275545.1 Candidatus Eiseniibacteriota bacterium | reverse complement strand
GTCCTTCCTTCGCATCCTCGCTCTGGAAGAGCTGCTGCTGCAGCTCGCGCTCGACGGCGAGCGCCGACTCGAACGGGATCTCCATCCCGCTCTGCACCGAGCGCTTGATGCGGCCCACCGCCTTGGCGGCCTTGTTGGGCGGGCAGAACTGTTCGGCGTACTTCTGCACCTTCTCGAAGAACTCATCCGCGGTGGCGGTCTCCCAGATCTGGTTGACGATGCCGAGGTCCTTGCCGCGCTCGAAGTCGAACGTCTCGCCGGTCACCATGAGCTCGATCGCGGTGCTCTTGTTCACGAGCCGCGCGAGCCGCTGGGTGCCGCCGGTGCCCGGGAGCACGCCCAGCGTGACCTCGGGGAGCCCCAGCTTGCCCGCGCCCTTGCGGGCGATGCGGAGGTCGGCAGCCATCGCGATCTCGAGCCCGCCGCCCACGGTGTGGCCGTTGAGCGCGGCGATCACCAGCTTGGGCGTCTGCTCGAGGCGGTTGAGCGTCTCGTTCGCGTGCAGGCAGAAGTAGTACTTGAAGACCGGGTTGACGGTCTTGAGCATGTTGATATTGGCGCCCGCGCAGAAGAACTTCTCCCCCGCACCGCGGATCACGATCGCGTGCACCGCCTCATCGAACCGGGCCTGGAGGATCGCCTCGTCCAGGTCCCGCATCATCTCGTAGGTGTAGGTGTTGGCGGGCGGATCGGTGAGCTCGATCCAGGCGACGGCGTTCTTGACGCGGTAGTCGACCAGCTTGGTCTTGGTGGCATCCATGATCGGGATCTCCGTGGAGGATCGAGGGCCGGGCTATGCGGGGCCGCCGCACGGGCGGCCGCGAGGGATGGTCGGGGCAAGAACCGACGGAGTATACGCACCCGTTTCTTGGAGCGTCAACGCGCAAGGCCGAGTCGGAGCGCTTCTTGCGCCGATACGGCTGGGTCCCTCGACTGCCCGCTCCCGTGGGCCAGGCCTCGTGCCGACGGTTCTCCGGAGTGGCCCCTACCGCTTCTTCTTCTACAGCCACGAGACAAACGAGCCCGCTCACGTGCACGTCGGCCGGGATCGAGCGTCGGCGAAGTTCTGGCTGGGTCCGGTGGCACTGGCCTACACTTCGGGCTTCTCGACGTTCGAGCTTCGTCGAATCCAGCGGATGGTCGAAGCTCATGAGCGGGAGTTCCTGGAGGCATGGGATGCGTGGTTCGAGCCCTAACGCCGGCGAGATGGTCAAGCATGTCCGGTGCACGGATGACACCTTGAGTGTCGATCTGGTGGACGGACGGACCATTTCGGTCCCGCTGGCCTGGTATCCGCGACTGATGGCCGCAACCCCCGACCAGCGGAGTCACTGGGAGGTGTCAGGTGGCGGCTTCGGCATTCACTGGCCCGACGTCGATGAGGATCTGAGCACGGAAGGCCTGCTGCGTGGAGCGCCAGCCCCGCGCCCCCGAGGTCGACGCATGGGGTAGCGCCTGGCGCCGCCAGGCGCAAGGGCGCTGCTACCAGTCGCTTCGGTGGGCAGAGACCCCCTGGCTGACACCCTCCCGAGCGGACGTGAGAAAAAGAATCTGCTTCTTTCGGCCCGGTCTTTAATCGTATATTTGCGATGAACGATTGGAGAGCACATGACCCGGACCATTCGAGCCTCGTCCCGTGGGACGAAGACTGGGCGAGCCTCGGGCTCGCCGACTACGAGCGACACCGAGCTGGCGGGCCTCGCGAAGGCACTCGGCCACCCCGCGCGGGTGGCGATCCTCCGCCGCCTGCTGGCTCACGGCGAGTGCGTGTGCGGTGAGATCGTCGATGCCCTGCCGCTCGCTCAGGCCACCGTCTCGCAGCACCTCAAGGTGCTGAAGGAGGCGGGGCTGATCGAGGGCGAGGTCGACGGTCCTCGTGTCTGCTACTGCGTCAATCCCAAGGCAGTCCAACGCATCAAGGACCTGATCGGCGCGATCTGAAGCGCCTGAGAGGAGCATTCCCATGAGCGGAACGAGTACCACCGGCGACATTCGTGTGGCGGTGCGCGAGAAGTACGGCGCGATCGCCGAGGGCAAGTCCTGCGGCTGTGGATGCGGCTGCGCGGCCGACGATCCCAGCAAGGCCACGCAGGAGAGCACCGCGGCGGTGATGGACCAGATCGGCTACACCGCCGAGCAGAAGGCCGCGGTGCCCGAAGGGGCGAACCTGGGCCTGGGATGCGGCAATCCCCTGCATTTCGAGCCCGCGCGGCCCGGCGAGACCGTGCTCGACCTGGGCTCGGGCGCCGGCATCGACTGCTTCCTCGCCGCGCGCGAGGTGGGTCCCACGGGGCGTGTGATCGGCGTGGACATGACGCCGGCGATGATCGAGCGGGCGCGCGCCAACGCCGCCAAGAGCGAGTTCACGAACGTCGAGTTCCGGCTGGGCGAGATCGAGCACCTGCCGGTGCGCGACGCGTCGGTGGATCTGGTGATCTCGAACTGCGTGGTGAACCTCTCCCCCGACAAGCCGCAGGTGTTCCGCGAGGCGCTGCGGGTGCTGAAGCCGGGTGGCCGGATGCTGGTGAGCGATCTGGTGCTCACGCGCCCGCTCCCACCCGAGGCGCAGAAGAACGTCGACCTCTACGTGGGCTGCGTCGCCGGCGCTTCGCTGCGCGAAGACTACCTCCAGGCGATGCGCGACGCCGGCTTCGCCGACGTCACCGTGCTGGGCGAGGGCCGCTACGAGGTCGGGCTCGACATGCTCCCCGCCGGATCCACGGAGGCCGAGGCTTTCGCGAACGTGGCGTCGGTCAAGGTGCGGGCGACGAAGCCCTAGCTACTCGAACCTCCACGCACTGAACGAAGCGGATGCCGCCCCGGCCGCAGCAAGCGCGCCGTAGGCCGGCGTCCGCTTCTCCACGAACGCGCGGACGCCTTCGTCGGAATCCGGGTCGTTCCAGCAGTCCGCCTGCGCCCAGTACTCGGCCTCGAGCGCCTCGTCGAGCGTGCGCATGAACGACGCCCTCAGATTCTGCTTCGCCATGCGCACGCTGCCCTGCGGCGAGCCGGCCAGGCGAACCGCGAGCGAGCGCGTCTCCTCATCCAGACGCTCGTGCGGCACCACGCGGTTCACCAGCCCGATGCTCAGCGCCTGGGCGGCGTCGATCATGTCGCCGGTCCAGCACAGCTCGAGCGCCTTCGACACCCCTACCAGGCGCGGCAGGAACCAGCTCCCGCCCCAGTCCACGTGCATGCCGATCTTGACGAAGCTCTGCCCGAAGCTCGCGCGCTCCGAGGCGATCCGCAGGTCGCAGGCGAGCGCGAGGTTGGCCCCGCCGCCCGCGGCGGCGCCGTTGACGCACGCGATGGTCGGGAACGGCAGCGCCACGAGCTTGGCGATCGCGGTGGTGCCGGTGGCGACCAGCGTGCCGAGCCCCTTCTGATATGGCACCCGCTCCTGCTTGAGCCGCACCATGTAGGCGATGTCGCCGCCGGCGCAGAACGCGCGGCCCGCGCCGGTGATCACCAGCGCGCGCACGCCCGGCCGGGCGGCCAGGGTGTCGATCGCGGCGACGAACTGGGTGCGCATGTCGTCGTCGAACGCGTTGAGCTTCTCGGGACGGTTGAGCACCAGGGTGGCGACGCCGTCGGCTTCGGCGAGCAGCACGAGATCGGGCATGGAAGGCTCCGGGAGTTGGAGTGGTCGCGCGCGAAGGTAGGGCCGCGCGCCCCGCGGAACAAGCGGGCGCGCGGCCGTCTCTACCGGTTCGAGCCCCGTGGAACTACTTGCTCGCCGCCATCGGCTGCTTGGCGATGATGCGCGACGAGATCTTCGAGTACTCCGCCTTGGTCACGATGTTCTTCGACATCAGCTCGTCCTTCGACTTGAGCGGACGCGCGGCGATGATCTTGTCCGCGATCGCCTCGCCCACGCCGGGCAGAGCGATCAGCTCCTCGCGGGTCGCCGAGTTGAGGTCCACCTTCGGGTGGTGCTTGCCGAGGCCGTACATCGACTTGCCTGACGCCTTGGTCTCGGTCGTCGAGCCCGCCGCGTGCGCGGCGAACGCGATCGGCACGCTCAGCAGGGCGAGCGCGAGCGTGAGCGCGGTGATGCTTCGAATGCGTGACATGGTGTTCCTCCGATCGAGGGCATGATGAAGCACGCCGTCGCGCCCTCGGGGCGAACGGCATGGAGGCGGCAATCGGCCGACCTCGGGTACGACAGCGACAGGGTGCTGGGATCGGAATGCGGCGGGCGCGCCAGGCGGCGCGTCGGAATCACGAGCGATGGCGGGAGCCGGGATGGCTCGACCGCGCGTGGCCCGGTCGGGCTGGCGCGCGGAG
>DATEMP010000331.1:0-2337 GCA_035275545.1 Candidatus Eiseniibacteriota bacterium | reverse complement strand
CGTCACGCCGGACCGGCGCGCGACCCCGTCGGCGATCCGCAGCGCCCCGGCTTCGGCGAGCGCCTCGCTCTGCATCGCCGCCGCCGCTTCGGCATCCAGCACCGCGAGCACCTGGCCGCCGGAGACCTGCTGGCCGGCCTTCCAGTCGGCGCGCACCAACCGGAGATCTTCGGGAGCCACCAGCGCCGCTTCGCGCGCGGGCTCGATCGAGACCCCGAACGCATGGCGTCCCGGAACCGGAAGGAGCAGGAACAGGCCGAGCAGCAGGGCGATCCCGCCCACGATCGGCAGCTGGTGGCGCCGGATCTGGCCGCGGTGATCGAGCGCCCAGGCATGCGCGGTCATGAGCATCGGCTTCAGGACGCGGCTGAGCACGAACACGATCAGCGCCGCGGCGAGCACCGCCCCGACGAACGCGAACTGCTGGATGAAGCGGCCGCGCAGGAGCATGAACACGAACAGCGTGAACGAGATCGAGTAGAGGATCGAGAGCACGGCGTAAGTGAACAGCACGCGCTTGCGCCGGCGCCCCTCGGCCGGGCAGGGCTCGTCCTTCATGCGGAGGACGTAGCGCTTGAAGAGGTACGCCAGGTAGCCATAGGCGTCCTCCTGGAGGTTCGGCATGTCGAGGTAGTCGGCGAGCACGAAATAGCCGTCGAGCTTCACGAGCGGGTTGTAGTTGAAGATGATGCCGCTCACGCTCGAGTAGATCATGACGTTGTAGGCGAGCTGGTTCACCATGAGATCCGACGGCGTCACCCACCACACCAGGGTCGCGAACGCGGCCACGTAGAGCTCGGTGTAGGTGCCGGCCAGCGCCACACCCGCCCGGTGCTTCCAGTTCGGGAACAGGTGCGAATCGCTGGTGTCGCAGAACATGCAGGGCATGCCGAAGATGAAGATGAACCCCATCTTGTCGACCTTGCCCCCGAAATGCTTGACCGCGTAGCCGTGACCGAGCTCGTGGATGGTGGTGGAGAAGATGATCGTGAGCCAGAGGAGGAACGCCGCGAGTCCGAACCCGCCGCTGCCGCCGAACATCATCTGCGAGCCGGCGGAGATGTGGTCTCGGTTGAGCCACACCACGTAGACCGAGAGGAAGAACAGCGCCAGGCCGAGGTAGACGAAGAACGGCGAGAAGAACCAGCCGATCGCCGGGTAGGTGCGGGCCAGGAACTTGTCCGGGTTCACGGTGCCGAGCGGGATCGAGAAGATGTTCTTGAAGGTGCTCGCGGTGATCTGCGCGCGCTCCTCCTTGGCCCGCGCGAGCAGCAGCGCGTTGCGCTGGAACGGATCCTCGATGAACTTGTGATTCCGCAGGTCGGCGATCACGTCGGCGATGTAGTCGAGGTCGAACTCGAGGCCCGGCCAGTGCTCCGAGGCCCAGGCGAGCAGCTCGTCCGGCGAGGTCTTCCCGTCGAGCCTAAGCGCGATCGCCCCGCTGATGACGTCGAGCTTGACGTACTCCTGGGTGATGTCGTCCTTGAAGATGTAGGAGTCCGCGCCCTCGGTCACGAAGCGGCGCCAGGTGAGATCGGCGCGCAGCCGGGGATACCGGACGGCGGACATGTCCTACCGGGGCGGGGCGGTTGCCGGCTCGAGGACGACGCGCGCGGAGACGCCGCCGTGGATGTTCCCGGCCCGGTTGTCGATGTCGATCACCACCCGGAACGTGCTGCTCGCGGGATCCACGAGCGGGTCGATGCGGGTGATGGTCGCGATCCTCGGCGCGCTGCCGGCCGCCGGGATGATCTGCACCTTCTGGCCGAGACGCACGGTGCCGAGGCGGGCCTCGGGCAGCAGGAGCTCGGCGCGCAGCGTGTCGGGATCGCCGATCCGGAACAGCGGATCGCCGGGCTTGACCATCTGTCCGCGCTGGACGCGCCGCTGCTCGACCACGCCCGCGATCGGCGAGCGCACCGCGCAGCGCTCGAGCTCGAGGTGCGCGCGGTCGCGCTGGGCCGCGGCCACCTGCCAGTCGGAGCGCGCGGCGATGAACTGCTCGTCCGAGATCACCTTCTGGTCGTTCAGCTTCTTGACCCGCAGCCAGGCGGCCTCGGCGCGCGAGAACTCCGCGTCGCGCTCGCTGACCGCGGCACGCTGCTCGCGATCGTCGATCTGCGCCAGACGGGCCCCGGCCTGCACCCGGCGGCCCTCCTCGATGTCGACCGCGACCACCTCGCCCTCCACGCGAGCCACGATCTGGACGTCGCGCAGCGGCACCAGCGCGGTGGCGAAGCTCTCGTCGGCCGCGCTCTCCCGGGCCGCGAGGGAATCCTCGGCGCGCGTCGCTTCGACCGCCGCGGGCAGTGCCGAGGGGGCGGCGTCGGCGGTGGC
>DATEMP010000330.1:0-5304 GCA_035275545.1 Candidatus Eiseniibacteriota bacterium | reverse complement strand
TGCGCGCGCGGCTCGGCGAGTCGCCGGCGACGCTGCTCGCGCTGGTCATCGAGCGCACCGAGTACCTGGCATCGCTGGGGAGCGCCGAGGAGCTGGACGGCGACGCCGCCGACCGGCGCGCCAACGTCGAGGAGCTCCTGGTCGCCGCGTCCGAGTACGTGCCCGCGGAGGGGGTGGAGGCGACCCGCGGATTCCTGTCCGAGACCGCGCTCATCACCGACGCCGACCGCCTCGAGGAGGGCGCCGACCGCGTGCTGCTCCTGACCGCACACAACGCCAAAGGCCTCGAGTTCCCGCAGGTGATCGTCGCCGGGCTCGAGGAGGGGCTCTTCCCGCACGCCTCATCCGCCGAGTCGGAGAGCGAGCTCGAGGAGGAGCGGCGGCTCTTCTACGTCGCGATCACCCGGGCGCGCGACGAGGTGCTGCTCACCGCCGCCGCCTACCGCCGGCGCATGGCGCCGGGCGGCGCGTTCATCGCCCGCGGCGGCCAGGTGTCGCGCTTCGTCGAGGAGATTCCCGCCGAGCTGCTCGATCGCGAGCGCACCGCGGGGCTGGTCTCCGCCGAGCGGGGCTCGAGCACCGGAGCGCGTCCCGCCTGGTCGGGCCGTCGTGCGTCGAGCGACGCCAATAGTGGCCCTGCCTACCGCACCACCGGCGCGCTGGCGCGGACCGTGGGGCGCGAGGTGCACCACGAGACCTTCGGCCGCGGCGTGGTGGTGATGGCCGAGGGCGAGGGCAGCGACGTCAAGTTCACGGTCCGATTCGGCACCCAGATGCGCAAGGTGCTGGGCCGCTTCCTCACCGGGGGGATCGATGACGATCACGCGTGACGAGGTCAAGAAGATCGCCGAGCTTGCGCGGCTCGAGATTCCCGAGGCGCGCATCGAGCGCATGGCGGGCGAGCTCTCCGCGGTGCTCGACTTCGCGGGTGCGCTGCAGCGGCTGGATCTCGAGGGATGCGAGCCGAGCGTGTTCGCGCCCGCCGACGCGCCGCTGCGCGAGGACGCGCTCGACGACCGGCGCCTGAGCCAGTCCGCGGCGCTCGCCGCCGCACCCGAGGCGGAGCAGGGCTTCTTCCTGGTGCCGCCGATCGTGGAGAACCTGGCGCCGTGAGTGCCTCCGAGCTGTGGCGGCTCTCGGCCCGCGCTCTGGCCGAGCGCGTGCGCGGCGGCAAGGTCACGCCCGCCGCGGCGGTCGAGTCGGGGTGGGAGGGACCGGGGGCGGCATGGGAGGCGGACGTGCGCGCGGTGGCACACGCCGACACGGCGGCGCGCGCGCGCGGGGCGGAGGCGGTGCGATCGGGTCCGCTCCAGGGCGTCCCGGTGCTGGTGAAGGACAACCTCTGCACCACCGACTACCTCACCACCTGTGCCTCCAAGATCCTGGCCGGCTACCAGCCGCCCTACGACGCCACGGTGATCCGGCGGCTGCGCGCGGCGGGCGCGGTGGTGACCGGCAAGGGCAACATGGACGAGTTCGCGATGGGATCGTCCACCGAGTACTCCTGCTACGGTCCGACCCGCAACCCCTACGACCTCGCGCGCGTGCCGGGCGGATCGAGCGGCGGCCCGGCGGCCGCAGTCGCCTACGGGCTCTGCCCGGTCGGGCTCGGCTCCGACACCGGCGGCTCGGTGCGGCAGCCGGCCGCGTTCTGCGGCGTGTTCGGCTTGAAGCCCACCTACGGGCGGCTCTCGCGCTACGGCCTGGTCGCGTTCGGCTCCTCGCTCGACCAGGTGGGGATCTTCGCCCGCCACGCGGGCGACGTGGCCGACACCTACGCGGCACTCGCCGGGCACGACCGGTTCGATGCGACCACGCGCGGGACACCCGCGCCCGACGTGTCGCGGTGGGACGCCGGCGTCCAGGGGATGACCTTCGGCTGGCCCGCCAACCTCTGGAAGGAGGGCGTGGACGCCGCGGTGGTCGAGGCCCTCGACGAGGCGGCGGCGGCGCTCGAGCGTGCCGGTGCCCGGCGCGTGGCGATCGAGTTCCTGCCCGGCGAGTTCTCGGTCGCCACCTACTACCTGGTCGCGACCGCCGAGGCGAGCTCGAACCTGGCGCGCTTCGACGGCGTGCGCTACGGGTTCCGGCATGAGGACAGCCCGGACGTGCGCGCGCTCTACACCCGCACGCGCAGCGAGGGATTCGGGCCCGAGGTGCAGCGGCGCATCCTTCTCGGCACCTACGCGCTCTCGGCCGGCTATTACGATGCCTACTACCTCACCGCGCAGCGCGCCCGCACCCGCATCCGCCGCGAGTACGAGGCGGCCTTCGCGCGCTGCGATTTCATGATGCTGCCCGCCTCGCCGACGCTGGCGTTCAAGCTGGGCGAGAAGACCGAGAACCCGCTGGCGATGTACCTGAGCGACATCTTCACCATCGGCGCCAACCTGGCGGGGATCCCGGGGCTCACCGTGCCGATGGGGCTCGCGAAGGCGAACGGCGGCCCGGCGCTGCCGCGCGCGGTCCAGCTCCTCGGCCCCGACGACGCGGAGCCCAGGCTGCTCGCCGCCGGACGCGCGCTCGAGGCGCGCGGCGAGGTCGCTCGCATCGGCCGTGAGCACGAGACGGAGTTTGCATGGCCCACGAGGCGGTAATCGGGCTGGAGTGCCACATCCAGCTCAACACGCGCAGCAAGATGTTCTGCGGCTGCCCGGCCGAGTTCGGCGCGGCGCCCAACTCGAACGTGTGCCCGGTGTGCCTGGGGCTGCCGGGCCCGCTGCCGATCACCAACCGGGCGGCGGTGGACGCGGCGGTGCGGCTGGGCCTGGCGCTCGGCTGCGAGGTCCGCGGCGAGAGCGTGTTCGCGCGCAAGCACTACTTCTACCCGGACATGCCGAAGAACTTCCAGATCACCCAGTACGACCGTCCGCTGTGCGAAGGGGGCGCGCTCCCGGTGCGGATCGGCGACACGTGGCGCTCGTTCGACCTGATCCGCGTCCACGCCGAGGAGGACACCGGCAAGTCGTTCCATCCCGAGCGCCACGGCGACCGCCAGATCTCGCGCGTCGACTTCAACCGCGCGGGCGTGCCGCTGCTCGAGCTGGTGACGCAGCCGGTGTTCCGGGATCCCGCGGAATGCGCGGCGTTCCTGATCGCGCTGCGGCGGCTGGTGCGCTGGCTCGGGATCTCGGAAGGCGACATGGAGAAGGGGCACCTGCGCTGCGACGCCAACGTGAGCATCCGCCCCGCCGGCACCGAGGCGTTCGGCACCAAGACCGAGCTCAAGAACCTGAACTCGATCAAGGGCGTCGAGAAGGGCCTCACCGCGGAAATCGCGCGCCAGGAGGGCGTGGTCAAGTCTGGAGGACGGATCGAGCAGGCGACCCTGCTTTACGATCTCGACCACGACAAGCTCGCGATCATGCGCACCAAGGAGCACGCGCACGACTACCGCTACTTCCCGGAGCCCGACCTGCCGCTGCTGCGGGTCGACGAGGCGTGGCGCGCCTCGGCGCGCGAGCGGATGCCCGAGCTGCCGTGGGTGCGCGCCGAGCGGCTGGTGAGCCGCTGGGGCCTGCCCGCCTACGACGCCGGCATCCTGTGCGAGCAGCGCGAGCTCGCCGACTACTTTGAAGCACTCGCCGCCCATGGCGAGCCCAAGCTCGCGAGCAACTGGCTCATGACCGAGGTGCTGCGGCTCCTGAAGGAGCGGAACTGGTCGCTCGCCGACTGGACCGCGCAGGTGCCGGTCTCGCGCTTCGCGGCATTTCTGAAGTCGGTGGCCTCGAAGGAGCTCCCGGGGCCGCTCGCCAAGCAGGTGGTGGTGTGGCTCGCCGACGAGCCCGGCGACGTGCCCGAGCTGCTCGAGCGCCACGGGTCGAAGGTGCAGTCCTCGGCCGAAGATCTAATGCCGCTGGTGCGCGCGGCGATCGACGAGAACCCGGGGCCGGTCTCCCAGTACCTGGCGGGCAAGACCGCGACCCTCGGCTTCCTGGTGGGCCAGGTGATGAAGAAGAGCGGCGGCCAGGCGGTTCCCCAGACCGTCAAGGACATGCTCGAGGCCGAGCTTTCACGCCGCGCCCCGGCACGGTAGAGTGCCGCGCGTGGGCGGCAGCCATCGCATCCTGATCGTCGGCGGAGGAGGACGCGAGCACGCGCTCGCGTGGCGGCTGGCCCGCGACCCCGATGTCGCCCGGGTGATGGTCGCGCCCGGCAACGACGGCATCGCCTCCGCCTTCCCGTGCTTCCCGGTGCGCGAGTCGGATGCGCCCGCGCTGCTCGATCTCGCGCGGCGCGAGGCGGTGACGCTGGTGGTGGTCGGCCCCGAGGCGCCGCTCGCCTCAGGCCTGGCCGACGCGCTGGACGCCGGCGGCATCCCGACCTACGGCCCCTCCGCTGCCGCCGCGCGTCTCGAGGCGAGCAAGTGGGTGGCCAAGCAGATCATGGAGGATGCGGGCGTGCCGACCGCGCGCGCCCGCGCCTGCGACACGCTCGCCGACGCGCGTGCCGCGCTCGACGGGTTCGGTCCGCCCTGGGTGCTCAAGGCCGACGGGCTCGCGGCGGGCAAGGGGGTGCTGGTGAGCGAGGCGCGCATCGAGGTCGACGCGTTCCTGCGCGCCTGCTTCGAGCAGGGCCGCTTCGGCGACGCCGGCCGGCGCGTGGTGATCGAGGAGCATCTGGCGGGCGAGGAGGCCTCGCTCATGGCGGTGTGCGACGGGGAGCGTCACCTGCT
Organism: Candidatus Eiseniibacteriota bacterium; assembly: GCA_035275545.1. Taxonomy (GTDB): domain Bacteria; phylum Eisenbacteria; class RBG-16-71-46; order RBG-16-71-46; family RBG-16-71-46; genus WS-11. Next base: position 629 of record DATEMP010000330.1, on the reverse strand, counting down.
GCTGCCGCCGGCGCGCGACTACAAGCGCGCGCGCGACGGCGATCGCGGCCCCAACACCGGCGGGATGGGGGCGTACGCGCCGCACGCGGCACTCGACGCGTCCGCCGAGGCGACGGTCGCCCGCACGGTCGTCGCACCGGTGCTCGCGACCATGGCGCGCCGCGGCACACCATACCGGGGCACGCTCTACGCGGGCCTGATGCTCACCGATCAGGGACCGAAGGTGATCGAGTTCAACTGCCGCTTCGGCGATCCCGAGACCCAGGCGGTCCTGCCGCTGGTGGGCGGATCGCTCGCCCGGCTGCTCGCGAGCGCCGCCCAAGGGCGGCTCGATGCCGGGGCGGTGCGCCGCGAGCCGGGTGCCGCGGTCAGCGTGGCGCTCGTGGACGAGGGCTATCCGGAAACGCAGCGGGGAGGCGGCGTCATCGAAGGGCTCGACGCGCTCGACGCGGGCGAGGAGTGCGTGGTATTCCACGCCGGCACGGTGCGGGTCGACGATCGCTGGGTGGTGCGCGGCGGCCGCGGGGCGCACGTCATGGCACGTGGGGCGACGGTCGCCGGGGCGCGGCAGCGCGCCTACGATGCGATCGCCCGGCTCGGCGGGCAGGGCTGGCGGTGCCGCCGCGACG
>DATEMP010000329.1:0-5710 GCA_035275545.1 Candidatus Eiseniibacteriota bacterium | reverse complement strand
CACGCGCGCCGAGGCGCCGCTCGGGATCGGCATAAGGCCGATCGTGCGGTACGACGGCGTGTGCGACTTCATCGAGCGCAGCGACGTGCGCGGGCGCATGTTCAACCAGTTCGAGACCGGCGGATTCCTGCTCTGGCGCTTGTGGCCGGATCGGCTGCCGTTCACCGACATCCACTTCGCCGGCCGCCCGGACGACATGGACGTCTACACCCGCGCCACCGGGCGCGAATCCTGGTGGCGCGAGCTGGAGCGGCGCTTCCAGTTCGATTACGCGGTCATCAACCGCCGCGGGATCTCCGACAGCCTGATCGTGTTCTACGACCGCGACACCACCTGGGCGCGCGTGTTCACCGACGACCAGGCGATCCTCTATGTGAAACGGGGGCGGGGGATGGATCACCTGGTGGACGCGGGCGCGAAGCGATAGTCCGCACTCGGAGACCGGTGCTATCGTAGGCGTCATCCACCCAGCGCAGGCCCGAGGCCGACCATGTTGAAACAGGCTCCGCTCTACGTGCTTCTGCTCGTCGCTCCAGCCGCGGCATCCGCCGCGGGCATCAATCTCTCCTGGAACGATTGCTTCAGCAGCCGGGGGCCGGCGACGAACCAAGACTTCGCATGCGACACCAACACCGGCTCGCACGTGCTCGTGGCGACGTTCGACCCGCCCGCCGGCGTGACGAAGCTCATCGGTGCGTCCGCGGTGGTCGATGTCGCCACGGACGGATCGGACCTTCCGTCATGGTGGCAGCTCGGTGTGGGCGGGTGCCGCGCGGCGTCGCTGCAGCTCGATCTGGGATCGGGGGAGACGCCGTTCTGCAGCACCTACTGGCCGGGCGTGGCCGCGGGCTCGCTGGCCTACACGACGGGGGCGGGCGGGTTTCCGTTCCGCATGCGCATCCACGTGTCGATGGGGATCCCGGAGGCGATCGCGGGCGCGGTCGACAGCGGCACCGAGTACTACGGGTTCCGGCTGCTGCTGGACAACGCCGCGAGCACCGGTGCGGGCGCCTGCGCCGGCTGCGACGTCCCGGCGTGCATCATTCTGACGTCGATCTGGCTCTACCAGCCGCCCGCGTTCGGCGACCTTGCGATCTGCAGCCCGCTGCTCTCCAATGTCGCCACGTGGCAGGGCGGCCGCAGCGACTGCACGGGCGCGGCACCCTGGTGGCCCACCGACTGCGCCACCACGCCCGCACAGAACCGCACCTGGGGCGCGATCAAGTCGCTCTACCGGTGATACCCCCGCTTCCGGGTCTTTCTCCGATATCGCCGACGTGCTGCCGGCCTTATGCTTTTCGAGCCATGATGAAGGCTCTCCTCCCCGGCGTGCTGCTCGCGTTGACCGCCTCGTGGGCATCGGCGGCCGGAATCAACATGTTCTGGGATGACTGCGGTCCCGCAGGCACGACGGCCAAGACGTTCGCGTGTGACAGCAACAGCGGCAATCACGACATCTTCATATCGTTCGATCCGCCACAGCAGATTCCCCAGCTGGTTGGAAACACCCAAGTCATCGATATCTTTGTGCCCGGCTCGAACCTGCCCGACTGGTGGCAATTCAAGAACGCCGGAAGCTGCCGCCAGTTGAGCCTGACGACCCCGAACATTGGCCCCGGCTCCTGCGTGGATACGTGGGCGGGCCAGGACCTACCTAGCATCGCGGCGTACCTCAACACCGCAAACACGCCATGGATGGCGCCCAATCGCGCGCGCCTCATCGGCAGTACCGCGGTGTCGAATGCGGCTGCGGTCGCAGTGGATCCCGGCACCGAGTACTACTCGATGGCGATCCGCATCAACAGCAGCAAGACCGTCGGCACAGGTGCCTGCGCGGGCTGCAGCAGTGGGGTCTGCCTGTTTCTGACAGAGATCACGCTGACCGACACCAACTCCAACACATACTTCGTGAATTCAATTCTCAACAGCAACTTCATGGTATGGCAGGAACCTTGGATTGGTGGCCCCGGCTGCTTCGTTCCAACCACCAACAAGACCTGGGGGCAGGTGAAGTCGATCTACCGCTAGCTACGGGAAGATGCCGCGCACGCGCGTCGCCTCGGCGACCCGGTCCACCGCCAGCACGTAGGCGCCACCGCGCAGGCTGCACCGGTGCCGCCTCGCGGTCTCGGCCACCGCGGCGTAGGCGCGTCTCATGTACACCTCGAGGCGCTTGTCGACCTCGTCCTCGTCCCAGAAGAACGACGAGAAGTCCTGCACCCACTCGAAGTATGAAACCGTCACGCCGCCGGCGTTGGCCAGGATGTCGGGGATCACCGTGCGTCCGCGCTTGAACAGGACGTCGTCGGCGAGCGGCGTCGTGGGGCCATTCGCCGCCTCCGCGATGATCTTCGCCCGGATGCGACTCGCGTTGGCCGATGTGATCTGATTCTCGAGCGCCGCCGGCACGAGGATGTCCACCGGCAGCTCGAGGAGCTGCTTGTTGCTGATCGGCTTCCCGGCGGGGAAGGTGTGGAGGCTCTCGCCGTCGGCCTTGAGCGCCGCGAGCTTGGCGGGGTTGAGGCCCTTGGGCTCGTGCACGCCACCCTTGGAATCCGTGACCGCCACGATCTTCGCGCCCTCGGCGTGCAGCAGGGTGGCGAGGTGGCTGCCGGCGTTGCCGTAGCCCTGGATCGCGACGGTCGCCCCCTTGATGGACATCTTCAGCCCCTTGCAGGCCTCGCGCAGCACGAACTGCACGCCGCGCGCGGTCGCCTTGTCGCGACCCTGGGAGCCGCCCAGCGCCAGCGGCTTTCCGGTCACCACCCCCAGCGAGGTCGAGCCCCGGGTCATGCTGTAGGTGTCCATGATCCACGCCATGGTCTGGGCGTCGGTGTAGACGTCGGGGGCGGGGATGTCCTGGTCGGGGCCGATCAACGGCAGGATCTCGCTGGTGTAGCGCCGGGTGAGGCGCTCGCGCTCGTGGATCGAGAGCTTGTGGGGGTCCACCTCGATGCCGCCCTTGCCCCCGCCGAACGGCAGGCCGAGACACGCGCACTTCCAGGTCATCCACGAGGCGAGCGCCTTGACCTCGTCGAGCGAGACGTCGGGATGGAACCGGATGCCGCCCTTGGCCGGCCCGCGCGACATGTTGTGCGCGACCCGATGCCCGATGAACACCTTGTAGGTGCCGTCATCCATCCTCACCGGGATCGACACGGTGAGGATGCGCTTGGGGGTCGAGAGGATGGCCCGCATGCCGGAGTCGAGCTGGAGACGTTCGGCGGCCTGCTTGAAGTAGGTCTGGGCGATCGCGAACGGGTTCAGGTTCTCGCGGGGCATGACTCCTCCAGGATGGAACGCCTGCGGTCAGCGTCGTTCTGCCATCACGCCATCGAATGCGAAACGCATGTTGTCGCGGTGAAACGACTCGGTGGGGTAGGTCTTGGAGCGTTTGCCAGTGTAGTCCATCGCCGCGAGCGACTCCTGCGCGTCCTCGAACGACAACCCCTGATCCGCGGCGAGATTCGCGCGGGTCTCGAGATCGGTGAGGTAAAGCGCGTCGGCGAGCAGCCGCACGATGCAATCGGCCCCGTCGCGGGCGATGCTGCCGTGTCCGGGAACGATCGTCTCGATCGCGTCGTTCTCGGCGAGATTCATGAGTGCATCGAGCGTCTTCCGGTACACCGCGCAAGGTCCGTTCAGGATCGGGGGCTCGATGTCCGACAGCATGTCGGCGGCGATCAGGAGGCGGCGATCGGGCAGGTGGCAGGAGAGCTGGCTCGCGCTGTGCCCGGGCGCGTCGCGGAACACCAGCCGCCAGGGGTCGAGGCGCATGAAGTGGAGCCCGCTCACCTCCTGATCGGGCTTGAAGGGCGTGAACCCCTTCTCCCAGCGCTCGCCATGCTTCGTGGCGATCGCCTCGGCCTCGCGCAGGATGGTGTCGCGGTCACGCTTCGCCTCGGCGGCGAACCGGTCGTGCGCGATCGTCTTTGCCCGGGGCCACCACGGCCGCCCGAGCACGTGGTCCCAGTGCGCGTGGGTGAAGAACAGCGTGGTCGCCTTGGGCCTGGCGGCGGTCACCTCACGCGCGAGATCGTCCAGCTCGGACGGCAGCACGCCCGGGTCGACGATCACGGTGTGCTGCGGGTCGAGCAGCAGCACCGAGTTCATCGCGAACGCCGCGCTCCGGCGCACGCGGATGCCGTCGCCGAGATCGCTCCACGCAGCCGCGCCGCCGCTCATGCGGGGATCATGCGGGCGCTACTGCGAGGGCACCACGATCCCGCCGCCCTGGATCACCGTGCGCAGCGAGTCGACGGTCGCCTTGGCGGCGTCGGGAATGAGCGCCTTGTTCCGGTCGTCGTACACCCAGGTGACACCCTGCTCGGCGAGCCCGAACACCTTGACGCCGCCCGTCCAGCGTCCCCCGATGACTTCCTGGATGGTGTCGAATACCGCGACGTCCACCCGCTTCACCATCGAGGTGAGGATGAAACCGGGAGCCTCGTCGTTCTGATCCGAGTCGACGCCGATCGCAAGCTTGTTCTTCTCGCGCGCCGCTTCGAACACCCCCAGCCCGGTGGATCCCGAGGCGTGATAGATGATGTCGACGCCCTGGTTGTACTCGGCGAGCGCCAGCTCCTTGCCCTTGGTCGGGTCCTTGAACGCGGTGCCGGTGGTGCCCGCGTACTTGATGATCACGGGAGCCTTGGGGCTCACGATGTGGACCCCGGCCACGTAGCCGGCCTCGAACTTCTTGATCAGCGGGATCTGCATGCCGCCCACGAACCCGAGCTTGCCGGTCTTGGTGATCAGCGCCGCGAGCGCGCCGACCAGGTAGGAGCCCTCCTCCTCCTTGAACTTGAGCGCCACGAGGTTGGGCGGCAGCGTGTCGCCGGGGTTCACCGTGTAGTCGACGCACGCGAACTTCTTGTCCGGGAACTCGGTCGCGAGCTTGCGGATGTCGTCGGTGAACAGGAACCCCACGCCGAAGATCAGTTGGGCGTCGCCCGCGGCGAGCTGGCGCATCGCCGCCTCGCGATCGGCGCCCTCGCCGGTCTCGAGCGTGTGGAACGTGATGCCCAGCTCCTTCTGGGCGCGCTCCAGCCCCGCATACGCCTGGTCGTTGAACGACTTGTCGCCGCGCCCGCCGACATCGAACACCAGCCCGATGACCGGCTTGCCGGCGCCGGACGAGGCAGGGGTCTCAGCCTTCTTTGCGCACCCCGCCGGCAGCAGCGCGAGAGCGGCGACGGCGACGACGGCGACGCATCGGCGAAACCTCATGAGATCCTCCGGTGATCGGTGGGATTTCGGGCGCGGTGACCTGCGGCCCCAGCTCGTAGCAGCGGCGGCAGCGCGCCTCGTAGAGATCGGCCCCGCCCACCACCACGCGGCCGGCGCGGCGCTTCTTGCGGTACGTGCGGTTCGCGGGCGCTCCGCACACCACGCAGATCGCCAGCGTCTTGGTGATGTACTCGGCGATCGCGAGCAGCTGCGGCATCGGCTCGAACGGCCGGCCCGCGTAGTCCTGGTCGAGCCCGGCGACGATGACCCGCTTGCCGCGCCGCGCCAGCCGCTCGCACACCTTGATGAGCTCCGGGCCCAGGAACTGGCCCTCGTCGATGCCGATGACCTGCGCCTCGTGGGCGAATCGCAGGATGTCCTTCGCCTCTTTGACCGAGCGCGAGGGGATGCGCAGCTCGCTGTGGGAAACGATGGCGTCCCTGGCGTAGCGGTCGTCGATGACCGGCTTGAAGATCTCGAC
>DATEMP010000328.1:0-16725 GCA_035275545.1 Candidatus Eiseniibacteriota bacterium | reverse complement strand
CTGCTCCGCTACGGGCGGCACCTCATCCTTCCCGAGGTGGGGCTCGCGGGGCAGCGCAAGCTCAAGGCCGCGAGCGTGCTGGTGGTGGGCACCGGCGGGCTGGGCTCGCCGCTCGCCCTCTACCTCGCCGCCGCGGGCGTGGGGCGGATCGGGCTGGTCGACTTCGACACGGTCGACGCGAGCAACCTGCAGCGGCAGATCCTCTACGGCACGCGCAACGTGGGTCGCCCGAAGCTCGAAGGCGCGCGCGACCGGCTCGCCGACCTCAACCCCGGCGTTCAGGTCGAGCTCCACGAGACGCGCCTCTCGAGCGCCAACGCGATGGAAATCCTCGCGCGCTACGACGTGATCGCCGACGGCACCGACAACTTCCCCACCCGGTACCTGGTGAACGACGCGTGCGTGCTGCTCGGCAAGCCCAACGCCTACGGGAGCATCTTCCGCTTCGAGGGCCAGGCGAGCGTGTTCGACGCGCGGGTCGGGCCCTGCTACCGCTGCCTCTATCCCGATCCGCCGCCACCCGGCCTGGTGCCGTCGTGCGCCGAGGGCGGCGTGCTCGGCGTGCTGCCGGGCGTGATCGGCGTCATCCAGGGCGTCGAGACCCTGAAACTGCTGCTGGGCGTTGGCGAGCCGCTGATCGGGCGGCTGCTGCTGTTCGACGCGCTGGCGATGTCGTTCCGCGAGCTGTCGCTGCGCAAGGATCCGGACTGCCCGCTCTGCGGACCGCGCGCCACCATCAAGGCGCTGGTCGATTACGAGGCGTTCTGCGGGCTCACGCCGGTCGAGCAGGCGGACGCCGAGGCGCGCGATTGGGAGATCTCGGCGCGCGAGCTGAACGAGCGGTACCAGCGCGGCGACAACTTCATGCTGATCGACGTGCGCGAGCCGCACGAGTGGGAGATCTCCCGGCTGCCGGGCGCGACGCTCATGCCGCTCAACACGCTGCCCGCGCGGCTCGCGGAGCTCGACACCAGCCGCGAGATCGTCCTCCAATGCCATCACGGCCAGCGCAGCATGCGGGCGCTCGAGTTCCTGCGGCAGTCGGGATTCCGCAAGCTCAAGAACCTCCGCGGCGGCATCGACGCGTGGTCGAAGGACGTGGATCCGTCCGTCCCGCGCTACTGACAGGGGTATCACGTCCGGAGGTTGAGCGCCGCCCGGACGGTGATAAGGTCAATGGTATGGAATCCACGCGCTTCACGGGCCTCGTGCCCTCGCCTGGCCGCCCCCGCTTCGCCGTCCACGCCGCACTCATGCTGCTCACCGCTTTGCCGTTCCTCGCCGGCTGCGCCACCAATCCGGTCACCGGGAAGAAGGAGATCTCCCTGGTCAGCGCAGGCCAGGAGGAACAGATGGGCCGCGAGGGCTACCAGGCCGTTCTCGCGGAATACGGTCTCTACAACGACGCCGCGATCCAGAAGCACGTCAACGACATGGGGCAGAAGCTCGCCAGGGTTTCGCATCTGCCCAATCTCGACTGGCACTTCACCGTGATCGACGATGCGAGCGTCAACGCGTTCGCGATGCCGGGCGGCTACATCTACATCACCCGCGGCATCCTGGCCCACCTCAACTCCGACGCGCAGCTCGCGGGCGTGCTCGGCCACGAGATCGGGCACGTCACCCACCGCCACAGCGCCCAGCAGATCACCAAGCAGCAGCTCGCCGGGCTCGGGCTCGGGGTGGCGTCGATCCTCTCGCCGACCGTGGGACGCTACGGCCAGGTGGCCCAGCAGGCGCTCGGGCTCCTGTTCCTCAAGTACTCGCGCGACCACGAGAACGAGGCGGACGCGCTGGGTGTCGACTACTCCACCAAGGCGGGCTACGACCCGCGCGAGATCCCGCCCACCTACGGCATGCTCAAGCGGGTGGGCGAGCGCGCCGGGCAGCGGCTGCCGGGGTTCCTCTCGACCCATCCCGATCCCGGCGACCGCGAAGTGACCACGCAGAAGCTCGCCGAGGCGGCGGCGCAGGGAAAGACCGGGCTGATCGTGAACCACAACGAGTTCATCCAGCTCACCGACAACATCGTCTACGGCGACGATCCGCGTCAGGGCTATTTCGAGGGCAACGTCCTCTATCACCCCGAGATGCGTTTCACGCTCCAGATGCCGAGCGGATGGCAGTACCAGAACACCAAGAGCGCGGTGCTCGCCGGCGCCCCCGAGCAGCGCGCGATCATGCAGCTCTCGCTCGCGAACGCGGCGGACCTCTCGCCCACCGCCTACCTGGCCAAGCTCACCAGCGCGGGCAACGTCTCGAACTCGCGCGGGAATCCCGAGTCGGTGGGCGGCTTCCCGGCCTGGGTGGGCTACATCGCCACGCCCGGCGAGGCGGGGAGCGAGCAGGTGCTGGTGGCGGCGTTCATCCGCAAGAGCCCCGAGCAGATGTTCCAGTTCCTGGGCAAGACCCAGCAGCAGGACGACGCCGACGCGCGGGCGATCCTCGCCACGGTGCGCTCGCTGCGGACGCTCAGCGACCCGGCGCGGCTGAGTCCCCAACCCGCGCGCGTCAAGGTGATGCGGATCGCGGGCGCCACGACCTTCGCGAGCGCGGTCGCGTCGGCGGGCACGCCGGGGATCGACGCCGAGGAGATCGCGATCCTCAACAACCGTCTCACCACCGACCGGATCGCGGCCGGCGAGCTGGTCAAGACCGTCACTCCGCCCCGGCTGCACTGAGGCACGGCGCGACGGGGGTCCGGTGCGGACCCCCGTCCGCATCCCTTTCGCGCGCGGCGTCCACGCCGCCCAGGACCGCCTAGTCGATTCTCCGCGATGCGGTTCGATGAACTATGTGCCGTCTTTCACAACCCATTTGACAGGTTCCGAACGGCAGCGTAGGTTGCGCCCGTCCGATGACACGAGCCCTAGCGTTCGTCATCAGCGCTGCCGCCCTGGCGGCGGCCACGGTCGCCCTCACGCAACCCACCTGGCCGCCTCCGTACGCGGCCAAGGGGCCGCAGCAGCCCATCGCTTTCAGCCACGAGCTGCACGCCGGCAAGCTGGGCATGAACTGCCTCTACTGCCACAGCAGCGCCGAGAAGTCCCCGATCGCGAACATCCCGGCGGTGAGCACCTGCATGGGCTGCCACAAGATGGTGAAGGCCGACAGCCCCGAGATCCAGAAGCTCGCCGGGTACTTCGAGCGCGGCGAGCCGGTGCCCTGGGTCGAGGTCTACGCGATGCCGGCCCACGTCAAGTTCAACCACAAGCGCCACGTGAAGGCGGGCATCGCCTGCCAGGACTGCCACGGGCCAGTGCAGACCATGCCGGTCGTCTACCAGTACCCGTCGCTGCGGATGGGTTGGTGCGTGACCTGCCACCGCGCGAATCTCGACAACCCGAAGTTCCCGGCCTCCATGGACTGTCTGGTCTGTCACCACTAGGGAACCCATGTCAGAACCGGTGGTCTTCAATCGTCGCGATTTCCTGAGGCTGGTCGGGGTCGGCGTGGCCGGCGCCGCGGCCGGTTGCGCGCCGCCCGCCGACAAGCTGATTCCGTACCTGGTGGCGCCCAACGACATCATGCCCGGGGTCGCCTACTGGTACGCGAGCACCTGCACCGAGTGCCCGGCGGGGTGCGGCGTGCTGGTCAAGGCGCGCGAGGGCCGCGCGATCAAGGTGGAGGGGAACCCCAAGCATCCCGTGAACCTGGGCGGCCTGTGCGCGCGCGGCCAGGCGGGGCTCCAGGGTCTCTACGATCCCGACCGGATCCGCACCCCGTTGCGCAAGGAAGGCGGCGCCTGGAAGGCGATCACCTGGGACGAGGCCCTCCAGCTCGCCTCGAGCAAGGTAAACGCGGCGGCCACCGGCCGGCGCGGCATCACGCTCATGACCGGGCACGTCACCGGGTCGCTCCAGCGGCTGGCGCGCGAATGGGCCGAGGGCGGTTCGGCGAGCCACATGGCGTACGAGCCGTTCGCCCACGAGAGCCTGCGCGAGGCGAACCGGCGCACCTTCGGCCGCGCCGAGATCCCCGACTACGACTTCGCTCGCGCCCGCTGCGTCGTGTCGTTCGGCGCCGACTTCCTCGAGACCTGGCTCTCGCCGGTCGGCTACGCGCGCGGGTTTGCGGCGATGCGCGCGCGGCGCGACGGCGCGGGCACCTTCGTCGCGGTCGAGCCGCGGCTCTCGCTCACCGGCACCAACGCCGACGAGTGGGTGGCGATCCGGCCCGGGACCGAGGCGATCCTGGCGCTCGGCATGGCGCAGGTCATCCTCGCCGAGGGGCTCGCCCAGGGGGCGGACCGCGGCGCGCTCGCGGACGCGGTGTCGAGCTTCACGCCCGACGTGGTCGCGCAGCAGACCGAGGTGCCGGCGGAGACCGTGCAGCGCCTGGCGCGCCTGTTCGCCTCCCAGCGCCCGAGCCTGGCGGTGGCGGGCGGGATCGCCGCCCAGAGCGAGCAGTCGGTGGCGCTGTGCGCGGCGGTCAACCTGCTCAACCACGCGGCCGGCAACGTGGGCGAGACGGTGCGCTTCGAGCGCGGGGTCAACTTCGACGGGGTCGCCTCGTTCGCCGATCTGCAAAAGCTGATCGCCGACATGACGCGCGGCGCGGTCGAGGTGCTGGTCGTGCACGGGGCCAACCCGGCGTACGCCGCCCCCGCATGGGCCGGCTTCCCGGCGGCGATGGACAAGGTGCCGTTCAAGATCTCGCTCTCGGGCGTCATGGACGAGACCACGCAGCGCTGCGATCTGGTGCTGCCCGCCACGCACGCGCTCGAGACCATCGGCGACGCCGAGCCCGGGCGCGGGGTGCACGCGATCCAGCAGCCGGCGATGCAGCGGGTGCCGACCTTCGACGCACGCCCGGCGGGCGAGACGCTGATCGCGATCGCGCGCGGCGCGGGCTTCGGCGACCGCTTCCCCGAGACCTGGGCCGCCTACGTCAAGGCGCGCTGGCAGCCCATGCACCAGCGCTTCGGCGCCGGGCGGGACTTCGATACTTACTGGGGCGCGACGCTCGAGGCCGGCGGCCAGTTCGAGCCCGGGCAGGCGGCGGCGGTGCGCTGGTCCGGCACCCCCGCGTTCGCGGTCCCCGAGCTCAAGGGCGCGGGCGACCTGGCGCTGGTCCTCTACCCCTCGACCTCGCTGTTCGACGGGCGCGGCGCCAACAAGGCTTGGCTCCAGGAGCTCCCCGACCCGACCAGCAAGGTGGTGTGGGGGAGCTGGGTCGAGATCCATCCCGAGACCGCCGCGAAGCTCAAGATCGCGCAGGGCGATGCGGTCAAGGTGGAGACCGAGGCGGGATCGGTCGAGCTGCCCGCCTACCTCTATGGAGGGCTGCGCAAGGACGTCATCGCCATCCCGCTCGGGCAGGGCCACAGCGCCTACGGCCGCTACGCCGAGGGGCGCGGGGTCAACCCGGCGGCGCTGCTCTCACCCGCGCAGGACGGGGCGTCCGGCGCGGTCGCGTACCTGAGCGCGCGCGCCAAGGTGGCCCGCGCCACCCAGGCGGCCGACCTGGTGATGACGCAGCGCGAGAAGGGCCAGTTCGGGCGCGAGATCGCCCAGATCATCCCGATCGCGGCGATCCTGGGTGGCACCGCGAACGGGCACGGCGCGGCGGAAGCGGGCGGGCATCACGAGGTGCCGCCCTCCCAGACCAAGCTGGGCAAGCACACCACGCCGCTCGAGCCCAAGCCGGGCGCGCGCACCCCCGCGCACGCGATCACCGCGTACGAGCCGATCCACAAGGCGCGCGGGCCGCGCAACAACCCGATCGACAAGGGCAGCTACGCGCGCGCCGAGCATCGCTGGGCGATGGCGATCGATCTCGACTCGTGCACCGGCTGCAGCGCCTGCGTGGTGGCATGCAGCGCCGAGAACAACGTGCCGAGCGTGGGACCCGAGCTGGTCAAGCGCGGTCGCGAGATGATGTGGATCCGTCTCGACCGCTACGAGGAGAGCCTGGAGCCGGGGCGCGTCGACGTGCGTCACATGCCCATGATGTGCCAGCACTGCGGTGACGCCCCGTGCGAGACCGTGTGCCCGGTCTACGCCACCTACCACAATCCCGAGGGGCTCAACGCGCAGGTCTACAACCGCTGCGTCGGCACCCGCTACTGCTCGAACAACTGCCCCTACAAGGTGCGCGCGTTCAACTTCTTCGACTACGCGGCGCCCGAGAAGGCGACCTTCGCGTTCCCCGAGCCGCTCAACTGGCAGCTCAACCCGGACGTCACGGTGCGCAACAAGGGCGTCATGGAGAAGTGCACGATGTGCATCCAGCGCATCCTCGAGGCCAAGGGGATCGCCAAGGACGAGGAGCGCCCGCTGAGGGACGGCGAGTTCCAGACCGCGTGCGCCCAGTCGTGCCCGACCCAGGCGATCGTGTTCGGCGACCTCGCGGACGATCAGAGCGCGGTCCACAAGGCCTCGCACGGCGAGCGCCGCTACTGGGTGTTCAACGAGCTCAACACCAAGCCCGGCGTCACCTATTTGAAGCGGGTCCGGCGCGACGCCGGCGCCGTCCAGGAGCCCACGCATGGCTGACATCACGTACGAGCCGGCGTCGAGCCCGGAGGACGTGGGGGCGAGCGAGCACGTGCCCGCCACCGTGACCCAGAAGTCGCTCAACGCCGACATCCTGCGGATGCTCGAGCGTCCCGGGAAGATCTGGTGGGGCGTGTTCCTGCTCGACCTGCTCATCCTGGCGGTGGCGCTGGTCGCGGAGCGCAACCAGATCGTGATGGGCATCGGCGTCGCCGGCCACACCCGCCCGGTCATGTGGGCGTCCTACGTGACGAACTTCGTGTTCTGGGTGGGCATCGCGCACTGCGGAACGCTGGTGAGCGCGATCCTGTTCCTGTTCCGCTCGCACTTCCGGCGCGCCGTCTACCGCGTGTCCGAGGCGATGACCGTGTTCGGCGTGATGACCGCGGGGCTGTTCCCGATCATCCACCTCGGGCGGCCGTGGTTCGCGTACTGGCTGTTCCCGTACCCGAACCAGCGCCAGCTGTGGCCCAACTTCCGCTCGCCGCTCGAGTGGGACGTGTTCGCGGTGACCACCTACCTCACGGTCTCGAGCATCTTCTTCTTCGTCGGCATCATCCCGGACGCCGCGGTGCAGCGCGACTTCGCCAAGAACCGGCTTCACCGCCTGCTGGGCGCGATCTTCTCGTTCGGCTGGCGGGGCTCGAACATCCAGTGGAAGCACTTCTACGGCGCCTACCTGTTCTTCGCCGCGTTCGCGACCCCGCTGGTGCTCTCGGTGCACAGCGTCGTGTCCTGGGACTTCGCGATGGCGCAGAACCCCGGCTGGCACAGCACCATCTTCGCGCCCTACTTCGTCGCCGGCGCGATTTTCTCGGGCGTGGCGCTGGTCATCAACCTGCTCATCATCATCCGCAAGGGCTACCGGCTCGAGCACATCGTCACGCTCGACCACATGGAGAAGCTCGCCAAGCTCGTGCTGCTCACCTCGACGATCGTCGGATACTCGTACCTGTGCGAGTTCTTCTGCGCCTGGTACGGGCCGAGCGTCTACGAGCGTGACCTGTTCTGGTGGCGGTTCTTCGGCCACTTCTGGTGGGCGGGCTGGATCATGTTCACCTGCAACGTGATCATTCCGCTGGTGCTGTGGTTCAAGAGCGTGCGCCGCAACATGGCGGCGCTGTTCGTCATCATGCTGTTCGTGAACGTCGGCATGTGGTTCGAGCGCTTCGTCATCATCGTCGGGTCGCTCGCGCATCTGTTCATGCCCAGCAACTGGGGCGTCAACTACAAGATGTCGTGGACCGAGGCCGCGATCCTGGCGGGTTCGTTCGCGTGGTTCGGGATGTACTTCCTGCTCTTCATCCGTCTCCTGCCCGCGTTCTCGATCGCCGAGATCAAGGAAACCCTCGCCCCGCCGATGCGGAAGAAGCCCTCATGAAGCTCCCTGCGCCGCTGCTCAAGCTGGTGGACGCGATCATCGCCGGTCCCAAGGTGTCCCACCGCGGGGTCATGGGCGTCTTCTACTACGTGGACGACGTGGTCGCGGCGGTGGGCACGCTCCGCCAGGCCGGGCACCGCGACGTGCGCGTGCTCTCGCCGGTGCCCTACCACGACATCGAGCGGGCGCTCGACCAGAAGCAGTCACTGGTGCGCTGGGTGACCTTCGGCGGCGCGGTGCTGGGACTCACCGGCGGGCTCTCGCTCTGCTACTACTCGGTCTACTCGTGGCCGCTGGTGGTGGGAGGGAAGGAGCTGGGATCGCTGCCGCCCTTCGTCACCATCGGCTACGAGTCGATGATCCTGCTCGGCTCGCTCGCGAACCTGTTCGGCATGCTGGCGCTCGCGCGCCTGCCCGAGATCAAGAGCGCCACCCCGCACGACCCGCGGTTCACCGAGGATCGCATCGGCATCTGGGTCCCGTGCGCGGGCGAGGCCGCGACCCAGGTGCAGGAGCTCATGCGCGGCCACGGCGCGGAGGAGGTCGCCCTCCATGCTTAAGAGCATGATCGTGCTGGTCGCGACCGGGGTGATCGCGGTGTTCTGGGCGCCCAGCGTCCAGCAGGGCACGCGCGACGCGATCGGCTCGCTGACGCACCTGAACTACTACCCGTACCGTGACATGCGGCGCTCGATCGCGCCCGCCGCGCAGAAGGGGATCTATCGCGGGCCCGACGATGCGAGCGTGCCGACCACCGGCCGCGAGCTCGAGATCGATCGCGACGTGTTCGCGGAGCGCGCCACCAACCCGATCGCGTCCGACGAGCACTCGATCGCCCGCGGCGACTCGCTGTTCAAGAAGCTGTGCGTGCCCTGCCACGGCCGCGCGATGGCGGGCGACGGCCCGGTGGCCGCACTCTTCATGCCGCCCCCCGACCTGCTCGCCCAGCAGACCCGCGAGCGCCGGGACGGCTTCATCTACTCGTACATCCGGCACGGCGGCGTGGTCATGCCGAGCTACGGATTCCAGGTCTCCTCCGAGGAGGCGTGGCACCTCGTGAACTTCATCCGCCATCAGCAGAAAGCGAGCCCGCGGTGAGCCACGGCCACACCCCGCTGCCGGCCGCGGAGCGCGACGCGGTCTTGAAGGACATCGCCGGGCGGCTGCCGGTCAAGCCCAACCCGCGCCGCCGGCGCATCTGGATCGCGTTCATGGTGGTGGGGATCGCCACCTTCGGGTGGCTGCTGTTCACCCAGCCGCAGCGCGCGTGGGGCGCCTGGGCGATCAACTGTGTCTACTGGCTCGGCATCGCCCAGGGCGCGGTGGTGCTGGCGTGCGCGATCCGGCTCGCGAACGGGCGCTGGGGCGGCCCGGTCATGCGGGTGGCGGAGGCGCTCTCCGCCTACCTGCCATGGGGGACCGGAGCGCTGGTCGTGCTCATGCTGGCCGGGATCGGCACCTACCTGCCCTGGGTGCAGCACGTCGAGCCGCGCCAGGCGCCGTACCTCAACGTGCCGTTCCTGATGATCCGCACGCTGGTCGGCCAGCTGCTGCTCTGGTGGCTGACCCGCGACCTGGTGCGGCTCTCGCTGCGCACCGACGCCCACCTGCTCAAGAACCACGTCGCCGCCGAGCTCAAGCCCGACTACGAGAAGCTGAGCGAGGGCTGGCGCGGCGACCAGGTCGAGGCGGACTGGCAGCGGCACCGGCTCTCGCAGCGCGCGCCGATGATCGTCATCGCCTACGCGGTGTTCTACACCCTGCTCGCGTGGGACTTCATCATGTCGATCACCCCCCAGTGGGTGAGCACGCTGTTCGGCTGGTGGTTCATCATGGGCGCGTTCCTCTCCGGGATCGCGATGACCGCGCTCCTCACCTCCCGGCTCCGGTCGCGCTACCAGCTCCACCGCTACATCACCCCGGCGCACCTCTGGGACACCGGCAAGATCCTGTTCGGCTTCAGCGTCTTCTGGGTCTACCAGTTCTGGTCCCAGTACCTGCCGATCTGGTACGCGAACATGCCGGAGGAGACCGGCTTCGTGTTCCTGCGCTTCGAGGCCCCCTGGCGCACGCTGGCGTTCACCGTGTTCACGTTCGTCTTCCTGCTGCCCTTCCTGGGCCTGATGAACATGTACACGAAGAAGAGCCCGTTCTGGCTCGCCCTGTTCTCGATCATCGTCCTGTTCGGCATGTGGATGGAGCGCAGCATCCTCATCATGCCGTCGCTGAGCCCCGAGCACGTCTGGGTCGGTCTTCCCGAGATCGGCGTGTCGCTCGGCTTCCTGGGAGTGTTCGGCTGGCGGGTGCACAACTTCGTCTCGAAGTACCCGCTGGTGAAGGTCCCGGATGTGCTCGCCGGCCACGGCGGGCACCACTAGCAGCAGTCCACAGTCTCCTCCTTGTCTCCGGACTGTTTCGTGGTATTCTTTTCATAGTCTCGTTTGATACATGCTTCGCATAGCGGAGCATGACCGCTGACACGCCTTCCCGGGTTCGGCGCCTGCACCTCGCATCGACATCTCGAGGCGTACCATCGTGAACCCGGTGTCGCACCGGCGGCTCGGCCGGCGATCGTTCCGCGGCGTGCTACTGCTGCTCGCCGCCGTCGCCGGAATCCTGCCCGCGTGGCCGGCGCACGCCGCCCGGCACAACGTTCCCGCCCAGTATTCGACCGTGAAAGCGGCGGTCGCCGCGGCGGCGAACCACGACACAATCCTGGTCGCCCCCGGCACCCACATCGGCGGGGTCTTCGTCACCGGCAAGGCGGTCACCATCGCCTCCTGGTACGCCACCACCGGCGATACCAATTACATCGCTCAGACCGTGATCGATACGGTGGGCGCCGGCCCGTGCAATCCCGGCGATTGCGCCGGGAACGCGGTGATCGAGTTCGGATCCACCGCCGGAGGCAGCGCGGTCATCGGCCTTACGATCCGGCGCGGTGAGGACGGCATCCGGGCGCACGCGCCGCTCGACGTCGCCTGGTGCCGCGTGTCCTCGACCGCCGACGGTCTGGACTACCAGAGCGGAGCGGGGGGCACGATCCGGAATTGTGTCATCTCCAACAACCGGGATGACGGGATCGACATCAACGGCCGGATCGACCTGGTCGCGAGCGACAACGTCCTCCGTGACAACCACCAGGACGGCGTCGAGTTCCGTCTGTACGCCTACGCCGGCCCGGTGCTGAACATCCAGTTCCTGCGCAACCGGATCGTGAACAACGGCGGCGACGGCATCCAGTTGATCGACTATCCCGATGCTTCGGACCGCGTCATCCGCCTCGAGAACAACTACTTCAGCGGCAACCTCGACGCCTCGGTCGGATGCATGCCCGACGGGCAGACGGGGGAGACGTTCGTCGGCGCCCCGATTGCCGAGCGCGTCTACCTGACGAACAACACCTTCTCGGGCGAGCACTATGGGTTCGTGGGCGGCGCGAACGTCATCGCCCTCAACAACATCTTCATCGGAACCCAGGCGAGCGCGGTGCGACGTGTGGGCGGGAACTCGATCGTGGCGTACACGATGTTCTGGAACAACGGCATCCATTACGAGGAGAGCGTCGTGGACCCCGCGCACACGACCATCGCCAACCCGATGCTGACCGCGTCCGGCGGGCTCACCAGCGGGAGCCCGGCCATCGACGCCGGCACCGCCACCTACCTGTGGCAGGGCCAGACGGTGCTCAGCCTCCCGCCTTCGAGCTACACCGGCAGCGCCCCCGATCTCGGCGCCTACGAGCTCGGCGGGGGCGCGCCGCCGCCACCGCCGCCCCCACCGCCCCCGCCGAGCAACGTGATCGACCGCCGGGTCGCCGCCGGGAGCGACGACGCCGAGGAAAGCTCCGCCGGAGCGACCGACCCCGGGAACTCCGACCTCGAGCTCGTGCAAGACCGCACCACCCAGCGCGTGGGGCTCCGGTTCGCGAGCCTGCCCATCCCGCCGGGCACCACGATCGCCGCCGCCTGGATCCAGTTCGAGGCGGACGAGAAGCAGAGCGAGATCACCAACCTCGTGATCCAGGCGCAGGCGGCCGACCACGCGTCCACGTTTGCGAAGGTCACGAACAACGTCTCGGGTCGGCCACGGACCACGGCCTCGGCGGCGTGGTCGCCGCCCGCGTGGACCGCGACCGGCCAGGCGGGGGCGGGCCAGCGCACCCCCGATCTCGCGGCGGTGGTGCAGGAGGTGGTCAACCGCCCGGGCTGGACCAGCGGCAACGCGATCGCGTTCATCATCACCGGCACCGGCCACCGCACGGCACGATCGTTCGAAGGGCGGGCTACAGGGGCGGCCCTGCTCCACATCGAGCTCGGCCCTTCGGGACCACCGCCGCCTCCGCCGCCCAACACCGCGCCGGTGGTGGACGCGGGGGCGAACCAGACCATCGCGCTGCCGTCCGACGCGATCCTGGACGCTACCGTCACCGACGACAATCAGCCCGTGCCCCCGGCGCTCACCACCACGTGGACCGCGACCGGTCCGGCCCCGGTCAGCTTCGAAAACCCGAACGCGGTGGACACCCGCGCGACGTTCACGGCCGTGGGCACCTACTGGCTGCGGCTCGAGGCGTCGGACGGCGAGCTGGGCTCCAGCGACTCGCTTCAGGTGACGGTGCTGACCGCGGCGTCGTTCCTGGAGCGCCGCGTGGCGGTGGGCAGCGACGACGCCGAGGAGAGCGCCACCGGCGCGATGGATCTCGGCAGCTCGGACCTCGAGTTGGTGTTCGACGGCAGCAACCAGCGGGTGGGCATGCGGTTCACGAATGTGACCATCCCCCAGGGCGCCACGATCGCCGGCGCCTGGGTCCAGTTCGAGACCGACGAGGCGAAGAGCGAGGCGACCAGCCTGCTGATCCAGGCGCAGGCGGCCGACCACGCCACGGCGTTCACGACCGCGCCGGCCAGCATTTCGGGCCGCGCCCGCACCACCGCCTCGGCGAGCTGGAATCCGGTGCCGTGGAGCGTGGTGGGCGAGGCGGGTCCCAACCAGCGCACGCCCGATCTCGGCGCGCTGATCCAGGAAGTGGTCAGCCGGCCGGGCTGGGCGAGCGGCAACGCGATCGCGATCATCGTCACCGGCACCGGGCGCCGCACCGCGAGCGCGTTCGAAGGCCGGGCGGCGGGTGCGGCACTGCTGCACGTCGATCTCGCCACCACCGGCGCGGCGGCGTCCTCCGCGGCTCCGGCGGTGGCGGCCTCGCTCGACCTTCCGCCCGCGGAGCTGTCGCTCCGGGTCATGAACCCCGCGCCGGAGCGCGGCGCGCTGCGGATCGAGCTCGCCCTTCCCGGCGATGCTCCTGCCACGCTCGAGCTGATCGACGTTACCGGCCGCCGTGTCCGCGCGCACGCGCTCACCTCGCTCCGCGCCGGCCGCCACACGCTCGATCTGCGCGAGGGCCTGGCCGCGGGCGTCTACCTGGTGCGCGTGACGCAGGGGTCCGCGCGGCGCATCGCGAAGGCGGTCGTTCTCCGCTAGTCTGGCCCGGCGAAGTGCCCTGAATGGCGCGGGCCGGGATGGCGAAACTGGCTAGACGCAGGGTCCTTAAAAGACCCCGGGGGAAACCCCGTGCAGGTTCGATTCCTGCTCCCGGCACCACAGCCTGCATGCGCCATGGGTTGCCAGCGCTCCGCTATACTCCTCCGCACACGTTCGCGCCACCATCCTGCGAGGACCCTTGCGCTCCCGAGCCCCGATTATCTGCGTGCTGTGCGCGTTCGCCGGCCTCATCGCCGCCGGCCCGGCCGGCGCCTGGACCTACGGCGACACGCTCACCACCATCTGGCGGCCGCTGCCGAACCTGCCGGTGATCGCGCGGCCGGGGGACACGTTCACGGTGTGGGCCAACGCCGGCGCCGGGGCGGGAGGCTGGAACGCCTCGCTCAAGTTCGGCGCCCTCACGGTGCCGCTCGCGGTGGCCGGAGGTGGCTACCAGCCCACCAAGGCCCGCTGGGAGCTCGCCTTCACGGTGCCGGCGGGCACGCCCGAGGAGATCTACGACCTCGAGCTCACGTCGAGCAGCACAGCGCCCGACCTCTCGGCGCATGCGGTCAAGGTGATCCCCGCCTACCGCACCGACTACTACTTCGCCCAGATCAGCGACACCCACCTGCCCGATCACACCTTCTCGGACGGCGCGGGCTTCAACACCGCCGACACCACCGGGATGCCGGACTTCAACGCGGTGGTCGCCGACCTCAACGTCATCCACCCCGAGTTCATCCTCCACACCGGCGACCTCGTGAACGAGGGCGAGCTCGAGGAGTATTTGGGGATGTACGAGATGGGGCGGGCCAAGGACGCGATGTCGCGGCTGTTCATGCCGATGTTCGTGATCTCCGGCAACCACGACATCGGCGGCTGGCAGCCCACGCCGCCGCCTGCGGGCACGTCGCGCAAGAACTGGTGGCGCTACTTTGGCTGGCCGTTCCTGGGCGCGCCGCCCGCCGGGGATCCGAACCACTCGCAGAACTTCAGCTTCGACTACGGCCCCCTGCACGTGATCGGGCTCGAGAGCTACCTCAACAACGGCTCCTACGACGGCTACCAGACCCCGATCTGGGGCGCCAAGAGCATGACCCCGGAGCAGATGAACTGGCTCGCCGCCGACGTGGCGGCGGCGCCCCCGGGTTCGAAGAAGCTCGCCTTCTACCACTACGACTTCGGCGGGCCGACCACGACGCAGTTCAGCAATCCCGCGGCGCTCGGGCTGAACGGCGTGATCTGGGGACACAACCACGGGGTCGCCGAGGGCAACCGGACCGCCCAGCCGTTCAACCTCGGGCTCCAGTCGGTGATCGACGGCCGGCGCACGTTCCGCATCTTCCGGGTGAGCAACGGCGTCATGTCGCCGGGCCCGATGCACCACAGCGGCACCAGCACCGATTCGCTCACCACCACCTGGAACGGGCCCAATGACGGCACGCAGGGACGGCTCACCGCGACGGTGCTCAACCGGTTCGGCGAGACCTGGGAGCGGGCACAGCTCCTGTTCGTGCTCGCCGACCACGACTCGACGGTGGCCGCCACCGGCGGCACGATCGCCCAGACCATCCGCCATGGCGGGCGTCTCAACGTGTACGTGAACTGCACGCTCAACGCCGGGGCGACCACCGTGGTGTCGGTGACGCCGGTGGCGCCGAACCCGGTGGGGGTGGAGCCGGCGCCGTTCGCGACCGCGCTGCGCTTCGATCCGCCTGCTCCGAGCCCGTTCCAGCCCGGTACCGGCGCGCTGGCGCTGCGCTTCACGCTGCCGCGCAGCGGATGGGTGGCGGTCACGGTGCTGGACATCACCGGCCGCCGAGTGGCGCGCGTGTTCGAAGGCGTGCGTGAGGCGGGCACCTCCACGATCGCGTGGGACGGCCGTGGCGACCGCGGTGAGTCGCTGCCCGCGGGCGTCTACCTGGCGCTGCTCGAGACCGGCCAGAGCCCGCACATCCGCCACACGCGCCGCTTCGTCCTGGTGCGTTGACGCCCCTCACCGCCACGTCGCTGCGCGCCCCGGGCGCGATCCTGCTCGTCTCCTGCTACGAGCTGGGCCACCAGCCGCTCGGCATCGGCTCGGCCGCCGCGTTCCTGCGGCGCGCCGGATTCGATCCCGCCGCCCTCGATCTCTCGGTCGAGGGCTTCGACGCGGAGCGTGTCCGGCGCGCGCGCCTGATCTGCGTCTCGGTGCCCATGCACACGGCGCTGAGGCTCGGGGTGCGCGCGGTGGCGCAGGTGCGCGAGGTGAATCCGGACGCCCACGTGTGCTTCCATGGGCTCTACGCGGCGCTCAACGCGGAGTGGCTGCTCGCGCACGGGGGCGACTCGGCGATCGGCGGCGAGTCCGAAGCGGCGCTGGTGTCGCTTGCGGAGTCGCTCGATGCGGACGGGGCACTCGACGCGGGCACGGTGGGCGCCGCGGGCGTGAGCACCGCGGGCCGTCCCGCAGCACCGGCGCTGGCCAAGCTCGACTTCCCTCAGCCCGCGCGCGATCTCATGCCGCCGCTCGAGCGCTACGCGCGCCTCGAGCACCAGGGCGCACACGGCCTGGTCGGCTACGTGGAGGCGAGCCGGGGCTGCCGGCACCTCTGCCGGCACTGCCCGATCCCGCCCGTCTACCACGGGCGCTTCTTCGCGGTGCCCGCCGAGACCGTGCTCGCCGACGTGGGCCGGCTCGCCGGGCTCGGCGCCACACACGTCACCTTCGGCGATCCGGACTTCCTCAACGCCCCGACCCACTCGCTGCGGGTGGTGCGCGCCATGCACGCCGCGTGGCCCGGGCTCACCTTCGACTTCACCGCCAAGATCGAGCACGTGCTCGAGCACCGGGCGCTGTTCCCGGCGCTGGTGCAGGAGGGAGCGCTCTTCATGGTCTCGGCGGTCGAGTCGCTGAGCGATACCGTGCTCGCGCACCTGGACAAAGGCCACACCCGCGCCGACGTGCTCGCGGCACTCGACATCACCCGCGACGCCGGGCTCGCGCTGCGGCCCTCCCTGGTGGCATTCACGCCCTGGACCACGCTCGAGGACTACCTCGACGTGCTCCAGGTGGTGGAGGCGCGCGACCTCGTGGACCACGTCGACCCGGTCCAGTTCACCATCCGGCTGTTGATCCCGCCCGGGTCGCTACTGCTCGACCGGCCGGCGTTGAAGGCGCACCTGCGCGGGTTCGATCCCGCCGGGTTCGGCCACCGCTGGGAGCATCCCGATCCGCGCATGGACAAGCTCCACCGCGGGGTCACCGCCCTGGTCGCCGACGCCACCCTGGCGGCCGAGGAGGCGCGCGTCACCTTCGGCAGGATCCGGGCGCTGGCGCTGGCCGCCGCCGGGAAGCCCTGTCCGGCCTCCGCGGGCGCCGAA
>DATEMP010000327.1:0-4975 GCA_035275545.1 Candidatus Eiseniibacteriota bacterium | reverse complement strand
CATCGACATCCCCGCCCGCGGCTATCCGGACGCCACCACCGCGCTCCATCACGAGAACGCGCTCCAGCTCCTGATCGCCACCATTCTCTCGGCGCAGTGCACGGACGAGCGCGTCAACATGGTGACGCCTGCCCTGTTCCGGCGCTTCCCCGACGCCGCCGCCCTGGCGGGCGCGGAGCGCACCGAGCTCGAGACCATGATCCGATCGACCGGGTTCTACCGGAACAAGGCCAAGTCCATCCAGTCCTGCTGCGCCGACCTGGTCGCCCTGCACGGCGGCGAGGTGCCGCGCACCCTCGAAGCCCTGGTCCAGCTCCACGGCGTGGGTCGGAAGACCGCGAACGTCGTGCTCGGGAACGCCTTCGGCATCCCGGGCCTGGTCGTGGACACCCACGTGAGCCGGCTCTCCCGGCGGATCGGGCTCACCCGCGAGATCGACCCGGTCAAGATCGAGTTCGCGCTCATGAAGATCGTGCCGCGCGAGCGCTGGTCGATCTTCTCCCACTGGCTCATCCTTCACGGGCGGCAGGTGTGCGTGGCACGCAAGCCGCGCTGCTCGATCTGTCCGCTCCTTCCGCATTGCCCACGCATCGGGGTCACCGCATCGCAGTAGCGGTCCCCACGGTGCGAGACATGGAGGTCTTGCCGATGCTCCGGCCACACGCACCACTGCTCGCCACACTCGTCATCCTCGCCCTCGCGCCGTCCGCGCGCGCCGCACCCACCCCCGAGCTGCCGCTGCCGCTGTTCGGCAACGAAAGCGTCACCAGCACCGACGGCGCCTCGGGATTCCTGCTCAATCCCGCCGCGGGCGGGCTCCACTACCCGGGCGAGCTGCTGCTCGCGCTCACCGATTTCGAGCCGAGCGGCCGCCTCTACCGCGCCGCGTACGCGCACGGGGGCGTGGGGGTGGCGGCCAGCATCACGCGCGACGGCACCCGCGCCTGGACCTTCGGAATGCGGGGCGGAGACGACCGCCTGCGCGTGGGACTCGCGTTCACGCGGCTGCGCGAGTACGGGGGAGACGGCCGGGCGACCGACTATAAGATGGGGTTCTTGTCGCGGCCGGTGCCGTGGCTCTCGATCGGCGGGCTGGCCGACCACCTGTTCCAGCCCAGCTTCCTGGGCGAGCGCCTGGGCCGCGTCTACACCGCCGGCATCGGCATCCGCCCGATCGCGTGGCTGCGCGAGCAGGCGTACGCGCGCGGGCCGGACGTCACCCTCACCGCCGACCTCATGCTCGCCGAGGCGACCACGCCCAAGCAGGCACGGGTGCGCATCGGCGCCCAGGTCGAGGTGGGGCCGGGCATCATCGTGCGCGGCGCGGTCCAGGACCACGGCGGGTTCCAGATCGGCCTGGGGCTGCTCGGCACCAAGATGGGCTATCACGCCGCCGGCACCTGGGACCAGGACCAGGAGCACCGCGCCACCACGCACGCGGTCTCGCTCCATCGCGGCGAGGACCGCACCGTGCTGGCCGCCGGCATGGGGCGGGTGGCGTCGGTGCCGCTCGCGGGCGTGCTGGGGGACGAGCCGCTCTCGGGCTTCACGCTGCTCGGGGGCGCCGAGGGGACGCGCGCCGTGGGGCCGATCCACCGCCAGCTCGAGCGCGCCCTCGAGGACCCGCTCACGCGCGGCGTGCTGCTGGAGCTGCGCGGGGTCGCCAACATGGCGCAGCTCGAGGAGCTGAGGCCGCGCATCGCGCGCCTGAGGCGCGCCGGCAAGCCGGTGGTGGCCTACCTCGAGGACGGCGGCGGGCGCGGCGACCTCTACCTCGCCGCCGCGTGCGACCGGATCGTCGCCAGTGAGGAGGCGTACTTCGTCGGGCTCGGGCTGCGTGCGGAGCGGCGCTACTACCGGAAAATGCTCGCCGACTGGGGCCTGCGGATCGACCGCACCGCGTACGGCGCCTACAAGTCCGCGTGGCGCGGCTACAGCGCCGACTCGACCCCGGCCGCCGACCGCGAGACCATCGAGCGCAACCTCGACGTCACCCAGGAGCTGTTCGTCTCGACGGTGGCCGCCGACCGCCGCATGGACCGCGCGCGGCTGCTCACCGTGATCGACGGGCGGCGCTGGTCGTCGCACGAGCTGGTGCGCGCCGGGTTCATCGACTCGGTGGGCTACCGGGAGGACGCGCTGCGGATGCTGGGACAGCTCGCGCGGCTCGGCGGGCGGCCGCGCACCGTGAACCTCGCCCGGATCCCCGCGGTGGAGCGCGCGTGGACGGTGCCGCAGCCGGTCGCGGTGGTGTACGCGAGCGGCGCGATCGGCCCCGGCCGGAGCGGCAACGACCTGCTGATGGGCGCGACCATGGGCGCCGAGACCGTGACCCATCAGCTCGAGCGCGCGTTCCGCGCCCCGGGCGTCCGCGCGGTGGTGCTGCGCGTCGAGAGCCCGGGCGGCTCGGGGATCGCCTCGAACCTCATCGATCATGCGGTGCAGCGGCTCAAGCGCGAGACCCGCAAGCCGGTGATCGTCTCGATGGGAAGCGTGGCGGGCAGCGGCGGCTACTACATCTCCACGCACGGCGACCGCATCTTCGCCGACCGGCACACGCGCACCGGCTCGATCGGCGTGGTCACGCTCAAGCCCTCGCTCGAGGGCTGGTACGAGAAGCACCGGGTGCGCGAGGACGACTTCGACCGCGGGCGCTACATGGGCGGGCTCTCGACCGCGAAGGACTGGGACCGCACCATGCAGGCGTCGGCGGACTCCGCGACCTACGACTACTACCGCGGCTTCGTGAGCAAGGTCGCCGAAGGGCGCCGCCTGGCGTGGGCGCAGGTGGACTCGGTGGCGCGCGGCCGCGTGTGGATGGGCGAGGACGCGGTGAAGCACCGGCTGGTCGACGAGATCGGCGGACTCGAAGCGGCGATCACCGAGGCGCGCCGGCGTGCCGGCGTTCCCGCCGGCGAGCGGATCCGGCTGGTCGAGCAGCGCCGTCCGCGGCCCTGGTTCCTGCCGCGCATGGCGCAGTCGGCGCTCGCGTCGGTGTGGTCCTCCTCGGTCCAGCTTCCCGAGCCCGGCACACTCTTCTATCTGGCGGATGGCGAGCTCGGAGACTAGGACGGGCGTGCCCGGCGCCGCGCGGAGTGTTCCGTGACGAGTGACCGCTCCGCCCGCGCCGCGCTGGCGGTCTGGCTCGGCCTGGTCGCGCTCGTGCTCGCGCGCGCGGCGTTCGCGTTCGTGCCCTCGATGTGGGCGTGGGGGTTCGACCTGCTGCGCTGGATCCACCCGATCCCGGGCTGGACGCTGTGGGCGCTCTCGGCGGTCACGCTGATCCCGCCGCTGGGCCGCATCGCGCGCCCCTGGCTCGAGGCGCTGGGCAAGATCTTCGACGGCCTCGGGCCCGTCGCGTATCTCCTGTGGGGATTCGTCGCCGCGGTGCTGGTGTGGTGGTTCCCCGACCGGGTGCGCTTCGTGGGCGACTTCCTGCTCAGGTTCGGCACCGCCGAGCGGGCACTCCAGCCCTCAGCGCTCTTCCCCCAGGCGCTGCCGCTCGACGTGTTCCTCCACTACACGGTTCCCCGCGTGCTCGTGGACTCGTTCCACATCGACGTGAACACCGGAGCCCGGCTGTTCGGGGCGCTCGAGGCGGGAATCCTCGCGGTGCTCGCGCTGGCGTTTGCGCGCGGACTCTCGCAGCGCGGAGCGTTCGGTGTCACCGCCGGCGCGATCGTCCTGTTCGGCGGCACACTCGGCATGTTCACCGGCTACGGCAAGGCGGTCTCCGGGATCGCGCTCCTCACCGCCGCGGTGGCGGTGCTCGGCCTGCGCGTGATCCGCGAAGGGCGCGGGCTCCTGCTGCTCTCGGTGTGCCTGGCGCTCGGGCTGGTGCTCCACCGCTCGGCGCTCGGGCTCCTGCCGGCGGCGGTGCTGTGCTGGGTGCTGGCGATCCGCCAGCCCCAGAGCTGCGTGCGCTGGTCGCGGCCGGGCACCTGGCTCGCGGCAGCACTCCCGCTCGCGGCGCTGACCGTCATGCTCCCGCGTATCATCGGCACCTTCGCGACCATGGACTCCGTGCACTTCACGCCGCCCGAGGTGATGCGGCAGGGCGGCATCCTCGCCGCGATGTTCGCGGGCGCCCGCCCCGCCGACCTGGTCGACGTGGTGGCGCTGCTCTCGCCGATCGCGCTCGTGCTGCCCGCGGGGCTGATCGCCTACGGGCGCTGGCGCGCGCACGTGCGCGAGGGGGCGCTGCTCGCGGCACTGGCGCTGCCGTGGCTGGCGATGCTGCTGCTCATCCATCCTCCCCAGGGCATGTTCCGCGACTGGGACAACTTCACCGCCGCGGCGGTGGCGCTCTCGCTCATGACCGCCTGGCTGGTCTCGATCGCCGCGCGCAGCGCCCGCGGCTGGGCGTGGCTGTGCGTCCCCGCCGCCCTCGGCGCGCTCGCGCCCTCGGTGCAGTGGCTCATGCACAACGCGGATCTCGAGCGCGGCCTCGCGCGCGTCGAGGCATACCTCGCGCAGCCGCCGGCGCGGTCGGAGGAGGAGCGCGCCAAGACCTGGGACTACCTCGGCATCCGGTACGCCCAGCTCGACCGCTGGGAGCAATCGGCGGCCGCGATGCGCCAGGCGGCGGCACTCGCTCCGAGCCCGCGCGTGCTGCTGCAGTGGGCCTCGGCCGAGCAGGCGCACGGTGACGACCGCGCAGCGCAGGCGGCCTATCGGCGGTTGCTCGAGGTCGCGCCCGACGAGGCGCGCGGATGGTTCGGCCTCGCGTTCGTCTCGTGGCGGCTCGGCGATCTCGACGAGTGCCGGCGGGGCGCCCGCGAGCTGCTCCGGCTGAGGCCGGGCAACGCGCAGGCGCTCGAGATGCTGGCCCAGATCGACCGGGCGGAATCGGAGATCGCCGACCGCCGCCGCCAGGGGGACACGACCCGGGTGAACGCACCGGTCGTCGCCGACACCACGGGGACCGTGCCCCCGGGCGGCGAACCGCGGTAGAATCGCCGCCCCCATGTCGAAG
>DATEMP010000326.1:0-6184 GCA_035275545.1 Candidatus Eiseniibacteriota bacterium | reverse complement strand
CAGCGCCGGCCGCGCTCGAAGGTGTGGGTGTTGAAGTCGCCGCCCATGACCAGCGGCAGGCGCTCGGCACCCAGCGCGTCGATCAGCACCGCCATCTGCACCGCGCGGTGCGCCCGGGTGCGGTGCACCTCGAGGTGCACCGAGACCGCGACGAACGGCGCCCCCGGCCGCTCGACCTCGGCGACCAGGGCGACGTAACGCCCGTACATGCCCTCGGCGTCGAACTGGAGCCGGTCCGGCCCGGGCAGCTCGACGATGCGCGCCGAGCGGAACGGCCAGCGCGAGAGGATCGCGAGCCCGAACAGTGCTTCGTGATTCGCCTGCCCGGCCGCCGCGTGGGCGTCGTCGTGGCGGCCGGGCGTGGTCTCGAGGAAGAGCGGCGCCCAGGCCGCGTGGAGCCCGAGCGCGCGTGCCAGGTCGGCGGCCACGTCGCGGTTCCCGGCGCGCGCCATGCCGAGATCCACCTCGTTGAGCGTGACGAGGTCGGCGCCCGCGAGCCGCGGATCGGAGGCGAGCGCGGTCTCGACCATCGGGTACCAGTTGCCGTGCTCGATGTTCCAGTGCACCGCCCGCAGCCGGCCGGGATCGCGCGCCGGTTCGGGCTCGCGCCCGGGCGGATGGACGCGCACCGTGCCGAGCAGCGCCCGAAGCCGCGGCTCGAGCGCGGGCCACTCCGCCGACGCGTGCAGCGCCGCGAGCGTGGGATGGCGGCGCAGGGACGCCACCAGCGCCTGGCACTCCGCGAGCAGCGCGGGATCGCGCGCCATGCGCCCCGCTCCGCTCAGCTGCGGATCGCGAACTGGCTCAGGATGAACGCGTAGTTGAACGCCACCTCGCGGAGCGCGTCGTAGCGGCCGGAGGAGCCGCCGTGGCCGGCCCCCATGTTGATCCTGAACAGCAGCGGATTCCGGTCGGTCTTGAGGGCGCGCAGCTTCGCGACCCACTTGGCCGGCTCCCAGTACATGACCTGGCTGTCGTTGAGCGAGGTCTTCACCAGCATCGAAGGGTATGCCTTCGCGATCGTATTGGTGTAGGGGCAGTAGGTCTTGATGTAGTCATACTCCGCCTTGATCTTGGGATTGCCCCACTCCTCGAACTCGCCGACCGTGAGCGGCAGCGAGGCGTCGTTCATCGTGTTGATGACGTCCACGAACGGGACCTCGGCGATCACCGCCTTGAACAGGTCGGGGCGCATGTTGGTCACCGCGCCCATGAGCAGGCCGCCGGCGCTCCCGCCCTGGATCACCAGCCGGTCGCGCGCGGTGTACTTCTGCGCGATCAGGTGCTCGGCGACCGCGATGAAGTCGGTGAAGGTGGTCTTCTTGTGCATCATCCGGCCCTGCTCGTGCCAGGGCTTGCCCATCTCCCCGCCGCCGCGCACGTGGGCGATCGCGAACACCACCCCGCGGTCGATCAGGCTCAGGCGGTTGGAGTTGAACGTGGCGTTCTGGGAGATGCCGTACGAGCCGTAGCCGTTCAGCAGCATCGGCGCGCTGCCGTCGTGCGCCAGGCCCTTGCGGTAGACCACCGAGATCGGGATGCGAGTGCCGTCCGACGCGGTCGCCCAGAGGCGCTCCGACTCGTAGCGCGAGGGGTCGAACCCGCCCAGCACCTCGGTGCGCTTGAGGAGCTTCGCGTCGCGCGAGTCCATGTCGTAGTCGTAGATTGAGCTGGGGGTGATGAACGACTGGTAGCCGTAGCGAAAGGTGGTGGTCTCGTACTCGGGGTTGGCGCCGGAGGTCGCGCTGTACACCGGCTCGGGGAACGCGATGCGGTGCGACGCCCCGCTCCGGAAATCGGTGATGCGAAGCTGCGGCAGCCCGCCCTCGCGCTCGACCAGCACGTAGTGGTTGGCGAAGAACGTCATGCCGCTCAGCATGACGTCCTTGCGATGGGGGAGCACCTCGGTCCAGTGCGCCTTGCCCGGATCCGCCACCGGCGCCGACACCAGCCTGAAGTTGGGCGCGCCCTGGTTGGTGCGGATGAAGAAACGGTCGCCGTGATGCTCGATGTAGTACTCGTGGTCCTTCTCGCGCGCGGCGATCAGCCGGAACGCGTCCGCGGGCCGGTCGGCGGGGAGGACGCGCACCTCCGAGGCGGTGTGGCTCTCCGTCTCGAGGAAGATGTACGCGCGGCTCAGCGAGCGGCGGGCGTCGAGCTCGAACCGCTCGTCCTTCTCCTCGTAGACCAGCACGTCACCGTCGTGCGGCGCGCCGAGCGTGTGGCGGTAGAGGCGGTACTGGCGCTTGGCCGGGTCCTCGACCGTGTAGAACAGGGTCGCGTTGTCGGCCGCCCACACCACCGAGCCGACCTCGTCGACCCGCTCGGGACCCCACTGGCCGGTGGTGAGATCCTTGACGTGCAGCGTGTACTGGCGGAAGCCGGTGGTGTCGAGCGAGAAGGCGAGCCGCTGGTCGTCGTCGCTCACCGTGTAGGCGCCGAGTCCCAGGAACGCGTGGCCCTTGGCCAGCTCGTTCAGGTCGAGCACGACCTCCTCGGGTGCTTCGAGGCTGCCCTTCTTGCGGCACTGGATCGGGTACTGCTTTCCCTCCTCGGTGCGCGAGTAATAGTAGTAGCCGCGCAGGCGGTACGGCACCGAGAGGTCGGTCTGCTTGATGCGCGCGAGCATCTCCTTGTAGAGCGTCTCCTGGAACGGCTCGGTCCCCCGGCTCATCTCGGTCGTGTACGCGTTTTCGGCCTCGAGATAGCGGATCACTTCGGGATCGCTCTTCTGCCGCAGCCAGAAGTAGTCGTCCACCCGCCGGTCGCCGTGCAGCGTCTCGACCCGCGGCACCTTCCTGGCGACCGGGGGCTCGGGCGTCGCGGTGCGTTCCTGTGCGGTGGTCATCTCGGTCATCGTGGTTCCCAGGAGAAGAAGGAGAGGGAGCAGCGGATGGAAGAACGATCGCGCATGCATGGGGGCACCCTTGGGGCTGGAGGCGAGCGGCGCCGGAAACGGTGCGGCAGCATAGCAGAGGAACCGCATCGGCTGGACGATCATCCAAGGCTCAGGCGGACAGGAAGGGAAGCACCGCACCGCGTTGCACGTGCGACAGTCAGCCCGTAAACTGATCGCCGACTCCCCCTCAGGCCGGGCCGCGCCACCTGCCGGCGGAGCGGAGCCGACCATGCCATCGGGTCGACCGCCCGCCAGGAGAATCCCGTCGAATGTCGCGTCCCCGCACCCTTCGCGAGCTCAAGGCTTCCGGCCATTCGTCACGCACCGTCAAGGACGAGCTGCGCGCCAATCTCATGGCGCGGCTGCGCGACCGGGCCGCCCTGTTCCCGGGCATCGTCGGCTACGAGCACACGGTGGAGCCCCAGATCGTCAACGCGATCCTGTCGCGCCACGACTTCATCCTGCTCGGGCTGCGCGGCCAGGCCAAGACCCGGCTGCTCCGGGCGCTGGTCCAGTTCCTGGACGAGTGGATCCCGGCGGTCGAGGGCTGCCCGCTCCACAGCGACCCGCTCCAGCCGCTCACCCACCATGCGCGCACGCTGCTGGAATCGAAGGGCGACGACACGCCGATCGAGTGGATCCCGCGCGCGGCGCGCTACCAGGAGAAGCTCGCCACGCCGGACGTCACGATCGCCGACCTGATCGGCGACATCGATCCGATCAAGGCCGCGACCCTGCGTCTCGACTACTCGGACGAGCGCGTCATCCACTACGGCATCATCCCGCGCTCGAACCGCGGGATCTTCGCGATCAACGAGCTGCCCGACCTCCAGCCGCGCATCCAGGTGGGCCTGCTCAACATTCTCGAGGAGAAGGATTTCCAGATCCGCGGATTCCCGGTGCGCATGCCGCTCGACGTGCTGGTGGTGTTCTCAGCGAACCCCGAGGACTACACGAACCGCGGCAACATCATCACGCCACTGCGCGACCGCATCAGCTCGCAGATCATGACCCACTACCCCTCCACGCGGGAGCAGGGGATGACGATCACCGCGCAGGAGTCGTGGCTCGCCCGCGACGGCGGCACCGAGGTGGTGGTACCGGCGTTCATGCGTGAGCTGGTCGAGGAGGTCGCCATCCAGGCGCGGCGCAGCGAGTACGTCGACCAGAACTCGGGCGTGTCGGCGCGCCTGCCGATCGCGCTGCTCGAGAACCTGGTCTCGAACGCGGAGCGCCGCGGGATGGTGACCGGCGAGAAGCGGGTGTGGACGCGCGTGTGCGATCTGCAGCACGCGGTCTCGGCGGTGAGCGGCAAGGTCGAGCTGGTGCTCGAGGGCGAGCAGGAGGGGGCGATGAACGTGGCGCGCGCCCTGCTGGGGCGCGGCATCAAGGCGCTGTTCTCGCAGCGCTTCCCGGACGCCTACAAGCCGAAGCGCAAGAGCGCGGCGGCGCGTGCCGCCGCGGAAGGCGCGGGCGAGGGCGAGCTCGCCTCGTCCGAGTACCGGCCGATCCTCGAGTGGTTCGCGAGCGGCAACCAGGTGACGATCTCCGACGACATGCCGCAGGCCGAGTACGTGCGGCACCTGGGCACCGTCAAGGGCCTCGAGCGCCTGGCGGCCAGGCACCTCGAGCCGGGCTCACCCGAGGAGACTGCGGTCGCCATGGAGCTGGTGCTCGAGGGACTGCACCAGAACTCGATCCTGTCCCGGGAGCGGACCGACGGCGCGGCGACCGCCTACAAGGACATGCTCAAGAGCATGCTCTCGGGGTTCGCGGACGACTGAGGCGGCATGGAATACCTCCTTCCCATCCTTTTGGTGATCGTCCTGTCCGCCATGTTCGCGCGGGTCCGGACGCACCGGCCGGCGGAGCCCGAGTGGTCGGTGGCCTCGCTCACCAGCGAGCTCGACCGCCTCGAAGCGCTGCTGCTCAAGGGCGACAGCCAGCACAGCGCCTCGAGCCTCTCGCAGATCGACGCGCCGGTGAGTGCGCTCAAGGGCGTCGACGGGCATCGCCTCCGGGCGCGCCTGCACCTGGTGGCGGGAGACTTCTTCGCGTGGACCAGCCGGCCCGATCCCGGCCGTTTGCGGCTCGAGCAGGCGTTCGGCGAGATCGACATGATCGGCGACGACCCGATCACGCTCGAGCTGCGCGCCCGCGCCGAGGCGGCGCTCGGCCTGCTCGCTTCCGCGGATGCCCCGGACCCGCAGCTGGTGGCGCGCGCCGTGAGCGCGCTGGAACGCGAGCCCGGGATCCGCGGGCCGGACGTGCTCATGCGCCTGGTGTGGGTCGCCCACCGGCTGGCCGAGATCGAGCACCAGAAGGGGCACTGGCCGCGGGCGCGCGTCCTGCTCGAGCGCTCGGTGACGATCGCGCGGCGACTGCACAAGCCGGGCGACGGGATGCCGGAGAGCGCGTGGGACACCGGGACCCGCGAGCTGTTCTGGTCGCACGGCCGGCGGGTGGCGTCCGAGGCGGCGCGGGACCTGGCGATGGTGCTCGAGTCCCTCGGCGACCGCGAGGGCACCATGCGCTGGCTCGATGAGGCGGTCGAGGTCCTGGAAGGCGCGACGCTTCCGGTCGCGAAGCTGAGGCTCGCGCAGGCGCTCATCGAGCGCGCCACGCACGAGCCGGTCGACGCGTTCACCGGGATCGCCGGACACGAGGCGCTGCTCGAGCGAGCGGCGACGGTGGGGCTCTCCTGCGGCACGGACGACGGCAGGACCGTGGCGTGCATGGCCGAGAGCGCCCGCGCGAACCTCTACCCGGCGCTGGGCATGAGCGACCTGACGATCCAACACCTGCGCCGGGCGATGGACCTGACCGGCCACATGACCGAGCCCGCCTCGGGCTACAACCAGACCTACCTGCACATGCGGCTGGGATTCGCGCTCGAGGAGGACGGCGACAGCCCGGCGGCGATCGACTCGCTCCAGAAGGCGGTGGATCGCGGGCGCGAGCATCCGGATCCCGACGCGCGCAAGCTCGCGGCCCAGGCCGCCTACCGTCTCCACCAGCTGCTCGCCGAGGCGGAGCGCCTGTCGGATGCGCGCAGCCTGGTGGAGGTGATCGAGGGACTGGTCCCGGGGCTGGGCGCGGCCGACCGCCCGACCTTCGTGGCGATGGCGGCGCACTGCCGGGGCATCCAGCAGATGCTCGAGAACCATGCGGACGACGCGCGGCGCGCGCTCGAGCAGACCGAGTCGATGGCCCAGCAATCCGGCGCGGTGGCGCTGGCGCGCGCCGCGGCCGTGGATCTGGGCCGGCTGGCGATGCGGCTCGACC
>DATEMP010000325.1:0-3155 GCA_035275545.1 Candidatus Eiseniibacteriota bacterium | reverse complement strand
GGCTACACCAAGGGCGACCTGATCGGCTACTACGACGCGGTCGCGCCGCTCATGCTGCCCTACCTGCGCGAGCGCCCCGCGGTGCTCACGCGCTACCCGGACGGCATCAAGGGCAAGTCGTTCTTCCAGAAGGACGCGCCGGTGTTCGTTCCCGACTGGGTGCGCACCGAGTCGGTCTACTCCAAGGACTCCGACCGCGACATCCGCTTCTTCGTGATCGACGACGCGGAGACGCTGCGCTACGTCGCCAACCTCGGCACCATCCCGATCCACATGTGGAGCGCGCGCTCGGGCCAGCTCGAGCGGCCCGACTGGCTGGTGCTCGATCTCGACCCCAAGGGGGCGCCGTTCGCGCACGTCATCCAGGTGGCGCAGAGCCTCCACGAGATCCTGGACGATCTCGAGCTCCCGAGCTTCCCCAAGACCTCGGGGCAGGCCGGGCTCCACATCCTGATCCCGCTCGGCGCCCGCTACACGCACGACGAGTGCCGCACGTTCGCGCGCGTGCTCGCCTCGCTCGGGCTCGAGGCCAATCCCGAGATCTCGACGCTCACCCGCTCGGTGAGCGCGCGCGGGGGCAAGGTGTACATCGACTGGGGACAGAACGGGCACGGCATCACCATCGTCGCGCCCTACTCGCTGCGGCCGGTGCCCGGTGCTTCGGCCTCGTGCCCGCTCAAGTGGAGCGAGGTGAACGGCAAGCTCGATCCCGCCCGCTTCAACCTGCGCACGTTGCCGAAGCGCTTCGAGAAGATGGAAGATCCGCTCGCCGGCGTGCTGGGACCCGGCGTCGACATGGGCCGGGCGCTCAATCGGCTCGAGGAACGGATCAAGCGCAGGGAGGAAGGCAAGTGACGCGCACCACGCCGGGCGCTTCCGCCGAGCCGGTCGAGCGGCGGCTGCGGGTCGCCGAGGACGTCATGGTCTCGGCGCTGCTGCTGCTGCCCGAGCGTGCGCGCGCTCTCTACGTGCTCGCCCACGGCGCTGGTGCCGGCATGCGCCACCCGTTCATGAACGCGATCGCCCAGCGCCTCGCGACCCGCGGGGTCGGCACGCTGCGCTACCAGTTCCCGTATATGGAGGAGGGATCGCGCCGTCCCGATCCCGAGCCGCTGCTGTTCGCCACCATCCGCGCGGCGCTGGTCGCGGCCCGCCAGGCAGCCGGCGATCTGCCGCTCCTCGCAGGAGGCAAGTCCATGGGCGGGCGCATGACCTCGCGCGCCGCGGCGGTCCAGCCGCTCGAGGGCGTGCGCGGGATCGTGTTCCTCGGCTTCCCGCTCCATCCCGCCGGGCAGCCGGGCATCTCGCGCGCGGAGCACCTCGATCGCGTGACGGTGCCGATGCTGTTCCTCCAGGGCACGCGCGACACGCTCGCCGACCTCACGCTGCTCACCCCGGTGATCGAGCGCCTCGGTGAGCGCGCCACGCTGCGGGTGATCGAGCACGCGGACCACGGGTTCCACGTGCTCAAGCGGAGCGGACGGACCGACGAGATGGTCCTGGACGAGCTGGCCGACGCGGTGCCCGCCTGGATCGAGAAGCGCACGTGAGCGTGCGGGTGCGGACCGGGACCAGTGGCTACTCGTACGACGAGTGGAAGGGCAACTTCTACCCGGAGAAGATCGCCGCCAAGGACATGCTGCGCTTCTACGCGGAGCGGTTCCCCACGGTCGAGATCAACAACACCTTCTACCGCATGCCCAAGGAGGCGCTGCTCCAGGGCTGGGCCGACCAGGTGCCCGAGAGCTTCATGTTCGTCATCAAGGCGCCCCAGAAGATCACGCACATTCAACGACTTAGGGAGTCGGGCGAGCAGCTACAGTACCTCTACCGAGTCACCTCGGTGCTGGGGAGCAGGCTGGGTCCGCTGCTGTTCCAGCTCCCGCCCAACTTCAAGAAGGACGTGCCACGGCTCCAGGCGTTCTTCGACGCGATGCCCGAGCGGCGGCCGGTGGCGATGGAGTTCCGGCACGCGTCGTGGTTCGACGACGAGGTGTACGAGACGCTGCGGAAGCAGGGTGCGGCGCTGTGCGTGGCGGACACCGGTGAGGAGCCGGTGGTGCCGCTGGTCGCCACCACCGACTGGGGCTACCTGCGCTTGAGGCGCGAGGAGTTCAGCGACGAGGAGCTGCGCGACTGGGCGCGGCGGATCGGCGAGCAGCCCTGGACCGACGCGTTCGTGTTCCTGAAGCACGAGGACGAGGGCACGGGCCCGAAGCTCGCGGCGAAGCTGGCCGAGTTCTGCGCGGCATGAAGCGCGTCGACGGCGTCTTCCGCCTCGCCGCCACCGATCTGGCGGGGCACCTCGCGTGTCGCCACATGACCGCGCTCGAGCGCGGACTCCAGGACGGCCAGTGGAAGCGCCCGGACCACTATCGCCCCGAGGCCGAGATCCTCGCCCAGCGGGGCCTCGAGCACGAGAAGGCGTACCTCGCCCATCTCGAGACCCAGGGCCGCAGCATCACCTGGCTCGACGAGGAGGGCGACGGCGCGGGCGCTCCCGAGCGCACCCTCGCCGCGATGCGCGGCGGTGCAGACGTGATCGCCCAGGCGACCCTCACGCGCGCGCGCTGGTTCGGGCGCGCCGACGTGCTGTTGCGCGTCGAGAGGCCGAGCGACCTCGGCGCCTGGTCGTACGAGGCGCTCGACACCAAACTGTCGCGCGAGACCAAGGCGGGCGCGATCCTCCAGCTCTGCCTCTACACCGAGCTGCTGGGCGCGATCCAGGGCGTGCTGCCGGAGCACATGTACGTGGTGCCGCGGCGCCCGGACTTTCCGCTCGAGACCTACCGGGTCGCGGACTACATCGCCTACTACCGATTCGTGCGCGGCCGGCTGGAAGGCGCGGTCGACCGCGCGGGCGCGGACACCTACCCGGAGCCGGTGCCGCACTGCGACATCTGCCGCTGGTGGCCGCGCTGCGACCGGGAGCGGCGCCTGGACGACCACCTCTCGCTGGTCGCCGGGCTCTCGCGGCTCCAGACGCGCGAGCTGCAATCGCGCGAGATCGTGAAGCTGGCGACGCTCGCGGTCGAGCCGCTGCCGATCGCCTGGAAGCCCCGGCGCGGCGCCCGTGAGGGCTACGCGCGGGTGCGCGAGCAGGCGCGGGTCCAGCTCGCCGGGCGCACCGCCGCCAAGGCGCTCCACGAGCTGCT
>DATEMP010000324.1:0-2289 GCA_035275545.1 Candidatus Eiseniibacteriota bacterium | reverse complement strand
CGAGCTTCACGCCCTTCTCGCGCGCGAGCCGGGCATGCACGTCCTTGAGATCCGTGCGGTCGGGCTGCGAGTTGATCTCCATCGCCACCCCCAGCTCGGCGGCGCGGGTGAGCACGCGCTCCATGTCGAACGCGGCGGGCTCCCGGCTGCCGATCATGCGCCCGGTGGGATGCGCCATCGCGCACACGCGCGGGTGGGCGAGCGCCCGCAGCACGCGCGCGGTCGCGACGTCGGGGGGCTGATCGAGGCGCGAGTGGAGGGAGACGATCACCCAGTCGAGCATCGCCAGGGCTTCGTCGCCCAGGTCGAGCTCGCCGTCCGCCAGGATGTCGACCTCGAGTCCGTGCAGCACCTGGACCTCGGGGAACTGCCTGCGGACTGCGGCGATCTCATCGACCGAGCGCACGACGCGCGCCTCGTCGAATCCGCGCCCGAAGCCGAGCGCCTTCGAGTGCTCGGTGATCGCGCAGTACGTGTAGCCGCGGTCGCGCACCGCGCGCACCATCGCCTCGAGCGTGTCGCGACCGTCGCTCCGGTCGGTGTGCATGTGGAGGTCGGCGACCAGGTCGCGCTCCTCGATCAGCTCGGGCAGTCGGCCCTCGCGTGCCATCTCGATCTCGCCCACCGACTCGCGCAGCTCGGGCGGGATCCACGCAAGCCCGAGTGCCGCGTACACCTCCTCCTCGGTGCGGCCCGCCTCGGTGGTCTCGCCGCGGGTCAGGCCGTACTCGTTCAGGCTCCGGCCCTGGTCGATCGCGATCCGGCGCAGCTCGATGTTGTGCGCCTTGCTGCCCGTGAAGTAGAGGAGTGCGGCGCCGAACGACTCGCGTGGGACGTGGCGCAGGTCCACCTGGAGGCCGTTCCGGAGCCGCACCGAGGACTTGGTCTCGCCCTGCCCCAGCACCTCGATGACGTCCGCGTGCCGGACGAACGCCTCCATCACGTCCGCGGCCCGTCCGCCGCTCGCCAGCAGATCGAGGTCGCCGATCGTCTCCTTGCGGCGCCGGAACGAGCCGGCGATCTCGACCTGCTCGACCCCCGGCACCGCGCGCACGTGGTCGGCGATCGCGTGCGCGACCGGCCAGGCGCCCGCGAGCAGCATGCGCCCGGCGGTCCCGCTCGCGGTGGCGAGCGACTTGATCACGTTCTGCTCGACCTTCTCGCCGAATCCCGGCAGCCCCCGCAGCCTGCCGGCCTTCGCAGCACTCTCGAGCGCGTCGCGGTCGCGGATGCCGAGGGTCTCGAACAGCGTCTTCACCCGCTTGGGCCCCAGGCCCTGCAGCTCGGTGAGGGACACGACCTCGGGCGGCACCTTGAGGCGCATCTCCTCGTAGAGCGCGGTGGTTCCGGTGGTGGTGATCTCTCGGATCTTCTGCGCCAGGTCCTTGCCGATCCCCGGCAGCCCCTCGAGCGAGCCTTCCTCGGCCGCGAGGGTCGCGATCGGCTCGCCCTGGGACTCGACCACGCGCGCCGCCTCGCGGTAGGCGCGCACCCGGAACGGATTGGCGCCGTCGATCTCGAGCATGGTGGCGAGCCGGGCCAGGACCCGGGCCGCGTCCGCGTTGGTCATGGCGGGCACTCTACAATAGTCTGCGGCCACCGTGAGCCGGCGCCACGATCCGCCCGAACGCAGCACGCGCGCAGGTTCCGCCGCGGGTCTCGCCGCGGCGGGCGTGTGCCTGGCCGCGCTCGCGGTCTACCTGCGCACGCTCCACACCGCACTCCCGGGCCCCGATTCCGGCGAGCTGATCGCGGTCGCGCGTGTCTCGGGGATCGCCCATCCGCCCGGCTACCCGCTCTACACGCTGCTCGCGCACGCCTTCGGCGCGATCGTGGCGGCCGGCCGCTACGCGTGGCGGATCAACATGCTCTCGGCGCTGCTCAACGCCGCCGCCGCCGGGATCGTGTGCGCAGCGGTGATCCGGCTCACCGGACGGACCGCGGCCGGCTGCGCCGCGGGCCTGGCGCTCGCCTTCGCGCGCCCGTTCTGGAAGACCGCGCTGGTGGCCGAGGTGTTCCCGCTCAACAGCCTCATGGCGGCACTGCTGTGGCTCGCGTTCGTGACGCTGCTGCGCGACGCGGGACTGGTGGGAGGGGGGCGCCCCGCCGGGCACGCGCCGCGCGCGCGCCCCTGGCCGCTCGCGCTCCTCCTGCTGATCACCGCCGCGATCCCCGCGCACCATCACACGCTGCTCCTGCTCGCGCTCCCGCTCGACGCCGTGGCGGCGGCGCTGGTGCTGCTTCCCGCCGACACGCTCGCGCGGCTCCTGCCCGGCTACCGCCGGCCCT
>DATEMP010000323.1:0-9779 GCA_035275545.1 Candidatus Eiseniibacteriota bacterium | reverse complement strand
TCGCCCGGTCGTCGGCCGCCGAGCTGGGCGGCGTGGTGGCGCGCGCCGCGGTCGAGCGTGCCGGTGTTCCCGCCGCGGCGTTCGACGAGGCGATCGTCGGCCACGCGCGGCAGGCGGGCAACGGTCCCAACCTGGCGCGGCAGATCGTGCGCAAGGCCGATCTCGGCGACGCGGTGCCCGCGTTCACGATCCACAAGGCCTGCGCCTCGGGGCTCCAGGCGATCGTCAGCGCCGCGCAGAGCGTGCGCCTGGGCGACAGCGAGGTGGTGATGGCGGCGGGCGTCGAGCACATGACCAGCGTCCCGTTCCTGGCGCTCGACGTTCGCTGGGGCAAGAAGCTCGGTGACGAGCCGCTGGTGGACGCGATGTACCGCGACGGCTACCTGTGCCCGCTCTGCAACCAGCTCATGGGCGAGACCAGCGAGACGCTCGCCACCGAGTACAAGGTGCCACGCGAGGAGCAGGACGCCTACGCGCTCGCGAGCCACCAGCGCGCCGCGCGCGCGTGGGAGGAAGGGCGCTTCGAGCGCGAGGTGGTGCCGGTCACGGTGGGCGAGGGCAAGCGCGCGGTGACGGTGACCCGCGACGAGAACATCCGCGCCGACGCGTCGCTCGAGGACATGGCCAAGCTCAAGCCGGTGTTCAAGCAGGACGGCACCGTGACCGCCGGCAACGCCTCGGCGATCACCGACGGCGCCGCGGCGATCGTGGTGATCGGCGAGGAGGCGGCGAAGCGCCACGGCGTCACGCCGCAGGCGCAGCTGCTCGGCTCGGTGTCGATCGGCATGGATCCCGCGCGCATGGGGCTCGCCCCCGTCCCCGCGGTACGCAAGCTGCTCAGCAAGCATCAGATGACGCTCGATCAGATCGACGTCATCGAGCTGAACGAGGCGTTTGCCTCGCAGGTGCTCGCCTGCGACCGCGTGTTGCGCTTCGACCGCGAGAAGCTCAATCCCAACGGCGGCGGCATTGCGCTCGGGCACCCGACCGGCTGCAGCGGCACGCGCATCATGGTGACGCTGCTGAACGAGCTCGCGCGCGTGAAGGGCAAGTTCGGGATCGCGACGCTGTGCGTGAGCGGCGGGCAGGGCATGGCGGTGCTCGTCGAGCGGGTGTAGCGGGGCGGGGCGTCACCGATGGCCCCGCGCGACATCCCGGCCGCGTTCTGGCTCCTGCTCGTGCTGGTGGCGATCCCCTGGGGCGGGATCGAGAACCATCGCCGCATGCGCGCCGGTGCCCTGACCTCGGAGCGCGCCGACCGCGCGCTCAATCGCCCCCGCCCCTCGCTTTACGCGCTCTCCGTGTGGGGCACTGCCCAGCTCCTGGTCGTCGCCGTGCTGCTGGACTGGATCGACCACTGGCAGACGGTGCGCAAGGCAATCGCGTTCCCGCGTCACGGGCTGTGGTGGATCCTCGGCTGCGTCGCCGCGCACCAGGTGATCTCGTTCGTCGCGATGTTCCTGCGGCGCGTGCGCCGGATCCCGCTGGAAGCGGGCACCGCGCGCATCTTGCCGCGGAGCGCCGGAGAGCTCGCGGCGTTTGCGCCGCTGGCGCTCGCGGCCGGCGTCTACGAGGAGTTCATGTACCGCGGTTTCGTGCCCGACCACCTCGCGCGCTGGGGGCTGCCGCTCTGGCTCGCGGTTGCGATCGCCACGCTCTCGTTCGGGCTGTCGCACGGGTACAAGAGCCTGGTCGGGATGCTGCGCTCGGCCCTGATCGGGCTGGTGCTCGCGGTGCCGGTGCTGGTGACCGGCACGCTGCTGCCGTCGATGATCGCACACACCATCATGGACCTGATCGCGGGCGCGAACACCCTACCGCTCGCGCGACGGCTGGGGGTTGCAATCCCGGCGGCGTAGGAACGGCCGAGTGTGCGTCACGCTCACGGGAGCCAAGAACGCTCAGCCGAAGCAATACGGGTCCGGTCGGCGACCGTAGCCTCGCTCCTCATGCACCGACTCCGAGCCTCGATCGTCTTTCTGCTGCTGCTGCTGCCGGCAGCGCCCGCGTTCCCGGCGCCGGGGGTTCAGCTCCGTCCGTACACGTACGTGTCGTCGAAGAAGGACACGGTCGCGGCGGAGTGGGGCACGCTGCGGGTGCCCGAGAACCGCTCGAAGCCGGGCAGCCGGACCATCGAGCTCGCGTTCGTCCGGTTCCGGAGCACCTCGGACCATCCCGGCCCGCCCATCGTCTATCTCGCCGGCGGCCCCGGGAACTCCGGCATCGACGCCGCGCGGGGCCGGCGCTTCGCGATGTTCATGGCGCTGCGTTCGGTCGCCGATGTCATCGCCTTCGACCAGCGGGGCATTGGCCATTCGACCCCGGCCATAGATTGCAGCGAACGATCCGACTATCCGATGGACCGGCCGGGCGACCGCGCAGCGTGGCTGAAGGACCTGGGCGAGAAGTGCCGGCAGTGCCGCGACTCGGTGCTCGCACGCGGAGCCGATCTCGATGCCTACACGGTGAGCGAGAGCGCCGACGATCTCGATGCGCTCAGAGAAGCACTCGGCGCCGAGTCCATCACGCCGTGGGCGATCAGCTACGGCGTGACGCTCGCACTCGACTTCATGCGGCGCCACCCGACCCGCGCGCACCGGGCGATCCTGGCCGGCGTCGAGGGCCTGGACGACATGCTCAAGCCGCCGGGCCAGGTCGACAGCATGCTGCGGGTGGTCGCGGCGCTCGCGAGCCACGATTCGGCGGTGGGCAAGGACATGCCGGATCTCATCGGGCTCATGCGCAAGCAGATCCAGACGCTCGAGCGTCGCCCGATCTCCGTACGGATCGCGAACGAGGCGACCCGGGACACGACCGACAGCCTGACCGTCGTGCTCGGCCCCTACGACTACCGATGGGCCGCGTATCAGCTGCTGGGCACCGCCGACTACGAGTGGCTCCCGGGATTCGCGTGGACCCTGGAACGCGGCGACATCCGCACCCAGCGGTGGTGGGCCGGCATCGTCGCGCGTGAGCGACGTTCGGGGATCGGCCAGGCGGTGACGTACTGCACCGACTGCGCCTCGGGCGCATCGCCATGGCGCCGCGCGCGCGTGAAGGCCAAAGCGCCGAGCGCGGTGCTCCAGGACGTCGCCAACATCCTCTACCCCGACGTCTGCGACGCATGGAAGGTGAAAGATCTCGGTGAGGGCTTCCGCCGAAACGTCGCGGACTGCAGGGTCCCGACGCTGTTCATCAGCGGCACGCTTGACGTCCGCACGCCTCCGGTGCAGGCGGAGGCCGCCCGCGCCGGGTTCCGAACCAGCACGCACCTCCAGATCGTCGGCGCCACGCACAGCGATCCGCTCTTCCTCTCGTCGCCGCGCATCCTCGAAGCCATGCTCGAGTTCCTGAAGACCGGCACGACGTCCACCGCGCGGCTCGAGATCCCGATCCGCTTCCAGCCCGTGCGCGCGTTCAATGACTGAGGCGGGTTCGAGCGATCGCGTTCGCTGACCCGCCCGGGTCCGACGGCGCGTCGGCCGCACGACACCCGGGGGACTGTCGAACCCGCGCGCCATCGATCGCATCGGACCGTGCATGCGACTATGGGCCGCCCTCGCGGTAGGCATTGCCTTGTCCTGGTTCACGGCGCCGGCCGAGAGCACGGCGAGCCCCGGCATCGTGGATGGAGCGAGCCTGCGTCTGTCGGGCACGCACGCGTTCAGCTTCACCGGCGGCAGCGGGACCGTGACCTGGTCGGTGGACCGCGAGACCGTCAGCGACCTCGGCGTCCACACGCGAACGAACGGCATCGCGACCCGTACCGGGCCGACCGCGAGCTTCTCGCTGCCGGCCGTGAGCGGATCCGAGACCATCTACTACATCAACGCCGCCAATGCGTCGGCCACTGACGTCGACACGGTCCAGGTCTTTCCCGCCAACACGAAGGCGTGGTTCACCTACCGCAGCGCCGGGAACCCGGACGTTCGCGTGTACTGCGTCTTTCCCTCGTCGCTGGGCCCCGCGACGCGCGTCGTCCTGGCGCTGCACGGGAACAGCCGCACCGCGTCCAGCTACGCCGACGACTGGCGGTCCTGGGCCTCCCAGCACGACCGGATCGTGCTGTGCCCGTACTACGACCTGGTCAACTGGCCCACCACCGGCCACTACCAGATGGGGAACGTGTTCGCCGGAGACGACTGCACGGGGGCCCGGAACCCCGAAGCGCGCTGGACGTTCACCATCGACGAAGGCATCCACCGGCGGGTGCGCGATGGATGCCTGCTCAGCGACCCGCGCTTCGACATGTGGGGCTTCTCCGGAGGCGGACAGCACGTGCACCGCTTCATGGTCTTCAAGCCGAACGCCAGCGTGCGGATCGCCATCGCCGCCGGCTCGGGCTGGTACACGGCGCCGGATCTCAACATCGACTGTCCCTACGGGCTCGACGACCCGCTGCTGTCGTTCACGCACGCGGATCTCATGAGCTGGACGAACAAGACCATGATCATCATGGTCGGAACCGCGGACACGATTCGCGACGCGGACCTCCGGGTCACTCCTGGAGCTGAAGCGCAGGGCCGTAACCGATACGAGCGGGCCGGCTACATGTACGCCATGGGTCGCGCGGTGAACCCGGCCACGCGCTGGCAGCGGATCGACGTCCCGGGCGTCGCCCACGAGGCCGAGCCCATGGCCCAGGCGGCGCAGGCGTTTCTTCAGAGCACGACCGTCGCTGTTCCCGAGTCTCCCGAGGTCGCCACGGCGCCCGCCATGCTGCGGGTGGGACCCAACCCGATCGCAGCAGGCACCGTGGTGCGTGGCGACGGGTGGACGAACGCCGGCGACGTGGAGATCGGCGTCTACGATCTCGCCGGACGTAGGATCGCCGCGGCGGCGGCACGCGCGAGCAACGGCGCATGGCAGG
Organism: Candidatus Eiseniibacteriota bacterium; assembly: GCA_035275545.1. GTDB lineage: Bacteria > Eisenbacteria > RBG-16-71-46 > RBG-16-71-46 > RBG-16-71-46 > WS-11. The sequence continues at coordinate 4,909 of DATEMP010000323.1, read as the reverse complement.
TGGCCTGGAACGATCTCGCGAGGTCGGGAGGGATCGCGGTGGGCGTCTATCTGGTGCGCGCGCGGGATCGAGAGCACACCGCGGAGCGGAAGATCCTCGTGCTCAAGTAGTGCCCCCGCGGCCTACCCCTCGATCTCCTCGAGCGTCCGCGGCCAGTCGCCCTTGAGCAGGCGCGACATCGCGCGATCCGCCAGCAATCGTCCGCCGGTCTGGCAGCGCGCGCAGTAGTTGGTCTCGTTGTCGGCGTAGCGGATCCGCTGCACCGGCGCGCCGCACACCGGGCACGGCTGCCGGTAGCGCCCATGCACCGCCATCCCCTCCCGGAACGCGGTCACCTTCTCGGGGAACGCGCCGCCGGTCTCGTCACGCAGGCGCTTCGTCCACTCGGTCAGGATCTCGCGCGTCGCGGTGAACAGCCGCGCGTGCTCCTCGTCGGTCAATCGTGACGTGAGCGTCAACGGCGAGAGCTTCGCCCGGTGCAGGATCTCGTCGGAGTAGGCGTTGCCGATGCCGCTCAGGAGCCGCGGATCGGTGAGCGAGCGCTTGAGCGTGTGATTCTCGCGCGTGAGCGCGTCCTTGAACTCGGCGGCCGAAGCCTCGAGCGGCTCGATGCCGCCGGCCGCCAGCGCGCGCGTGGCGTCCTCGCCGCGCATCACATGCAGCGATGCCCGCTGCTTCGTAGACGCCTCGGTCAGGATCAGCGTGCCGGTCGTGAACTCGAACGCCGCGAGCCCGACCTTGCCGGGAACCTTGGCGCCCGGGGGTTTCCAGCGCAGCCGCCCGGCGATCATCAGGTGCAGCACCAGGAAGAGATCGCCCTCGAGCGCGATCACGATGCGCTTGCCGAGCCGCCACACGCCGCGCACCCGACGGCCATCCGTGGCGTCGAGCGGCGGGTCGGCGGTGCGCAGCAGGTTGAGGCTCACCACCCGCGTCCGCTCGAGCGTCGCCCCGGCGATGCGCGCGGCGAGGCTCTCGCAGTAGACGACGATGTCCGGCAGCTCGGGCACGGCCGGGACGGTAGCGCATCCCGGCCGCCCCCGCGCTCACCGGCCGGGGATCATGCCCTCCGCGCCACCAGCGGCCGGGCGATCCCGGCAAGGATCAGCAGCGCCCCGAACACGCACACCACGCTCGCGCCGGGAGGCGCGCTCAGCCACACGGACGTCAGCATTCCGAACGCGCTGGCGAGTGCGGCCATCGCCCAGCCGATCGCGAGCCGCGCGCCCACGCGCTCGGCGAACAGCATCGCGATCACGCTCGGCACGATCAGGAAGCTGAACACCACCAGCACGCCGCCCAGCTCCACCGAGGCGGTGACCGTGAGTCCGAACGTCACGTAGAAGACGAAGTCCCACAGCTTCACGTTGACGCCCGCCGCCTTCGCCGTGACCGGATCGGCGGAGATGAGCAGCAGCTTCTTGCGCCACATCACGTGCAGCACGCCCAGGACCGCGTAGAGCACCGCGAGACGCAGCACATCCGTGGGCCCGACCGCCAGCAGCTGACCCACCAGCACGTCGCGGATGTGCTCGGCTCCGTGGGGGGCGTTGTTCAGGATCAGCACGGTCGCCGCCGCCGCGACTGCGTACACGATGCCGATGATCGCCTCCTGCGGCACGCGCCCGCGCTCCGAGCGGGTGAACGAGAACACCGCGGCGCCCAGCACCGTGAACCCGAGCGCCGCGATGTAGGTGGGTGGGTCGTGCGGATCGAGGCCCCAGAGCGTGGCGACCGCCGCCCCCAGCACCGCGAGCTGCGCGAGCGAGAGGTCGACGAAGATCACCTCGCGCTCGACCACGTGGAGCCCCAGGTAGACATGGATCGCGGCGATGCAGAGCAGCCCCAGGAAGGGCCAGAGCAGGAATGGAAGCTGCTCGATCACGACTTGGCTCCGCTTTTCATGGCTCCGCCGATCGACGCGAACAGATGGTCGAACAGGTCGAAGTAGGTGCGGATCTTGTCGTCCGCGCCCACCGAGGTGGGCAGGATCACGAGCGGCACCGCGGTCTGGGTCGCGATCTTCTGCGGCAGCCGCGGGTCGAAGAAGTCCTCCATGACCAGCAGGGCGATGTCGCCCTGCTTCATGCGCGTGACCAGATCCTGCACGTGGTTCGGCGACGGCGGGATCCCCGGACGCGGCTCGACGAAGTCCACCACCGTGAGCTCGAACGCGCGCGCGAAGTAGGACCACGAGCGGTGGTAGGTCACCACCTTCTTGCCGGTGAGCCCGATCGTCTTGGCCTGCTGCTTCCAGCGTGTGACCGCGACGCCCAGCCGCTGCTCGAAGTCCGCGCAGCGCTGGTTGAAGAGCGCGGCGTCGCCGGGCGAGACCCGGACCAGCCCGTCGCGGATCGAGCGCGCGATCGGTGCGCCATTGGCAGGATCGAGCCAGTAGTGGGGGTTGCCGAACGGATGCACGTCACCCTGCGCCCGGCTCACCGAGGCCGGAACCTCGATGACCTGCACCTGGCTCGAGGCGTCCACGAAGCCCGGCGCGCCGGGGAGGATGCGCGGGTTGCGCGCCCCGTTGAGCAGCCCGGGTGCCCAGCCCACCTCGAGGTCGCGCCCCACCTCGACGAACAGTGCCGCGTTCTTGAGCTGCACCATGAACGATGGCTTGGCGTCGACGAAGTGCGGATCCTGGTAGCCCTTGCAGAGCGACGTCACGCGGACGCGGTCGCCGCCCACCTCGCGCGCGATCGCGGCGAGATCCTCGGTGGTGGTGACGACCGACAGGGGCTTGGACTCCGCGTGGGCGGGCCGGATGAGCGCGGCGTTCGTGTTGGCGATGAGCGTGGCGCCCAGCGCGATCGCGAATCCGAACGCGGACGCGCGGGCGAAGCGGGCCAGGATGCGAATGAGATGCTGCGTCGTCTTATGCATGATGATCTCCAATGACGCGCTCAGTACGGATGCGCGCCGTGAGGGCCGATGTTGAACGTCCACTTGAAGAACGCGGCGTTGCGATCGATGTCGGCGAGGTTCTCGTGCACGCGCCGGAACTGGACGCTCAGGGTCGAGAACTCGCTGGGCTGGTACTGGAGCAGCGCCAGCGCGCCGTTGAGCCGGTCGCCGCCGCCCGGGATCTCGGTGCGGTCGTAGCGCACGCCCGCCTTCCACTGGCGGGCGAACTGGTAGACGGCGTAGCCGTAGCCGCCGCCGCGCGTGGGCGCGCTGCTCGCCGAGCCGCGCGCGCCCAGCAGCTCGACCTGGAGCAGGAGCGAGCGATAGATGCTGCGCCGCGGATTCTTCCAGCGCAGCGTGATGTCCGCGGCGCCGAGCCGCGTGTGCTCGCCATCCCCGCGCAGGGCGGGATTCGCGCGCGCATCCGCGTACGAGAGGCCGAGGTTCAAGTCGGTGCTCTCGCGAAGCGGAACGAACACGCTGGTGCGTCCGAGCCCCAGCACGTCGCCGCGCTTCTCGGGCCCGAAGATCGGGCTCTCGACTTCGTCGGGCGCGGCGCCGACGTTGGCCACCACGTCCCAGTACAGGTTCGCCGGGTTGGGAATCAGGATCGATGCCGCGATCCCGGTGATCGCCAGCCCCTCTTCACCGAGGAAGGCCTCCGCGGCGAGCGGGCGGTCGGCGAACGGCGTCTCGGGCGTGTGGGTGCGGTTGAACTTGCCGAGGTCGGCTCGAAACTTTCCGATCTTCGCCTGCCCGCCGCCCGGAAGCGTCAGCCAGGTGAGATAGCCCTCCTCGACGTCCAGCCCCTCCGGGCCGGCCGAGAGGAAGAAGTCCGCGCGGCTGAACGGATCCACCGCCGCCTGGAATGCCATCTCGGCCTCGGGCAGCTGGAACGCCTCGCCGGGCAGCGTCGGATCGTTGCCGGCCGTGCCCTGGAACCAGCCGATCACGCTCATCGCCGGGTTGGCGATGCTCGATCCCTGGGCGGGTGCCGCCGTCATCGGCTCGCTGGCCGGCGGGGCCTGGGCCCATGCCATCTCGACGGTGCCGGCAGCCAGGCACACGCATGCGATTGCGAATGGTCGCAACATCGCTTCTCTCCCCTGGTCTCCATCCGGCATGCGGCGACTTCCGCGCGCGCGGCGCGGGCGGACGGCTGCCGGCATGGATGTGGATCAGAGTCGCGCGCGGAGCGCGCGGTGGCCGTGGAACCTCAGGCCAGGGGAGGGGCTCGGCTGGAGGCGGTCTCGCTGCGCGCCTGGCGCGGTGCGACCGGGGTGGGCGCGACCATGCGTCGCGCGGAAACGGTGGGAACCGCGGCGGGCGCCGTGAGATGCGCGGCGACCGCCGGCGAGTGCCCGACCGAGCACACCGCGCACACATGCCCGTGATCATCCGCGTGGTGGTGGGTGCCGCCCACGAACAGGACGACGAGCAGCAGCAGTCCGACCACCGGCGTGAGCCGGTGTACGAACCGTCGGATGGTCGCGATCGAATGCGTCATGGCATGGACCCCACGCGCGGCAGGAACGGCACCGAGCATGAAACCACCCCGGGGCGGCGTCAAGCGCCTGTAGAGCGTTGAAGCCGCGTCAGGAGTTGGGGCGCGCACAATTTGCGGAGCCTTGATACAGGGGCGTGCCGATTGCGCGAATGATCCTTGCACATGTTCCGGTCTGGGGCTTGGGTTCGCATCGCGCTGCTGGCGGCGCTCGGCGTGCCGCTGAGCTTCACGGCGTCACACGGCGCGCCTCTCGCGCCTGGCCCCGGGGCTGCGCTGCACGCCGCATCGCACCGAGCCCCGCAGCGCCACGCACCCCGTCACTCACACCATCATCGAGCCGCACTCCCGCGGATGGCGCACCGCCTGCGCCACGCGGGCGGATCCAAGTCCGCACCGCGTCACGCATGGCTGCCCGCGGCCCGCACCGCTGAGGCGCCAATCGCGATGCGCGCCGCAAGCGGTCTCGCGCCCACGGCGCCCGCGCCACGCATCCAC
>DATEMP010000322.1:0-9483 GCA_035275545.1 Candidatus Eiseniibacteriota bacterium | reverse complement strand
AGCGCATGGAGGACCGCGAGCCGCTCCAGCACCGCCGCGGGCGTGAGCGCCAGGCGGAGCATCTTCTTCCCGACCGCGATCGCGTTCTTGTAGAGGCCGGCCTGCTCGTAGCACGACGCGGCGGTCAGGTAGCGCTCCCCGGCCTTGGGGTGCTCGCCCATCTTATAGAGGAGGTCGGCGAGCAGCACGTACGTGTAGGGGTCGGACGCGTCCGCCGCGACCAGCTTCTCGTACTCGGCCAGAGCGCCCGGAAGATCCCCGCTCTGAATGCACCGCTGCGCCCGGCGCTTGATGTCGATGGCCCTGTCCAAGTCGGTCGTTCTCCCCCCGGGGCGGCAAGCCGGAATACCGGCCCCGACACGTCCCTATGGCGCGCCGAGCACGGCTCCCACCGCGGCCGAACATGCATCCGACGCGCGCGGCAATGCCGAGTGGAGGCGGTGCAACTCCGTCTCCACACCCTGCTTATCGGCGGATGCCGGAAGGGACTTCAGATTGATTTCGACGTTGAGCAGAGCCCCTTCGGCCGCCGCCCGGGCCAGCAGCCCGGCGGTGCCCGCATCGGTGATCGCGTTGGCATTACCGCACTTGGCCATCCCGGTCGCCAGCTCGAGCACCTTGAGACACGCCCCGGCGGTGGCGAGCGGCACCCGGGCGGCCGCCAGCCCCGCCGCCTCCTGGGCCCGCGTGCGCTCGGCGGTTTGCTCGGCGTTGGCATCCGGCATGCGGTTCGCACGCAACACCTGGTCGAACGCCTCCGCGTCCTGGCGCGCGAGCGCCGTGAGCTCGGAGCGCAACGCCGCCGCGTCGCGCAGCGCGCTCCGGAACGTCTCGGTGTGCGCGGCGTACTTCTTCTTGCCGATCGAAAGGTTCGCCACCATCGCCGCCAGCGACGCGGCGAGCGCACCGGCGATCGCGGCGACCGTGCCGCCTCCCGGGGTGGGCGTGGGTGCAGCGACCTGGTCCATGATCGCGTCGAGCGTCACCGCGCCGGTGAGCGGCGGCTGCTTGAGCCTGAGCTCCAGCACCTGGTCGCGGCGGAATCCCTCGAGCTGCAGCGTGTGCTCGGCGGCATCGAGCATCGCGTACTCGGGGATCAGCCCCACCACCTCGCAGCCGGAGATCGCCGCCCCCCGCCGTGCCGCCTCCTCGCGCACCAGCGCCAGCACGCGATGGATCGGGGTCGCCTCGGTGTTCACCAGGTTCATGCTCACCTGGGCGCGGCGCCCGCCCTCGATCGAGAAGCCGAGGGCACGCACGTGCTTGAGCCCGCCGCTCTGCTCGCGGATCGCCGCGGCGATCGCCTTGGCGACCCGCACGTCGCCGGTGTTGAGGTTGGCGTTGAAGGCGACCAGGAAACGCCGCGCGCCAACTGCGGTGGCGCCCGCGGTCGCATGGATGCGCGCGGGCCCGAAGTCCGGGGCACGGCCCGGGTCGCGTCCGATCATCTCGCGCAACCCTTCGAACTCGCCGCGCCGCACGTCCGCAAGGCTCACGCGCTCGGGCCGGGTCGCCGCCGCCTCGTAGAGGAACACCGGGATGCCGAGCTCCTCGCCGATCCGCCGGCCGGTGACGCGCGCCAGCTCGGCGCAGTCCTCGAGCGTCATGCCCTCGACCGGCACGAACGGCACCACGTCGGTCGCGCCCATGCGCGGGTGCTGGCCGGAGTGGTGATTGAGATCGATGAGATCCGCGGCGCGTTTGACCATCTGGAATGCCGCCTCGGCGACCGGTCCGGGCTCCCCGGCGAGCGTGAGCACCGAGCGGTTATGGTCCGGGTCCATCTCGCGGTCGAGCAGCGTCGCGCCGGGCACCCCCGCAGCCGCCTGGATCAGCGCCTCGATGACCTCCGGGCGACGGCCTTCCGAGAAATTGGGGACGCACTCGACGATGCGTGCCATGCGGCGCGGACTCCGTGGGTCGGCGAACGATGTGCGGTCGGGATCGCCGGCATGCTACCAAATCCCCGGCGCCCGGACCGGGGAGCACCGGGTGGCGCCCGGCGCGGGGCCGGAAACACGGACGGCCACCTCGCGGTGGCCGCCCGTCCCCTGCAGTCGATCGCCCGCTTCGGGCGCTCGACTACTTCACGAACGTCACCCGCACCTGCTTCGCCTGGCGGCCGATCACCGCATGCACGAAGTACACCCCGGTGCGTGCCTTCGTACCGTGCTCGTCACGGCCGTCCCATGCCACGGTGTGCGTTCCCGCGGCCTCGAATCCGTCCGCGAGCGTGCGCACCTGACGACCGGCCAGGTCGTAGACGCAGATCCGGACCCGCTCGCCCTCGCCGGCCACCGCGTAGGCCATCCGCATCCCGTCGGTGAAGGGATTGGGCGCCGGCCGGTACAGCTCGAGCTCCGGCCCCTGCGGCTGGCTGCTCATGATCTCCGTGGGTCCACGCATCGGCGGCGGATTGATCACCACGTCGTCCCCGGGCCGCGGCGGCGTCGGCGGCGCCGGCGGCGTCGACCGGCCACCGATCTGCAGCCCCTCCGGGTCCGCGTCGACGACCACGCCGTTGATCACGGTCCGGAAGTCGTAGTGGCATCCGATCGAGTCACCGATCGGGGAGCCGATCAGGTTCTTGAGCGAGTACTTGACGCTGATGACGAACACCTTCCCGAAGGTCGTGCCCTGGATGTTCACCACCGCCTGGCCGGGCCCGGTCTCGACACCGTTCCCGAGGTTGCCGCAGTTCGCGTCGTAGTTGGATACCTGGGCCTGCTGCAGCTCGCAGAACGGGTAGAGAGGGTTGTTCTTCGTCTGGACCAGGTTGACCGTGAAGTTCTCGCTCGGCGCGATGATCTTCGTGTAGTAGAAGAACACGCCCGGGGCGATCGAGGTGATGACCCCGTTGCTCGCGTTCCAGTTGACGTCCGAGTCGAGCAGCGCGGCGCCGGTGCCGTCCATGAACGAGCTGCACGTCACGCTGGTATGGGCGAGCATGCCGATGCAGTCCCGCCACCCGAACCGGCCGCTGCCGGTAGCCGTGCATCCTCGGCTGTCGGTGATGGTCACCGTGTAGGTGGCGGTGTCCGCCACCGAGATGCACTGGGTGGTCGCGCCGTTGCTCCAGAGGTACGTGTAGGGCGCGATGCCGCGCGTGACGTTCGCGCACATCGTGACCGGAGTGATGCCGCTGCAGATCACGCGGCTGGCCACAGTGACCGCCGGCGCGTCGAACGTGATCTTCACCTGGTCACTCACCGGCGGGCAGGGACCGAACGGATCGTTGGTGGTGACCGTCAGCGTGACGCTGCCCGAGGCGATCTCGGCCGCCGACGGCATGTAGCTCGGGTTCAGCGTGTTCGCGTTCGGGGTGAAGGTTCCGCTCCCTCCGCTCCATACCACGCTGGTCGCACCGTTCCCGAGCGTGGCCGAGAGCTGCACCTGCGGGGACGCGGCGCACACGATCACGTCCGCCCCCGCGTTCACCGTCACCGCCCGGTTGATGGTGATGGTCACCGCGTCGCTGGCCGGCGGGCAGGGGCCCGACGAGGCGGCGCTGGTGAGCGTCAGCGTCACGGTGCCGGCGGTGATCTCCGCGGCCGACGGCGTGTAGACCGCGTTGAGCGCCGAGCGCCCGGGGTTGAAGGTGCCGGTGCCGCCGGTCCACGAGCCGCTCGAGACCGTGCCGCTCACCGCGCCGAACAGCTGGGTCTGCGGGCTGCTCGAGCACACCGTCTGGTCGGGGCCCGCGTTGACCACCGTGGCGGGATCGATCGTGATCCGCACCTGGTCGGTGACCGCGGCACAAGGCCCGGCCGGGTCATTGGTGGTGAGCGTCAGCGTGACGCTCCCCGCCGCGATCTCCGCCGCGGTCGGGGTGTAGACCGCGTTGAGCGCGGTCGCCTTGGGGCTGAACGAGCCCGCGCCCCCGCTCCAGCTGCCGCTCGAGGCGCCGCCGCCCAGCGAGCCCGAAAGCTGCGCCTGGGGAGCGCTCGCGCAGACCCTAAGGTCCGCACCCGCGTTCACCGTGGCGGCCGGATCGATCGTGATGCGCATCTGGTCGCTGGCCGCGGCGCACGGGCCGGAGGGATCGTTGGTGGTGAAGGTGAGGGTCACGCTCCCCGCCGCGATCTCGCTGGCCGAGGGCGTGTAGGTGGCATTGGGCGCCGAGCTGCCCGGGCTGTAGGCACCCGAACCGCCGCTCCACTGGCCGCTCGAAGCGCCGCCCCCGAACGTGGCGGCGAGCTGGACCGTCGATGCGCTCGCGCACACCGTCATGTCCGGTCCGGCGTTGGTGGTCGCAGCCGGCGTGATGGTGATCCGCACCTGGTCGGCGACCGCGCCGCACGGACCGACCGGGTCGTTGGTGGTGAGCGTCAGCGTCGCGCCGCCGGCCGCGATCTCCGCCGCGCTCGGCGTGTACGTGGCATTGGGCGACGAGGCGTTCGGGCTGTACGAGCCCGTGCCCCCGGTCCAGGTGCCGCCGGTGGCTGCGCCGCCGATCACGCCCGCGAGCTGCGCCTGCGGGGCGCTCGAGCACACAGCCAGGTCCGCGCCGGCGTTGACGGTCGCCGCCGGGGCGATCGTGACGCGCATCGCGTCGCTGGCCGCCGCGCACGGCCCGCTGGGGTCGTTCGAGACCAGCGTGAGCGTCACCCCGCCCGCCGCGATCTCGCCGGCGGTCGGGGTATACGTGGCGTTGAGTGTCGAGTCATCGGGGTTGAACGAGCCGGAGCCGCCACTCCACGTGCCGCTGGTGGCCGCGCCACCCAGCACGCCCGCGAGCTGAACCACCGGGCTGGTGGCGCACACCGTGGCGTCCGCACCGGCGTTGGCCGTGGCACTCGGCGCGATCGTGACGCGCACCTGGTCAGCCACCGCGCCGCAGGGACCCGCCGGATCGTTGGTGGTGAGCGTGAGGGTCACGCCCCCGGCCGCAATCTCCGCGGCGCTCGGCGTGTAAAGGGCGCCGGGCGCCGAGGCGTTCGGACTGTACGACCCGGTGCCTCCGCTCCACGTGCCGCCGGTGGCTGCGCCGCCCACCAGGCCCGCGAGCTGCGCCTGCGGGGCTCCCGCGCACACGGTGAGGTCCGCGCCCGCGTTGACGGTCGCCGCCGGGGTGATGGTCACGTGCATCTCGTCACTCACCGCGTCGCATGGGCCGTCGGGATCGTTGGTGGTGAAGGTCAAGGTGACGCCGCCCGCCGCGATCTCCTCCGCGGTCGGCAGGTAGACGGCGCTGCCCGAGGACGAGGTCGACGTGAACGCCCCGCCGCCTCCGCTCCACGAGCCGCCGGTGGCCGAGCCGCCGAACGTGCCGGCGAGCGTCAACGTGGGCGCGGTCGCGCACACGGTCTGGTCGGGTCCCGCGTTGACGGTGGCGGCGCGCTGGATGGTGATGCGCATCGCGTCGCTCGCCGACGCGCACGGCCCGCTCACCGGGCTCACACCCAGCGTCAGCGTCACCGTGCCGGCGGTGATCTCGGCCGCGCTCGGCGTATAGACCGCGTTCATCGCGCTGCGGCCCGGGTTGAACGTGCCGGTGCCGCCGGTCCACGCGCCGTTGCCGTTGCCGGCGATGCCGGCGAGCTGCACCTGGGGAGCGGTCGCGCACACCGTTTGATCGGCGCCCGCGTCCGCCGCCGGCGCCGCGTTCACCGTCACGGTCGCGTCGCAGGACTTGGTGAAGCCGCTGGCGCCGGTGGTCACCACCACCGTGTAGCTGCCGGCGGTGGCGGTGCGCACCGACACCGAGGTGCCGGTCGCGCTGCCGACGATCTCGGCGCCGCTGGTGTTGTTGGTCAGCGACCAGGCGTAGGACTCCATCCCCGCCGGCGCGGTATGGGTGTTCGTGGAACCCGCGCAGAACGGACCGGCGTTCGAGACGCCGCACTTGGGCACCGGGTACACCGCGTCGGTCGACATCGACCGGTCCTGGCTGCCGATGCTGCCCAGATTCCAGGTGACGAGCCGCATGTGGTACGAGGATCCGCTGATGCCGCCCGCCGAGCGCGGCGAGCCGTTCGAGTTGAAGCCCCAGTCCCACCGGCACGCGATGTGGCCGCCCCATGCCAGCACCGCCTTGGGGCTGTTGGCGGTGAACCGCACCCGCACCCGCGACTCGGACGAGCTGGTCGACAGACCGACGTTCGCCTCGGCCAGGTACGTGACGTCGATGAGCGTGCCGCCGAACAGCGTCATGACCCGCTCGGCCGCGGGAATCGAAGCCATGCTGGTCGACGGCTGGGGCATGGCGGGCTCGGAATCGGGGCCGTCCGGATCGACGCTGATGTTCACGGTCGGCAGCGGGATCGGGGCGGTAGTGACCACCGGGCCCACGCCGGTGACGCCGGCCAGCGGATCGAACGCCTCGGGATTGCTGTGCCCGAACAGCACGTGCGGCAGCACGCGCTGGTAGTGCGTGAGGTAGTCGAGCGCGTACGAGCCGCTGCGCTTGACGTCGTAGCCGATGATCAGCTCGATCACCGTGCCGTCGGTCGGAAGCTGATCCAGCACCGCGCGATACGCGGTCGAATGGCTCTCGAGGTAGTGCGCGTTGGAGGCGCCGGCATTGCCGGTGACCCAGGTGGGCAGCGGCGTCGTGGTGGCGGTGGCGGGGCCGTTCCGCACCTGCTCGATCGACGCGGAGGCCGCGTGCGCCGTGCCGGTGATCGCCATCCCCAGCATCAGGACCGCGACCGCAGTGAAGAGACGAACCGAACGAGACATCTAGAGCACTCCTTCTCCCAAGATCGGGGGTGAGGAAGAATCCCGAAGTCGGCCGGGGGTGTCGGCGGCTGGGTCGAAGGGTGCGGAGCAGAGTCCGGCTCTAGGCCGGCCTACTGCACGGCATTTGCCAATCCCTGACGTTGCAGGCCGCACGGTCGTCCGCGGAATGCGGGTACGCGTGCAGGGTGCGCGGACGGCCGGATCCCATTGTGGGGATGGCTTCAACGGTGGTTGGGAGGATTCCCGGTGGGCCCGAAACCGTCCCACGAAGTCCGGTGGCCGGAGGTTGGCGTTTCGCGATCGGGGCATTCACGACCGCGTTTGGGTGGAAACCCCCGCCGCCGGGCGCGGCGTTGCGAAAGACCGACACCGTCAGCGCGAGGGGTCTACGGCCACACCCGGCGCTCGAGGGAGGGCAGCGCGAGGTCCGCGCCGCGCATGAACACCGTGTCGGGCCGGACCGCCGGCATCCAGTAGGGCAGCTCCTCGAGCGACTCGCACTCCCACGCCACCGCGTCCCCCCACGCGCCGGGGTTCAGGTGCCCGACCTGCGACTCGAGGCCGAGCGCCTTCGCCGCGTTCCAGGTCACCGCCATGAGCGTCTCGTCGGCGGTGAGGCCGCACAGGCGAGCGGTGAGCGCCGCGCACTCGAGCAGCGACTGGGCGGGCGCGGTACCGGGATTGAAATCGGTGGCGATCGCCGCGCGCGCTCCGGTCTCGCGCAGCAGCTTCCCCGGCGGCAGCTTGTAGCCGAGCGTAAGCGCGGCGGCCGGCAGCAGCACCCCCACCGTGCCCGCGGCCGCCAGCGCCCGCCAGTCCTGCTGGTTCGCGTGCTCGAGGTGGTCGGCCGAGGCGGCATGGAGCTCGGCGGCGAGCGCCGCGCCGCCGATCCGCTTGGTCTGATCCGCGTGAAGGCGAATCGCCAGGCCGTGCTCGCGGGCGGCGACCAGCACCGCCCGGCACTCCTCGACCGTGAATCCCACCGGGTCGCAGAACACGTCCACGGCGTTGGCGAAGCCGCGCCGCGCCACGTCGGGCACCACCTGCTTGACCATGTCCTTCACGTATTCGGCGCGCCGGTTCTGGTACGCCTCGGGCAGCGCGTGCAGGAGCAGCGCGGTGCGCACCACCCGCGCCGGCACGCGGTTGGCGGCGCCGCGCATGAGCTCGAGCAGGCGCAGCTCGCCGCCCGGGGTGAGGCCGTAGCCGCTCTTGACCTCGACGGTGGTGCATCCGTTGGCGCGCCAGCGCTCGAGCCGCATCGCCAGTCCCTTCTCGAGCAGGTCGTCGCGCTCGGACCCGGTGGCGGTGACGGTCGAGCGGATGCCGCCCCCCGAGGCGGCGATCGCGGCGTAGCTCTCCCCCGCCAGCTTGCGCTGCATCTCGTGCGCGCGGTTGCCGGCGAAGATCATGTGCGTGTGGCAGTCGACCAGGCCCGGGGTCACCAGCCGCCCGCGCGCGTTGATGGGGCGCGCTTCGCTGTGGCGCCGCAGCAGCTCGGGGCCGGGCCCGAGCTCGAACACGCGCCCCTCCTGGAACACGATCCCGCCCTTCGGGTAGCGCAGGATCCGGGTCCCGTCGGCGCTCGGGGTGGCGACCTCGGCGGTGTTGTGGAGCACCAGGTAGGACGCGCGGCCCGCGACCGCCTTGCTGGCGGGGCTTCCGAACTCCGAAGCGGTCACGAGGTGATCCCCGGGAGGTGCATGCCGGTCCTGCGCGCGTGCTCGATCGCGGCGGGGTAGCCGGCATCCGCGTGCCGCATGACCCCGGTGCCGGGATCGTTGGTGAGCACCCGGGCGAGTCGCTCGTCGGCCGCGGCACTCCCGTCGCACACGATCACCAGGCCGGCGTGGATCGAGAGCCCCATTCCCACGCCGCCCCCGTGGTGGACGCTCACCCACGAGGCGCCGGAGGCGGTGTTGAGGAGCGCGTTCAGGATCGGCCAGTCGGCGACCGCGTCGCTGCCGTCGCGCATGCCCTCGGTCTCGCGGAACGGCGAGGCCACCGAGCCCGCATCCAGATGGTCGCGGCCGATCACCACCGGCGCCTTGAGCACGCCCTCGCGCACCATGCGGTTGAACCACAGCCCCAGCCGGGCCCGCTCGCCGTAGCCGAGCCAGCAGATGCGCGCCGGCAGTCCCTGGAAGCGCACGTGCTTCTGGGCGAGCGGGATCCAGCGGTGCAGCCGCGTGTCGTCCGGGAACGCCGCGAGCGCCGCCTGGTCGGTGGCGAGGATGTCGGCGGGATCCCCCGAGAGCGCGGCCCAGCGGAACGGCCCCTTGCCGAGACAGAAGAGCGGGCGGATGAACTCGGGCACGAACCCCGGGTACGAGAACGCGCGCTCGCGCTCGAGCCCGCCGCGCTCCGCCTCGCCGCGCAGGTTGTTGCCGTAGTCGAACACCACCGCGCCGCGCGCCTTCATCTCGAGCAGCGCGCGCACCTGGTCCGCCATCGACGCGCGCGCCCGGCGCACGTGCTGGTCGGGATCGGCGGCGCGCAACGCCGCCGCCTGCTCGAGCGTGAGCCCCGCGGGCACGTAGCCGTTCAGGGGATCGTGCGCCGAGGTCTGGTCGGTGGCGACGTCCGGGATCACCCCGCGCCGCACCAGCTCGGCATGGGTCTCGGCGGCGTTGCCGACCAGCCCCACGCTCAGCGGCGTGCGCGCCTCGACCGCCGCGCGGCACAGCGCCACCGCCTCGTCGAGCGAGCCGCTCACCCGGTCGCAGTAGCCCGAGTCGACGCGCCGGCGCGCCCGCGCCTCGTCCACCTCGACCGCCAGGCACACGCCGCCGTTCATGGTGA
>DATEMP010000321.1:0-11434 GCA_035275545.1 Candidatus Eiseniibacteriota bacterium | reverse complement strand
CTGCTCGCCAACCTCGCGTTCGCGCGCGGCGCCCACGCCGAGGCGCGCGAGCTCATGACGCGCGCCCTCGCGATCGTGCCCGAGCTGCCGCGCGGCCACGAGATGCTCGGGATGATCGCGCTCGCCCAGGGCGACCCGCGCGCGGCGATCGAGGCGTTCGAGTGGGAGCGGGCGCTCGATCCGGCAACCAGGGACGTGCCGTTCCGTCTCGGGCAGGCGTGGCAGCGGCTCGGGGATCGCGAGCGGGCGCGCACGTGGTACCGGCGCGCGATCGACCTCGATCCCGGGCACCGCGAGGCGCGGGACTCGCTGGAGGCGCTCGAGCGGCGGCGGTAAGCGCTGCAGGCGGGCGGGTTTGGGCTCCCTCCCCACCCTCACGATTCCCGCAAGTCCGCCGATAACAGGGGTATGCCCGCCATCCCCCACGCGCGATCCGTGGCCCTCGCGGCCCTGGTGCTCGCCGCCCTCTCGACCAGCCGGCCCGCGGAGGCCGTGATCGGCGACAAGGCGCGCGCGGTCATCGCCCGATACGTCGAGGCGACCGGGGGTGTCCAGGCGCTCGCGGGCGACTGCACGGTGCACGCGCGCGGCCGGATGAGGAGCCTCGCACTCAAGGGCACCTTCGAGCAGTGGTCGCAGGCCCCCGATCGCATCGCCACCCGCGTGAGCCTCGGGCCGATGCGCCTGAAGACCGGCTTCGACGGCACGGTGGGCTGGCTCGCCGACCTCGACTCGAATCGCGTGCGCATCCTGGACGGCCGCGAGCTGGAGAAGCTCCGCAGCGACGCCTGGTTCGAGAACGAGATGTGGGCGCGCGAGGGCTACGGCGGCGGAACCATCGCCTACTCCAGCATGCTGTTCCGGGAAGGCGACACCTTCCACGTGCTCGAGGTCACCCCGCCGGTCGGCCCGTCGCGGCGGCTCATGTTCAGCGAGAAGACCGGACTGCTGGTCCGGGTGGTGACCCGCTTCGACCACCACGAGTCGGACTACTGGCTCTCGGAGTACAGGACGTTCGGATCCCGCAGGCGACCCACCGTCCAGGCCGCGGTCGAGGGCGGCGCGGCGTTCCGCGGCGAGGACCTCCCTGAGCGCATCCAGATCGATTCGCTCTGGGTCAACGGCCCGATCGACACCGCCGTCTTCGCCGCCCCCGAGGTGCGCGACAGCCGGGTGACCTGGCTCAAGTCCGCGGGCCTGGCGCGGATCCCGTTCCGGTACGGCAGCCACCACGTATGGATCAAGGTGTCCATCAACGGCTCGGAGCCCGGGGACTTCATCCTCGACACCGGCGCGAGCGGCACCGCGATCGACCGCGAGTTCGCCGAGCGGATCGGCCTGGCACACGAGGGCCTGTTCGAGGTCCAGGGCATGGGAGGCAGCGACGTCGGCGCCTTCGCGTCCGTGCGCACCCTGCGGGTGAGCGGGACCGACGGCGACGGCGTGTCGATCCCGGAGCTCAAGGCGAGCATCCTCGACCTCTCGAACGGCCACGAGGAGGTGCTCTGGCGCCGGCTGGACGGCCTGATCGGCTACGACGTGCTCGGGCGCTTCGTGGTCGAGGTCGACTACGACCGGCAGGTCGTCACGCTGCGCGACCCGGCGACGTTCGTCCCCCAGGGGGCGGGCGAGGCGATCCCGATGCGGCTGCTGGCCGGGATCCCGATCATCACGGTGCAGCTGGATGGCGGGTGCGAGGGCGAGTTCCTGGTCGACACGGGCAACGCGTTCGGCATGCTGGTGCACGGCTCGCTCGTCGAGCAGTGCCGCGTGTTCGCGCGGGTCGGCAACCGCCGCCAGGTGAAGATCCACGGCGGAGGCGTGGGCAGCGGCTTCGCCTCGTGGCTCTGCCGGCTCGACACCCTGCGCCTGGGCGGGTTCACGGTGCTCGAGCCGCTCGCCGGCCTCTCGCTCGCCCGCCACGGCATGGTCGGGAGCCAGCACTACGGCGGCAATCTCGGCAGCGCCATGCTCGAGCGGTTCGTGTGCACCTTCGACTACGCGCGCAAGACGCTCTACCTGGCACCCGGGCGGCGCTTCGCCCAGCGCGACCGCTATTCGCGGGTGGGGGCGTTCTTCCTGCGCACCGCGGATCGCGTGACCGCGGTCGGGATCGTGCGCGGCTCTCCCGCCGAGGAGGCGGGCCTCGAGTCCGAGGACGCGGTGCTCGAGATCGACGGGCGCAAGGCCGCCGCGTTCACGCCCGAGGACATGGACCGGATCTTCGTCGACGGGGAGCCCGGCGCCACCCACACGCTCACCATCGAGCGCGACGGCAAGACCCGCCACATCTCCATCACCCTGCGCGACGTGATCTGAGAGGGCCGCGGGTCCGCGGCGCCTACAGCAGTCCCATGATCGAGCGCTGCGCCTGGACGAGCAGGTCGTGCGCCTGCACGCCGAACCAGAGCGTGAGCCCGAGCGTCGCCAGGATCGCCAGCACCGCGGGCGCGGCCCACGCGACCTCGACCGGCTCGCCCTGCGGCTCGCGCATGTACATCGCCACCGTGACGCGCAGGTAGTAGAAGACCGAGACCACGCTGTTGAGCACGCCCACGATCACGAGCGGGATGAGCCCGGCGTTCACGGCGGTCCCGAACACGTAGACCTTGCCCATGAATCCCGCGGTGGGCGGGATCCCGCCCAGCGAGAGCATGAAGATGGTCATCGCCAGGGCGAGCAGCGGCTGCCGCGTGGAGAGCCCGGCCAGGTCGGCGAGCGTGACCCGCTCCTCCTGCTCGCGCCCGAGCAGCGCCAGAACCCCGAACGCCCCCAGGTTCATGAGCGAGTAGACCGCGAGGTAGAAGAGCGCTGCGGCTCCGCCCTCGGTCCCGCCCGCCACCACGGCGACCAGCAGGTAGCCGGCGTGGGCGATGCTCGAGTAGGCGAGCATGCGCTTGAGGTTGGTCTGGAGCAGTGCGGTGACGTTGCCCACCGTCATGGTGAGGATCGCGATCCAGCTGAGCACCGGCCGCCAGTCGTGCGCGAGCCCGGGAAGCGCGATCAGGAGCACGCGCAGGAGTGCGGCGAACCCGGCCGCCTTGGCGCCCGCCGACATGAATCCGGTCACCGTGGTGGGCGCGCCCTCGTAGGCGTCGGGCGTCCACATGTGGAAAGGCACCGCCGCCACCTTGAACCCGAACCCGGCGATCACCAGCAGCGCGCCGATCAGGAGCATCGGGTTGCCGAGCATGGGCGAGTCGGAGAGGAAGATCGCCATGCGCCCCAGGTTGGTCGTGCCGGTGGCGCCGTAGAGGAGCGCGATCCCGTAGAGCAGGAACCCGCTCGCGAACGCGCCGAGCAGGAAGTACTTGAGCGCCGCCTCGCTCGAGTCGAGCCGGCCGCGCCGGAAGCCCACCAGGATGTAGAGCGCGAGCGACATGAGCTCGAGCCCCAGGAACACGGTGATGAGGTCGTTGGACGCGGCCATGAGGATCATGCCGAGCGTCGCCGCCAGCAGCAGCGCGTAGTACTCGCCGTGATTGATGCGCGTGCGCCGCACGTAGTCCCACGACTGGAGCACCGCGATCGCGCCCACCGCGCAGAAGAGCAGCGTGAAGAACACGGTGAACGTGTCGTGGACGAACATGCCCTCGAAGAGCGGGCGCCGCACGTCGCGCACCCGGAACACGCTCCACGCCGAGGCGGCGAGCGTCAGCAGCGCGACGATCGCGCCGCGGCTGCTGCCCGGGCGCGCCGGGAAGAGCTCGAGCAGGAGGATGAGCATCGTCCCCGCGCTCAGCGCGATGACCGCGCCCAGCGCCCACCAGTCGGCGGCGATCAGCGCCGCGGGCGCGTTCGGCATCATGGCCTGCCCCCTGCCGGCGCCGGCGGCCGCGCGTTCGCATCGAGCGCCACCGGCGCCATCTCGACCCGCGCCTTGACCAGGGCGAGGGTGCGGTCGAGGGTCGGCTGGGTGCGGTCCAGGATCGGCTGCGGGTAGACGCCCATCCAGAAGATGAGCAGCAGGAGCGGCGCGAACACCAGGCGCTCGCGGGTGGTGAGGTCCCGGACCTGCTCGTTCTCGGGATGGGTCACGGGCCCGAAGAACATGCGCTGGTACATCCACAGCATGTAGAGCGCGGAGAGGATCACTCCCACCGCGGCGATGATCGCCCACCCCGGATTGGTGCGGAACGCGCCGAGCAGCACCAGGAACTCGCCCACGAACCCGTTGGTCCCGGGCAGGCCGATCGAGGAGAGCGTGACGATCAGGAACACCGTGGCGTAGACGGGCGCCGGCTTCCAGAGCCCGCCGAAGTCGGCGATCATCCGCGTGTGGCGGCGCTCGTAGATGACGCCCACCAGGAGGAAGAGCGCGCCGGTCGACACGCCGTGGTTGAGCATGGTCATCATGCCCCCCGCCATGCCCTGCGGGTTCAAGGCGTAGAGCCCCAGCATGCAGAACCCGAGATGGCTCACCGACGAGTAGGCGACCAGCTTCTTCAGGTCGGGCTGCACCATCGCCACCAGCGCGCCGTAGAGGATCCCGACCAGGGCGAGCGCCACGATCCAGGGCGTGAACTGTGCCGAGGCGGACGGGAAGAGCGGCATCGCGAAGCGCACGTAGCCGAACGTGCCCATCTTGAGCAGCACCGCCGCGAGGATGACCGAGCCCGCCGTGGGTGCTTCGACGTGCGCGTCGGGGAGCCAGGTGTGGAGCGGGAACATCGGCACCTTGATCGCGAACGCGAGCGCGAACGCCAGGAACAGCCAGGTCTGCTCCGCGGCCGCGAGCGGCAGCGCGTAGAACGCGTCGAGCGCGAACGTGGGGACGCCGGTGACCGCCTGGTTGTGGAAGTAGAGCCACAGGATCGCGACCAGCATGAGGACGCTTCCCGCCATCGTGTACAGGAAGAACTTGATCGCCGCGTAGACGCGGCGCGGCCCGCCCCACACCCCGATCAGGAGGTACATCGGGATGAGCATCGCCTCCCAGAACACGTAGAAGAGCAGGAGATCGAGGGCGAAGAACGTGCCCAGCATGCCCGCCTCGAGCGCGAGCAGCATCGCGTAGAACTCACGCTCCCGCTTCTCGACCGCCGACCACGCGCTGATGACCACGATCGGCGTGAGCACGGTGGTGAGCAGCGCCAGCAGCACCGAGACGCCGTCCACGCCCACGTGGTAGGTGGCGCCCAGGCTGGGGATCCACGCCATCTGCTCGGCGAACTGCCAGCCGGGCTGGCCGGGCTGGTAGCGCCACCAGAGCGGCAGCGAGAACGCCATCTCGGCGAGCGCGGCGGCGGTGGCGAGCCAGCGGATCGTGCGTCCCGACGCCTTCGGCAGCATGGCGATCAGGGCCGCGCTCAGCAGCGGGAAGAAGATGAGCCAGGAGAGCCAGGGGAACCCGTTCACGTCATGGCCTCAGGAAATGGGCGAGCAGCGCCGCGACACCCAGGGTGAGGAACAGCGCATAAGTGCCGACGAAGCCGGTCTGGAACAGGCGCGAGATCGCCGAGAACCCCTCGAACAGGTGCGCGATCCCGTTGACCGCGCCGTCCACCACCTTCTCGTCCCAGAAGCGCCACAGCCGCTGCGAGAGCGCGTGGATCGGGCGCACGATGATCGCGTCGTAGAGCTCGTCGACCCAGTACTTGTGGGCGAGTGCGCGGTGCACGCCCGGCATGCGCTCGGCGAGCGGCTCGCCGCGGGTCGCGATCGGGGCGCGGCCGTAGACCCGGAACGCGGCCACGATCCCCGCGACCGCCACCGCCACCGACAGGAGGATCAGCCCCCACTCGGCGCCCGCGGAGAGATGCGGCACGGCGTGCGCCCCCGCGCCGTGGGCGCCGCCCTCGGCGCCCGGAGCGGCGAACACCGGCTCGAGCCAGCGCGCGAACGCGTGGCCGCCCTCCTGGAACGGGAGCCCGACCCATCCGCCCACGATCGAGAGCACCGCCAGCACCACCAGCGGGGCGATCATCACCGGCGGCGACTCGTGCAAGTGGTGCTCCGCCTCGTGCGTGAGGCGGGATTCGCCGCGGAAGCACAGCACGTAGAGCCGCGTCATGTAGAAGGCGGTGAGGGCCGCGCCCAGCAGGCCCGCGACCCACACGCCGTAGTGGCCGGTCGCGAACGCCGCGCCGAGGATCTCGTCCTTGCTGAAGAACCCGGCGAGCGGCGGGAGCCCGGCGATCGCGATCGTGCCCACCAGCATGACCCGGTGGGTCCAGGGTAGCTTCGAGGCGAGGCCGCCCATGCGGGTCAGGTCCTGCTCGTCCGAGAGCGCGTGGATGACCGAGCCCGCGCCCAGGAAGAGCAGCGCCTTGAAGAACGCGTGGGTCATCAGGTGGAAGATGCCGGCGGTGAACGCCCCTACGCCGCAGGCGAAGAACATGTAGCCGAGCTGGCTCACCGTCGAGTAGGCGAGCACGCGCTTGATGTCGTTCTGGGCCATGCCGATGGTGGCGGCGAACAGCGCGGTCGCGGCACCGACGATCGCCACGGTCTCGAGCGAGATGGGCGCGAGCTGGAACAGCACGTGGCAGCGCGCCACCATGTAGACGCCCGCGGTCACCATGGTCGCGGCGTGGATGAGCGCCGAGACCGGGGTCGGGCCCTCCATCGCGTCGGGAAGCCAGGTGTAGAGCGGGATCTGGGCGCTCTTGCCGGTGGCGCCCAGGAACAGCGCCAGGGTCGCGAACGTGATCGCCACCGAGCCGACCGCGAACACGTGCGGCGCCACGGCAAACAGCCTCTCGAACTCGAGGCTCCCGCCCCACGCGAACAGGGTCAGCATCCCGAGCAGGAACCCGAAATCGCCGATGCGGTTGACGATGAACGCCTTCTTCCCCGCCTCGGCGGCCGACGGCTTCGTGTACCAGAACCCGATCAGCAGATACGAGCTGAGCCCCACCCCTTCCCAGCCCACGAACATGAGCAGGAAGTTGTCCGCGAGCACCAGCGTGAGCATCGCGAACATGAACAGGTTGAGGTAGAGGAAGAACCGCCGGAACGACGGGTCGTGGCTCATGTAGCCGACCGAGTACACGTGGATCAGGAACCCGACGCCGGTGACGACCAGCACCATGACCGAGGAGAGCGGGTCGAGCAGGAACGCCACGTTCGCGGAGAAGTCGCCGACGCGCATCCAGGTGTAGACGGTCTCGGTGATCGCCCGCTGCTCGGGCGGCAGCGCCGCGAGTGTGAGCACCGCGCGCAGCGCCATGACGAACGCCGCGCCCACCGCCCCGCACGCGAGCCACGCGGTGCCGCGCTTGCCCAGCCGGTCGCCGAGCACGAGGTTGAGCGCCACCGCGGCGAGCGGCAGACCGGGGATGATCCAGAGCATGGAGCCGCTCATCGCGCCGCCCCACCCTGGAGCTCGGACACCTCGCCCGAGCGCTCACGCCACGCCCGCAGCAGCTCCGCCTCGCGCTCGCGCCCCATCCCGCCCGGGATCGAGACTCCCAGCGTCTTGGGCGCGCGCGGTCCCGGGGGCAGCGTCCGCGCCCACGCCAGCGTGTCGCGCAGGGTGTCGGCCAGCGGGCGGTACGTGAGCCCGGCGGCCACCGCGCGCGCGACGCTCACCGTCTCGAACGCGTGGTTCTCCTCGGGCACCCAGAGCGGCATCTCACTGTAGGCGCCGACCTCCTGGGCGGTGAGGAACGCGTCGTCCACCCAGGTGAACCGCGCCTCGCCGCCGGTGACCGCCCGGCACGTCTCGAGGAGCTGCCCCATCGGCAGCGGCGAGGCGGGCCCGGTGCCGTTGAACACGCCGCTGGTGCGGGTCTCCGCCAGGTGCACGAGCCAGCGGGCGAGATCGCGCGTGTCGACCAGCTGGACCGGACGCTCCGGACGGCCGGGGGCGAGCACCTCGCCACCCTCCGCCACGCGCAGCGGCCAGTACTGGGAGCGCTCGGTGGTGTCGTGCGGCCCGAACATGAGCCCGCCGCGCACGATCGCGCTCGTGCCCGGGAACGCCGCCAGCACCTCGCGCTCGCAGAGCGCCTTGAGCGGCCCGTAGGTGCTGCCATCCACCACCTCGTCGGACGCCCCTTCGGGCAGAGTCGCGAGCGCGTCCTCCTCGACCATCCCGGGCCGGGTGCGCTCGGCGTACGCGCTGATGCTCGAGATGAACGTGAGGTGCGGCGTGGCGTCCCGGAGCAGCGCGCACGAGGCGCGCACGACCCGCGGCACGTAGCCCGACGGATCGATGACCGCGTCCCAGGTGCGGCCGGCGAGTGGCTCCAGGCCGCCGTCGCGGTCGCCGCGCAGGCATTCGACGTCCGGGAAGAGACCGGGGTTGGTGCGGCCGCGGTTGAAGAGCGTCACCGCGTGGCCGCGGGCACGCGCCGCCTCGACCGTGTGGCGGCCGAGGTAGAGCGTGCCTCCCAGGATCAGCAGCTTCATGCGGCTCAGCCCTTGAGGAGGTTGATCTCGTCGACGTACACCGTCTCCTTGAGACGGAACACGTTGACGATGATCGCGAGGCCGACCGCGACCTCGGCGGCGGCGACGGTCATGACGAAGAACACGAAGATCTGCCCGTCGAGCGAGCCGAGCGAGCGCGCGAACGCCACGAACGCCAGGTTGGCGGCGTTGAGCATGAGCTCGATCGACATGAAGATGATGAGCGCGTTGCGGCGCACCAGCACCCCGATGACGCCGATGACGAACACCACCGCGGAGAGCGCGAGCATCCAGGAGAGCGGGATCATGCGGGCTCCTTCGGTTGCGGGGTCTCGCCGCGGCGCGTGGCGTGGGGCCCGCGTCCCTTGGCGATCACCACCGCCCCCACCATGGCGACCAGCAGCAGCATCGAGGTGATCTCGAACGGGAACAGGTAGCGTGTGTAGAGCGCCTGGCCGATCGCCTGGGTGTTGCCGACCGGCCCCGCGAGGCTCGGATCGGAGGCGAGCGGGCCCTGCGCCCAGCGGTGGCCGAACAGCACCCACGCCTCGGCGAGCAGGAGCGCGCCCAGGAGCCAGCCCACCCCGCGGCGCACGGCGATGTGGACGCCGCTCTCGAGGTCGCGTCTCAGGTTGAGATACATGATGACGAACAGGAACAGCACCATGATCGCGCCCGCGTACACGATGATCTGCACCATCGCGACGAACTCGGCGTGGAGCAGCAGGTAGACGCCCGCGAGCGAGCAGAAAGCGAGCACCAGGAAGAGCGCGCTGGTGACCGGGTTCCGGTGCAGGATGACCATGAGGCTGCACGCCACCAGCATGGCCGCGAAGCCGATGAACAGCGCCGGCGTCACCGGTGGTCCCTCCAATACAGCAGGACGGCGGTGAACAGGATGTTCGCGAGCGAGAGCGGCAGCAGCACCTTCCACCCCAGGTTCATGAGCTGGTCGTAGCGCAGGCGCGGGAACGTCCAGCGGATCCAGATGAAGAAGAACAGCAGCGCTCCGAGCTTGATGAAGAACCAGATGAACTGGAGCGACTCGGGGAGCCACGGCCCGTTCCACCCGCCCAGGAACAGGGTCACGGCGATGCACGAGATCGAGATGACGTTCGCGAACTCACCCAGGAAGAACAGCCCGAACTTCATGCTCGAGTACTCGGTGTGGAACCCAGCGACCAGCTCGGCCTCGGCTTCGGGCAGGTCGAAGGGCGCGCGGTTGGTCTCGGCGAGTGCGGTGATCATGAAGATCAGGAACGCGACCGGCTGGAACACCACGAACCACCAGCGCTCCTGGGCGTGCACGATGTCGACCAGCGAGAGCGAGCCCGCCATCAGCAGCACGCCGATGGTCGAGAGCCCCATCGCCAGCTCGTAGGAGATCATCTGCGCCGAGGAGCGCAGCCCCCCGAGCAGCGCGTACTTGTTGTTCGAGGACCAGCCGCCCAGCGTGATCGCGTACACGCCCAGGCTCGACATCGCGAGGAACAGCAGCAGGCCGACGTTGATGTCGGTGACGCGCAGCGCGTCCTGCGGGCCGAAGGGCACCACCGCGAAGGTCACCAGCGCCGGGATCACCGCCAGCATCGGCGCGATGTGGAAGATCACCTTGTTGGCGCCGTCGGGCGTGAACTCCTCCTTGAAGAAGAGCTTCGCCACGTCGGCGATCGGCTGGAACAGGCCGAACGGGCCCACGCGGTTGGGGCCCACCCGCGCCTGCATGTGGCCGGCGATCTTGCGCTCGGCGTAGATCATGTAGGAGACCACGCCCAGCATGACGTGCAGGATGATGAGGATCTTGACCAGCGCCCAGAACACCAGCTGGACGTTGGGGTCATTCCACAACGCGGCCATGCGCCTCCTCTCCCGTCACGCGCCCGCGGGGACCGCGGGCAACGCGGTCGCGGGGGCCTTGCTCACCTTGACCCGCAGTCCCGAGCCCGCCGGCGCACCCAGCCGGTTGAGCTCCACCCCGGGGTAAGCGTAGGGCACGAACACGCTGCCGCGAGGCACCGTCGCGTCGCGCGCCGCGGCGACGCGGATCACGCCCGCGGGCCCCGCGATCTCGAGCGGCTCGCCGTCCAGGACCCCGAGCCGCTGCGCCTCGTCGGGGTGAAGGAACGCGCGCGCCTCCTTCGCGAGCCGGGGCAGCAGCGCTCCGTGGTGCGACAGGCTCCCCTGGAGGAACAGCGTGCCGCCCGAGAGCAGGGCCATCCCGTCACCGTTGGTGGAGGGCGCCGCCGCGGACTTGGAGCTTGGGGCGCCCGAGGCGCCCGCGGCGACTGGCGTGTCGAGCGACCACTGGGGCCCCAGCGGCAGCAGCGTCGCCCAGCTCATGCCGCGATAGCCGGGCACGAGCTTCGCGATCTCGCGGAACACGTCCTCGGCGCCGCGGTAGGCCCACTTGGCCCCCAGCGCCTGCGCGACCGACTGGAAGATCTCCCAGTCCGGCTTGCAGCCCTTCCGCCAGGCGAGTGCCCGGATCGACTTCTGGAGACGCCGCTCGCAGTTGACGACCACGCCCTCCTTCTCGGCGAAGGCGTTGGCGGGGAACACCACGTGGGCGCGGCGCGCGGTCTCGGTGAGGAAGAGCTCGTTGACCACCACCAGCTCGGCGCCCGCGAGCGCGCGCTCCGCGAGTGCCCGGTCCGGAGCGCTCCGGAGCCAGTGGTCGCCCACGATCCAGAGCGCCTTGATGCGCCCCTCGGCGGCCGCGGCGAGGATCTCGGGGGCCGAGAGTCCGGCGCCGAGATCGAGCGTTGCGCCCCACGCCTGCTCGTAGGCGGCGCGCGCCTGAGCGTCCGCGATCGGCGCGTAGCCCGGCAGCCGGTCGGGCGTGAGGCCCATGTCGAGCGCACCCTGCGAGTCGTTCTGGGGGCCGAGGTACATGACGCACGAGCGCTGGTCGTCGAGCGCGCCGCACGCCCGGCCGAGCTGCTCGATCGCCTCGAGCAGTGCAGCTGCCTGCGGGTGCTCGACGATGCCGCGCCCGAAGAGGATCGCCTTGCGGCCCGCCTCGCGCAGCCGCTTCGCCGCCGCACTCACCGCGGCGGCCGGCACGCCGGTCGCCTGCTCG
>DATEMP010000320.1:0-4536 GCA_035275545.1 Candidatus Eiseniibacteriota bacterium | reverse complement strand
GGGTCGAGTGGGCGTGGGTCGCGGGCGGCGAGGCGGTCGAAGCCGCCGTGCTGGGCGCCCAGGCGGGTACACCCGCCGGGGCGGAGGCCACGGTGTGGAGGGAGGG
Source organism: Candidatus Eiseniibacteriota bacterium (assembly GCA_035275545.1). Taxonomy (GTDB): domain Bacteria; phylum Eisenbacteria; class RBG-16-71-46; order RBG-16-71-46; family RBG-16-71-46; genus WS-11. The sequence goes on along the minus strand of DATEMP010000320.1, from coordinate 4,430 downwards.
CGGACGATGAGCGAGAGCTGCGACGTCCTGGTGCTGGGGAGCGGGCTCGCGGGCCTGTCGCTGGCGCTCAAGGCGGCCTCGTTCGCGGACGTGCTGGTGCTCACCAAGAAGGGCGACAGCGAGTCCAATACCAACTACGCGCAGGGGGGGATCGCCGCGGTGTTCGCCGCCGGCGATTCGTATCGCGATCACGAGCGCGACACGCTGCGCTGCGGCGCGGGCCTGTGCGATCCCGAGGTGGTGCGCGCGGTGGTGCGCGAGGGCCCGGAGCGGGTGCGGGAGCTGGACGGGCTGGGGGTGGGCTTCAGCCGCTCGGGCCCGGGGTTCGCCCTGGGGCGCGAGGGCGGGCACTCGCGGCGTCGCATCGTCCACGCCGGCGACTTCACCGGGCGCCAGGTCGAGCAGGTGCTGCTCGAGCGTGTCCACGCGCACCCGCGCGTGCGCGTGCTCGAGAACCGGCTGGCGGTCGACCTGATCCTCGACTCGCGCCTGGGACGCACGCGCGGCGCAGGCGGCCGCGACGCGTGCTGGGGCGCCTACGCGCTCGACCGCGCCACCGGGCGCATCGCCCCGGTCACCGCGCGCTGCACGGTGCTCGCGACCGGCGGCTGCGGCAAGGTCTACCTCTACACCACCAACCCCGACGTCGCGACCGGTGACGGCGTGGCGATGGCGTACCGCGCCGGAGTGCCGGTCGAGAACCTCGAGTTCGTCCAGTTCCATCCCACCTGCCTCTACCATCCGCGCGCCAAGTCATTTCTATTGAGCGAGGCGCTGCGCGGCGAGGGCGCGGTGCTCCGCACGCTCGACGGCACGCGCTTCATGCGCCGCTATCACCCGAGCGCCGAGCTCGCGCCCCGTGACGTGGTGGCGCGCGCGATCGACCGCGAGATGAAACGGCGCGGCGATCCCTACGTGACGCTCGACATCAGCCATCGCCCGGCGCGCGAGGTGCGCCGGCGCTTCCCGAACATCGCCGCCCAGCTGCTGCGGTTCGGCTTCGACCTGACGCGCGATCCGATCCCGGTGGTGCCGGCCGCCCACTACATGTGCGGGGGCGTGCGCGCGACGCTCTCCGGGCGCACCAGCGTCGCCGGGCTGCTCGCGATCGGCGAGGTGGCGTGCACGGGGCTCCACGGCGCCAACCGGCTGGCGAGCAACTCGCTGCTCGAAGCGCTGGTGGGCGCCCACCACGCCGGCGACGAGGTGGCGCGGCGGCTCAAGCAGGTGAAGCGTGCGCCGCGGGTGCAGGCGTGGAGCGCGCGCGGCACCCGCCCGGCGCTCGAGACGGTGCTGTTCGACCACAACTGGGACGCGGTGCGGCGCACCATGTGGGACCTGGTGGGGATCGTGCGCAGCGACGCGCGGCTCCAGGTCGCCGCCGAGCGGCTTGCCCTGATGGGCCGCGAGATCGACCAGGATTTCCAGCGCCTGCGGGTCACGCCGGACCTGATCGAGCTGCGCAACATCGCACTGCTCGCCCGTCTGATCGTGCATTCGGCGCGACGCCGCAAGGAGAGCCGGGGTCTCCATTTCAACCTGGACCACCCCCGCCCCTCGCGGCGCTACGCGGGCCGGGGCACGGTGCTGCGCCGGCCGACTTGAGCCGCGGGCCGCCCGGGGCTATCGTCTCCGCGCGGCTCCGGGGAGGGGCCGCCCTCATGAGCGTCATTCCGGAGTCCTTCTGGGAGGCCGTCGAGCGCCTGCGCGAGAGCCATCCCAGCTACCGTCGCGAGGCGTACGGCTTCGTGCTCGCCGCGGTCGGTCACACCGTGCGCGGGCTGCCGCGCGAGCGGCTCGCCGACCCGGAGAAGCGCCACCTGAGCGGCCAGGAGCTTCTGCGCGGCGCGGTCCAGCTCGCGCGCCGCGAGTTCGGCCTGATGGCGCCCACCGTGTTCCGCGAATGGGGCGTGCTCGCCTCGACCGACGTGGGCGAGATCGTCTTCCAGCTCATCGGGGAAGGGCAGCTCCAGGCGCGTCGCGAGGATCGCCGCGAGGACTTCGCCGGCGGACCCGACCTCCTGCACGCGTTGTCCGATGGTCTGGACCTCGGCGTGCCGGGAGCCCGCGAGCCGGGCTCCGGCGGGGGCGGCGCCGGGACGATCGCGTGACGTCCCGGGCGGGCACGGAAGCCCGCGCGACCGTGGTCCGGCCGCCGAGCTGATCGATGCGCACCTACCTGCGGTTGCTCCGCTACCTGAGGCCCTATCGCGTCAAGTTCGCGATGGCGCTCGGGTGCATGGTGGTGTTCGCGCTCATGTCGGCGATCGCGCTCGGCATGATCTCGCCCTTCATGCAGGTGCTGTTCGGACGCGCGGGCACCGAGCAGGTCCACTCGCTCACCCTGCCCGGCCAGGGCGCGCCCGGGCGCACCGAGGCGCTGGCGAAGGAGCCGCTGCGGCTCGACCGCCCCGGAGCGTGGCCGGCGCAGATCCGTGCGCGCGCCGAGCGCTCGCTGCTGGGCGTGCGGCCGCTGGTGGCGCTGGAGCGGATCTGTCTCTTCATCCTGGTGGTGCTGCTGCTCAAGAACATCGCCGACTATCTCCAGTCCTACCTCATGGTGTCGGTCGAGCAGGCGGCGATCCGGGACCTGCGCGCGGCGCTGCTCGCCCAGCTCCAGCGGCTCTCGCTCTCCTTCTACCACGCGCGGCGCACCGGGAGCCTGATCGCCCGGGTCACCAACGACGTCGAGTACCTGCGCGAGGCGCTTGCGGCCGGGATCAGCAACTTCGTGAAGGGCACGCTCACCCTGGCGGGCTGCCTGGCGTGGGCGTTCTACGCCTCGTGGCGGCTGGCGCTCATGTCGCTGGTGGTGGTGCCGCCGCTGGTGTTCGCGCTCTCGTGGCTGGGGCGCAAGATGCGCAAGCGGTCCGACACCGCCCAGGAGCGCATGGGCGACCTCACCGCGATCCTCCAGGAGAACATCGGCGGGGCGCGGGTGGTCAAGGCGTTCGGCATGGAGTCCTTCGAGCAGCGCAAGTTCGAGCGCGCCAACGACGCGTTCTTCCGCGCGTTCGTGCGCATGCGCCGCGTGGCGGCGGCGGCGCGGCCGACCGGCGAGGTGGTCATGGTGGTGGCGGCGGTGGGCATGCTGTGGCTCGGGGGGGTGGAGATCTTCACCCGCCAGACGCTCGCGCCCCACCAGTTCGTGCTGTTCGTCACCGCGCTGCTCACCACCTCGTCGCCGATCCGCAACCTCTCCGAGCTCAACGCCAACATCCAGCAGGGGCTGGCGGCGGCGCGCCGGCTGTTCGCGCTACTCGACACCGTCCCCGAGGTGCAGGACCGCCCGAACGCGCGGGCGCTCCCGCCGTTCCGCGACCGGATCCAGTACCAGCGCGTCTCGTTCGCCTACGCCGAGGGCCCGCCCATCCTGCTCGACGTCTCGTTCGAGATCCGCCGCGGCGAGATCGTCGCCCTGGTGGGCTCGAGCGGCGCCGGCAAGAGCACCACCATGGACCTGCTGCCGCGCTTCTACGACGCGACCGGCGGCAGCATCACCTGGGACGGGGCCGACCTGCGCGAGGTGACGGTGGCGTCGCTGCGCGAGCAGCTCGGCATCGTCACCCAGGAGACGATCGTCTTCCACGACACGGTGCGGAACAACATCGCCTACGGGCTGACCGATGCGAGCGAGGCGTCGATCCACGCCGCCGCGGAGGCCGCCAACGCCCACGGGTTCATCCGCGCGCTCCCGCAGGGCTACGAGACCGTGATCGGCGACCGGGGCGTCAAGCTCTCGGGCGGCGAGCGGCAGCGGATCGCGATCGCGCGCGCGCTGCTCAAGAACCCGCCCATCCTGCTGCTCGACGAGGCCACCTCGGCGCTCGATACCGAGAGCGAGCGGCTGGTGCAGCAGGCGCTCGAGCGGCTGATGCGCGACCGGACCGTGCTGGTCATCGCCCACCGGCTCTCGACCGTGCAGCACGCGGACCGGATCGTGGTGCTCGAGCAGGGCCGGGTGGTGGCGAGCGGCACGCACCGCGAGCTGCTCGACCAGAAGGAAGGCCTGTACCGGCGCCTCTACGACCTGCAGTTCGTCGCCTGAGCCATGGCACGCCGGGTGGCGGTTCCGGCCGGCGGGTTCCGCAGCATCGCGGTGCTGCGGCTCTCGTCCCTCGGGGACGTGATCCTCGCGCTGCCGGTGGCGTCGGCGCTGCGCACGGCCTGGCCGCAGGCGCGGATCGTCTTCTGGGTGAAGGAGGAGTTCGTCGACGTGGTGCGTCACGACCCCGCGATCACGCACGTGCGCGTGCTCGAGCGGGAGGGGCGGAAGCTCGAGGATCTGCTCTCGATGAGCGCCGAGCTCGAGGACGCGGACCTGATCGTCGACCTCCACGGCAACCTGCGCACCCGGCTGCTCACGTTCCGCCAGAAGGCGCCGGTGCTGCGCTCGCCGTCCTACCGGCTCGCGCGCTCGCTGCAGGTGC
>DATEMP010000319.1:0-3361 GCA_035275545.1 Candidatus Eiseniibacteriota bacterium | reverse complement strand
TGCTGCCGTTCACGCTGGCGGTGGCGATGTCGGTGGGCGCCGCGTGGGGCGCGATTCCGGGTGTGCTCAAGGCCCGCTTCGGCTCGCACGAGGTGATCAACACGATCATGCTCAACTTCATCGCCTTCGCCCTGGTCTCCTACTGGGGGCGCGGCGTGTTCCAGCCCGCCACGGTGCGCACCGCCGAGATCGGCGAAGGAGCGCGGCTGGCGCGGCTCGACGCGTGGTGGCCGGCGCTGCGCGGCTCGCCCGCCAATCTGGCGCTCCTGCTCGCGATCCTCGCCGCGATCGCGGTGGGCGTGCTGCTGTTCCGCACCCGCCTCGGCTTCGAGCTGCGCGCCCTCGGGCTCAACCCGGCCGCCGCGCGCTACGGCGGGATCCCGGTGGGCGGCACCCAGGTCAAGGCGATGGCGATCTCGGGTGCGCTGGCGGGACTCGCGGGCACCAACTTCGTGCTCGGCTACAAGCACTTCTTCGAGCTGGGCTTCTCGGCCGGCGCGGGGTTCATGGGGATCGCGGTGGCGCTGCTGGGGCGCAACCACCCGGCGGGCGTGATCCTGGCGGCGCTGTTCTTCGGCGCCCTCTCCCACGGCGGGCTCGTGATCAGCCAGCGCGTGCCCAAGGAACTGGTCGACGTGCTGCAGGCGATCGTCATCCTGCTCGCGATCTGCGTTCAGCAGGTGGTCGAGCGGGTGGCGCGGAGGATCGGCTGATGGAGCTGCTCCTGTTCGTCGCCGCGGCGCTGCGCATCAGCGTCCCCTACACCCTGGCCGCACTGGGCGCCACGTTCAGCGAGCGCGGCGGGGTGATCAACATCGCGCTCGAGGGCATCATGCTCAATGGCGCGCTCGCCTACGTGCTGGGTGCCCACGCGACCCAGAACCCGTGGGCAGGGATCGCCGCGGCACTGGTGGCGGGCACGCTCACCGCGCTGCTGCACGCGATCGTCACCGTGCGCTTCCGCGCCGACCAGATCACCAGCGGGCTCGGCATCAACCTGCTCGCCGCCGGTCTCACCAAGTTCGTGCTCACCCAGGTGTTCGGCTCCTCGTCCAACTCGAGCCGGGTGGTCGGGCTCCCCGACTGGGACCTACTTGGCCTCGCCCGGCTGCCGGCGCTCGGCCCGGTGCTGGGGACACCGCTGGTGATCATCACGCTGACACTGGTGGCGATGGGGCACGTGGTGCTGTTCCGCTCGGTGTTCGGGCTCCGGCTCCGGAGCGTGGGCGAGCGCCCGGAGGCACCGGCGACGCTCGGGCTCTCGGTGACCCGCTACCGGTACGCGGGCGTGCTCATCTCCGGAGCGCTCGCCGGGCTCGCGGGGGCCTGGCTCGCGAGCGAACAGCACTCGTTCACCGACGGCATGACCAACGGCCGCGGCTACATCGCGATCGCGGCGATGATCGTGGGCAAATGGTCGCCGCTCGGGGCGGCCGCGGCGTGCCTGCTGTTCGGGGCCGCGGAGGCGCTACAGATCACGCTCCAGGGCTCGGGGTTCCCGAGCGAGCTGTTGCAGATGCTCCCCTACCTCGTCACCATGCTCGCCCTGGCGGGCTTCATCGGCCGCGCGATTCCGCCGCGCGCCCTGGGGACGCCCTACGATCCCGAGCACGTCTGATGGAGGCACGACCCTGAGCGATCAGCCCTTGCTGCCCTCGCACGATCTGGACGCCCGCGTCGCCGAGGTGGTGGCGGCGATCCGTGCCCGCACGGATCTCGTGCCCAGGGTCGGGCTCACGCTCGGCTCGGGCCTGGGCGGCGTGGTCGACGCGCTCGAGAACCCGGTGGTGTTCCCGACCTCCGAGCTGCCGCACTGGCCTCGCTCGACGGTGCACGGGCACGCGGGCAAGCTGGCACTCGGGCACTGGCGGGGCGTGCCGGTGGCGGCGCTCGCGGGGCGCAGCCATCGCTACGAGGGCTACTCGCTCGACCGCGTCACGCTCGCCGCGCGGGTGATGATCGCGCTCGGCGCGCGCACCATGCTGTTCACGAACGCGGTCGGCACCGTGAACCGCGCCTTCAAGCCCGGCGAGCTCATGGTGGCGATCGATCACATCAACTTCATCGGCCGGCGGGCACTCTTCACCCCCGCCGAGCTGGTGGAGCGGCGCGACGGGCGCCGGTTCGCGACCTATTACAGTCCGGTGCTGCGCGAGGCGCTGCTGGCGGCGGCGGCACGTGCCCAGGTGACGCTGCATCGCGGCACGCTCATGGGCGGCCAGGGCCCCACCTACGAGACCGCGGCCGAGATCCGCATGGCGACGGCGTTCGGCGCGGACGTGGCGTGCATGAGCACGGTCCACGAGGTCACGGTGGCGGCGGAGCTGGGCTGCGAGGCGGCGAGCCTCTCCTGCATCACCAACCTCGCCACCGGCCTCTCGGACACGCCGCTCTCCCACCAGGAAGTGACCGAGGTCGCCGACATCGGCGCTGTGGGATTGCGCAAGATCCTCGAGGAGTACCTGAGCGGCGTGGCGGCGCGCTGACCGTGCGGACGCGCTGGCTCCTGCCGGCGTTCGGTCTGGTCGCCGCCGGCCTCGCGCACCTCGCGTTCTCGCCGCTGGGATTCAACCCCACCGACGACGGCTTCGTGCTGGCGATGAGCCGGCGGCTGCTCGAGGGCCAGGTCCCGCACCGCGACTTCATCTCGATCCGTCCGGTGGGCTCGGCGCTCCTCCATGCGCCCGAGGTGTGGCTGGGCGGAACGCACACCTACTGGCTCTCGCGCCTGGTGGTGTGGCTGGAGCTGGCGCTGATCGCCGGGTCGTGGGTGCGGATCGCGCGGAACATGCGCGGCCGGGCGTGGTCGGCGGCCGAATCCGCGCTCATGCTCACGATCGCGATCGCGCTCTCGAGTCATACGTTCCCGATCATGGCCTGGCACACCATCGACGGGCTGGCGCTCGGCTCGCTCGGCCTCGCGCTCGCGAGCGCCGGCACGCCGCGCCGCCGGATCGCGGGCTACCTCCTGGTGGGATCGGCGGTGCTCTGCAAGCAGAACTTCGCGCTGCTGGTCCCCGCGGGCATCGTCCTGTTCGGGGATCTCCGCCGCGCCGGCGCCTGGCTCGCCGCCGCGGCGCCCGCCGCGCTCTACATCTTGTTCCTGGCCGTGACCGGCGCGCTGGGCGATGCCGTCCAGCAGATGAGCAGCCAGACCGACGTGCTCCACACCACCCTGCTCCCGGTGCTCGGCCATCCGTTCCTCTACGTGGGTGCGGCGGTCGGCCTGGTGGTCGTGGAGCTTGGGCGGACGGACGGGCGACTCGCGGTGCTGGGACCGATCGCCGCCGCCGTCGCGGTGATCGCGGTCGCCGCGGTCCTGGGGACGCCCCGCTTCGACGCGGGCGCCGTGATGCTGCTC
>DATEMP010000318.1:0-9022 GCA_035275545.1 Candidatus Eiseniibacteriota bacterium | reverse complement strand
CGTGTGTAGAAAGGCGTTACGTAGCCGCAAGCGACTGTGCAATTGGGATATCTCCGGTGGCATTGCCCGCTGCTGGGCTGGTGGCATCCACCGTGCATTAGCGTCCCATCACTCTGCGGCTCTCGCATGAAGTCGATTCAGCGAGCTTCGATCTCGCGGCGACCTGCGAAGTCTGTGGATCGACCAGGCGCCGCCCGGGCTGCCGTCCGGGCGGCGCATCTGTTTCCCCGCCGGAACACCCGCGCGTCACAGCGCCTCAAGCCGCTCCACCCACCAGTCCCATTCCGCCTCGGCGCGCGGAAGCCCCGACGCCAGTGCCATCGCCTTCGACCAGAGCAGCATCGCCGCGCCCATGAGGACCGCGCTCTCGACCGTGTCCTTCCAGAAGCGCTCGCCGAGCGCCCGGCCGAGTGCGGATTCCAGCGCGCTCATGTAGCGCACGATCGATTCCTCCTTGGTGCCCGGCAGGCGCGTCGCGTTCACCGCCAGGTGCCAGCCCAACTCGGTCGCCACTGGCGTGGCCCCGACCACTGCCCAGTCGAACGCGGCGACGCGGCCGTCCGGCAGCAACGCGAAGTTCGCGACCTTGAAGTCGCCGTGGGTGAGCGTGCGGGGGAGATGCGCGGCCCGCGCCGCGAGATCGTCGGGCGACTGGCGCAGCAGCGCCGCCGCGCGCGTGGGCAGCCGGGCGAACGCCACCTGCCAGCCCGCATGCGCCCGCTCCACGACCGGATGCGGAAAGGCGGGCGCCATGCGCGCGAGTTCGGTCGCGTTCAGGAGCCCGAGTAGCTGGGCGGGACGCGTGAGCCACGGCAGGTCGAGCGCCGGAGATTCCCAGTAGCGCGCGTGCTGGGCGGCGACCGCGGCCAGCATGCCTGCCTCGTGCTCGACCGCGATCGGCTCGCGCACGTCGGGAAGAATGAAGTCCGAGAGGTCGTCCATGAGCAGCGCGACCTCGCCATCGGCCGCCGCCCAGGCGAGGTACGGGCACGCGAACGCGCTCCAGACGTCGTCGAGCGACGGCTCGCCCAACAGCTGCCCTTCGCGCCCGACCCGGTCGTCGGTGCGCGCCGAAAGCCAGTCGCCCGCGACCTGGGTGCGTTTGAGCACCAGGCTCCGGGCGGCGCCGTTCGCGAGGCGGAGGTGGAGGCGGGTATGGCGCGATCCCGAGTAGCCCGTGGTCGTGACCAGCGGCTCGGCGCTCACCCCGGTGACCGGACCCAGCACGCGCGCGAGCGTCCCCGCCTCGCTCATCGCGGCGGGGTCCGGCAGGCGTGGGATCACGCTGTGGCTTCTGGTAGAATCGTTGCCCGCATTGAAGTCATCGAATGGTTGGCCCGTGGCCCACTCTAGCGCCCGGCCGCTTCCCCCGTCACCTGAGAGGGTCCGGATGTCCAAAGTCGCCGTCCTCCGCACCTCGCCCGAGACCGTTGTCGAGGACTACGGCCGCCTCATGGACCTGGCCGGCTACCGCCAGGCCCTGCCCTTCGACGCCCAGACCTGCCTGCGCATCAACATTTCGTGGCACGTCTACATGCCGGCATGTTCGACGACGCCCTGGCAGATGCACGGCGTCATCCAGAAGCTCAAGTCGGACGGTTATGAGGTGTCACGCGACCTGATCGCGGCCCAGAACGACACCGTGGTGGTGTCGTGCCGCGAGGGCACCGAGAAGAACCACCTCGCCTCGGTGCTCGAGCACTACCAGGTGCCGATCCAGTACCTGAGCGAGCCGCCCACCGAGTGGGTGCGCTACGAGCCCAAGGGCAAGCTGCTGGTGCTCGACCGCGTGTTCGAGAAGCAGGGCATCCAGATCCCGAAGATGCTGATCGGCAAGAACGTCATTCACATGCCGACCGTGAAGACCCACATCTTCACCGGCACCACCGGATCGATGAAGAACGCCTTCGGCGGGCTGCTCAACCTGAACCGCCACTGGACGCACTCGGTGATCCACGAAACGCTCGTGGACCTGCTGCGCATCCAGAAGGAGATCCACCCCGGCATCTTCGCGGTGATGGACGGCACGATCGCCGGCGACGGGCCCGGGCCGCGCTGCATGCGCCCGCACGTCAAGAACTACATCCTCGCCTCGAGCGACTGCGTGGCGATCGACGCGATCGCCGCCAAGCTGATGGGCTTCGATCCGATGATGGACCTCAAGTTCATCCGCCTCGCGCACGAGAACGGCCTCGGGGTCGGCAACCCTTCCGAGATCGAGATCGTCGGCGACGACATCAAGGACGTGAACTTCGGCTTCCGCGGCAGCCTCAACGAGAACACGCTCGCCTCGCGCGGGCAGAAGCTCATCTACTGGGGCCCGCTCAAGCCGCTCGAGAACTTCCTGCTGCGCTCGCCGATCGTGCCGTGGAGCTACATGGCTTCGCGGCTCTACCACGACGGCTACTGGTACCCGGTGAACGGCAAGCCCCGGGTGCGGAACATCATGGCGACGCCGTGGGGTCAGCTGTTCCGGAACTACGGCGACCAGAGGGCGTTCAAGGGCGCATAGCTCGCAGCGCGACTAACGGTAGATGGTCTTGAGCTGCCCCCAGGTGCGCGCCGCGGTCGGCGTCACGCAGGTGGCGGGCTCCCAGTGGTCGATGTTCAACACGCAGCCCTCGACTCCGCCGCAGCCCACCTGCCCGAAGAAGCGGAATGCCGTCGGGGTCCCGATGAACGGCACCAGCTCGCTCGGGACGCCGTTGGCGAGGTAGGGCGACGGGTAGCAGGTGCCGGGGCACGGGATCACGTACACGAACTGGGGCGCCAGCTCCACGAGGGTCCCCTCGGTGATCGGCCCCGAATTCGGCGGGCAGTTCACGAACGCGTTGCACGGGGAGCAGAAGCCCGGGATGAACACCGTCTGCCGGCTGGCGTCGACCGGCAGGACCCGGTACTCGGCGGTCGCGCTGGTGGAGGGCTCGCCGAAGGCGAGCGAGTACCCGGCCTCGGTCAGGCGGGGAATGATCTCCTGGTTCAGGCGCACCAGCTCGTCGCATCCCGGCAGCGCGCGGCGAAACACGTCGAACCCGGCCCACTCCGGATACGCGTGCGCGGGATCGAATGTCTGCCAGACCACGTACGCGGAGTCCGGCGAGCAGGTGGAGTACGCCGAGATCGACGGAAACTGGGCGTGAGCAGGGCGTGATCCGCTTGCGATGAGCAGGATCGACGCGAGGGCGAATGCGATGCCGAGGCAGCGCGGCATGGCGACCTCCGAGGACGGATGGTGAATGGCAAGCCGGTGGCCCACACCCCGGATGCGGCCTCTGGAGACGAGTCTAGACCCCCGATGGGACGCCGTCAGCGGGAATCTGGAGGGGAACGCCGCTCCTGGCACAGCTCGAGCAGCACGCCACCGAGGCTCTTCGGATGCAGGAACGCGACCCGCGTGCCATGGGCGCCCGGGCGCGGCGTCTCGTCGATGAGCTTCACGCCCGAAGCTCGCGCACCGGCGAGCGCCTGATCGAGATCGCCGACCTCGAGGCTCACGTGATGCAGCCCCTCGCCGCGCTTCTCGAGGAACTTTGCCACCGTGTGATCCGGCGAGCGCGGCTCGAGCAACTCGAACGTGACCGGGCCGAGGCGCACGAACACCACGCGCAGCGCGCCGCCGTCGAGCATCTCCTCCTCGCCACGCACGCCGCCCAGCGCGCTCACCAGCGTCGCGGCCAGCGCGTCGGCGTCGCGCACCGCGATCGCGATGTGGGAGAGGCCGGTCACAGGCGCTGCTCCGGCTTGTAGGTTCCGAACACGCCGCGCATCGTATCGCACACTTCACCGAGCGTGGCGCGGGCGACCAGCGCGTCGAGGATCAGCGGCATGAGATTGGCGTCGCCCCGCGCGCCCTTCTCGAGCGCGGCGAGCGCCTTCCTGCAGGGCGCGGCCGTCCGCTGGCTCCGCCACGCGGCAAGCAGGCGCTTGCGCGAGCGCTCGATCCGCGCATCGGGCTTGAAGGGCGGCACCGGCTGCGCGTCACCCTCGGAGAACGTGTTGACGCCCACCACCGGACGCTCGCCGCTCTCCACCTCGCGCTGCCAGCGGTAGGCGGCCTCGTGGATCTGGCGCTGCACCCAGCCCGCCTCGATCGCCGCCAGCATGCCGCCCATCGCGTCGATCTTCGCGATCATCGTCCGGGCGCCTGCCTCGAGATCGGCGGTGAGCGACTCCACCAGGTACGAGCCGGCGAGCGGGTCGGCGGCTTCGGGGACGCCGCTCTCGCTCGCCAGGATCTGCTGGGTGCGGAGCGCGAGCAGCGCCGCGTCGCGGGAGGGTAGCCCCAGCGCCTCGTCGTAGGAGTTGGTGTGCAGCGACTGCGTGCCGCCCAGGACCGCCGCGAGTCCCTGAACCGTGGTGCGCACCACGTTGTTGAGCGGCTGCTGCGCGGTCAGCATCGAGCCCGCGGTCTGGGTGTGGAAGCGGAGCTTGAGCGCTTCGAGGTCGGTGACGCCGAAGCGCTCGCCGAGCAGCTCCGCCCACAGCTTGCGTGCGGCGCGGAACTTGGCGACCTCCTCGAACAGGTGATTGTGCGCGTTGAAGAAGAACGAGATCCGCCGCGCGATCTGCGCGAGGTCGAGACCGCGCGCGCGCGCCGCATCCAGGTAGGTGAGGCCGTCGGCGAGCGTGAACGCCAGCTCCTGCACCGCGGTCGCGCCCGCCTCGCGCATATGGTAGCCGCTCACCGAGATGCTGTTCCACTGCGGCACCTCCCGGGCGGCGAAGTCGAACACGTCGGTGATGAGCCGCAGCGACGCCGCGGGCGGATAGATGTAGGTGCCGCGCGCGATGTACTCCTTGAGCACGTCGTTCTGTACCGTGCCGCCCAGCTTCCCGCGCGGCACGCCGCGCGCATCGGCCACCGCGACGTAGAACGCCAGCAGCAGGGGGGCGGTGGCGTTGATGGTCATCGAGGTGGTGACCTGGTCTAGCGGGAGCCGGTCGAGCAGCTCCTCCATGTCCGCCAGGCAGGAGATCGCCACCCCCACCTTGCCCACCTCGCCGCGGGCGAGCGAGTGGTCCGAGTCGTAGCCCATCTGCGTGGGCAGGTCGAAGGCCACCGAGAGCCCGGTCTGCCCGTGCGCGAGCAGGTCGCGGAAGCGCTCGTTGGTCTGCCGCGCGGTGCCGAAGCCTGCGTACTGGCGCATGGTCCAGAGCCGCGAGCGGTACATGGTGGGGTGGATGCCGCGCGTGAACGGCGGCTCGCCGGGCGGCGGCGTGCGCCGCGCGAGGTCCGCCGGCAGATCGGCGGGCGTGTACACCGGGCGGATCGGAATGCCGGAGGTGGTCGCCTTGTCGGCCGGACCCGTCCGCTCCGCGGGCTTCCGCTTCGCCGCCTTCATTCCTTCACCGGCGTCAGCTTGAGCAGCACCTGGCCCGCGCCCACGGTGGCGCGCTCCTGGACCAGCACTTCGCTCACCACGCCGCCCCGCTGGGCGAGCAGCTCGTTCTGCATCTTCATCGCCTCCACCACCGCCACCGGCTGCCCGGGCTCGACCCGCTCGCCCGGCTTCACCCGGATCGCGACCACCAGGCCCGGCATGGGCGCGGTGATCGTCTCGCCGCCCCCGCCGCCCGCGGCGCGGAGGCTCGACTGCACGAACTTCTCGAGCGGATGGCGCACCTCGACCGGGAGCGTGATCCCGTGATGCGTCACCTCGATCGTGCCGCCCGCATGGGCGACCCGCACCTCGTACGAGCGGCCGTCCACCAGCAGCGAGTACACCTCGCCGTCCGGGAGCCGGTGGAAGTCGGCGTCCAGCTTGCGCCCGGCCACCTCGAGCACCAGGTGGTCGCCGTCGGTGTGGAACTCGACCTCCTCGTCGCGCCCGTCGAGCGTCACCCAGAGCTTCATCGCGTGCGTCCGCGCGAGCGAGCGGTCGGGCGCTCCGCCCACCGCCACGCCGATCGTGTCCCGCCGTTGGCGGCGGGGAGCGTCACGCGCTGCCGGTCCTCGCGCGCGTGGAGGGCCGCGGCGAGCAGCGCCACCGCGCTGGTCTCGCGGTCCGCGTGCAGCACCTCGGGCTTGAAGTTCTCGTCGAGGAACCGGGTCGAGAGCCGGCCGGCGGTGAACTCTGGGTGCGCCACCAGCCAGCGATGGAATCCCAGGTTGTTGTGCACGCCCTCGAGCACGAACTCGTCGAGCGCGCGCATCATGCGGCGGCGCGCCCGCTCGCGGTCCGCGCCCCACACGATCAGCTTCGAGAGCAGCGAGTCGTAGTGGATCGGCACCTCGTAGCCGCGATAGATCCCGGCGTCGTTGCGCACCCCCGGACCCTGCGGAAAACGCACCCGCTCGATGCGGCCGACCGAGGGCATGAAGTTGCGGAGCGGGTCCTCGGCGACGATCCGCGCCTCCATGGACCAGCCGCGCGGCTCGGGCGGGTGGTCGCCGAACGAGAGCGGCGCCCCCTCGGCGATCCGCACCTGCTCAGCGACCAGGTCGAGGCCGGTCACCTCCTCGGTGACCGGGTGCTCCACCTGGAGCCGTGTGTTGACCTCGAGGAAGTAGAACTTGCCGTCCTCGTCGAGAATGAACTCCACGGTGCCGGCATTGAGATAGCCGACCTCGCGCGCGATCCGGCACGCAGCGGCGCCGAACGCCTTGCGCGTCTTCGCGTCGAACGCGGGGGAGGGCGACTCCTCGAGCAGCTTCTGGTGGCGCCGCTGCACCGAGCACTCGCGCTCGCCCAGGAACGCTACCCGACCGTGCGCGTCGGCCAGGATCTGCGCCTCGACATGGCGCGGGCGCTCGATCGCGCGCTCGATGTACATGCGTGCGTCGCCGAACGCCGAGAGCGCCTCGCCGCGCGTCAGCTCCCAGGCGGCGCCGAGCTCCGCCGCGCTCCGCACGATCCGCATGCCCTTGCCGCCGCCGCCCGCCGCCGCCTTGAGCATGAGCGGGAAGCCGATCGCCTTCGCGGCGGCACGCGCGTCGTCGAGCGAATCCACGGTGCCCACCGTCCCCGGCACCATCGGCACCCCCGCCGCCCGCGCCGCCGCCCGCGCCGCCAGCTTGTCCCCGAGCCCCGCGATAGTCTCGGACCGCGGCCCGATGAACGCGATCCCCGCCTCGTCGCAGGCCTTCGCGAACGCGGCGTTCTCGGCGAAGAACCCGTAGCCGGGATGGATCGCGTCGGCGCGCACGCGCTTCGCGGTCTCGATGACCCGCCCGAGGTCGAGGTAGCTCTCGCGGGACGGCCCGGGCCCGATCGGATACGCCTCGTCGGCGAGCAGCACGTGGAGCGCGGCGCGGTCGGGCTCGCTGAACAGCGCCACCGAGGTGATGCCGAGCTCGCGCAGCGTCCGGATCACCCGCACCGCGATCTCGCCGCGGTTGGCGATCAGCACGCGCGAGAAATGGGCGGTCTTGCGCGAGGGAACGCGGCGCCGGGCGGGAGCCCGCTTCGCTGCCGGCTTTCGCCGTGCGGGCGCCATCAGCCCTCGAGCACCACGCACGCCACCGCCAGCCCGCCGTCATGCGACAAAGTCAGGTGGCTGCTCGTGCACCCCATCGCCTGATACCGCTCCAGCGCCACGCCCGAAAACTGAAGCCGCGGCACCTGGCCGCCCGGCTGGATCACCTCGGCATGCTTCCAGCCCACGCCGTTCGAGAGCCCGGTGCCGATCGCCTTGAACGCCGCCTCCTTGGCGGCGAAGCGCGCGGCCAGGTGGGGCAGGGGGTCCTTGTGGCGGCGGCAGTACTCCAGCTCGCCGTCCGTGAACAGGCGCTTCTCCATGCGCTCCCCGAACCGCGCGAGCGACTCGACGATCCGTTCCACCTTCACCACGTCCACGCCGATCCCCTTGACGGCCACGCTTCCTCCGCGGTTAAAGGCATGGAACACTTGGGGTTGGAAATCTAGGGACCGGCTGTGCTCGAATCAAGCGGATTCGGGACGCCGCAACCTCGTGGCGGTGCCGTTCGTCCATTCTTCGAACGCGGAGGGACCCTGGGATTCCCGAACGAAGCGGATCTCATCGCCCGGCTGCGCGCTCGAGATCTGGAGGCGCTCGGTGAGCTGTATCGGGAGCTGGGCGGGGCGATGACCACCCTGGCGCGCACCATGCTGCGCGATGCCGACGAGGCGGCGGACGTGGTCGAGGACGTGCTGCTCAAGGTCCGCGACGCGGCGCCGGGATTCCGCGGCACGCGCGGGCTCAAGACCTGGGTGCTGCGGATCGTCGCCAACCGCTGCCGGGACCTGCTGCGGCGGCGGAAGTTCTCGGCCGGAAGGGCCGAGGACATGGATCCGATCACGGACGCGGGGCTAAGGGCCGAGCCGCTGGAAGGATGGGACGAAGCGATCGACCAGGAGAAGCTGCTCCAGGCACTCGAGCGGGCGATCGACGACCTGTCGCCCGAGCAGCGCGAGGCGGTGGTGCTGCGCGATCGCCTCGGGCTGAGCTACGAGGAAGTGGCGGAAGCGCTCGGGGTGAACGTGGTGGCGGTCAAGGCACGGCTGTTTCGCGGACGCGCGGCGCTCAAGGCGGCGCTGCGACCGCTGGCGGAAGGACCAGGCGAACGATGATGCACGACGAAGAACAGGAAGACCCGAGGCTCACGCGGCTGCTGCAGGCGGTGCGCGCCGACGCGGATCCCGCGCTCTGGACGCGGGTGCGCGCCCGCATCGCCGACCGCCCGCGCGTGCCCCGGTTCCTCGAGTGGGCGATGCGCCCGGCGGCGCTCGCGGCCTCGATGGCGCTGTTCCTCGCCTCGATGGCGGGAGCGCTGGTGCTCGCCACCCAGTCGAGCGTCGCCAGCGAGGACTACGCGACGCTCACCGAGGCGCTGGTCGCCGAGCGTGACGCGGACGCCGCGATCGCTCCGGCCGTGAGCACTCCCGAAGTCGGCGCGGCGCAGGACAGCGGGAGCGGTCGATGAACGGCACGCGCGGGCTGGTCATCGCCACCGCCGCGGCGTTCATCGTCGGCTGCTCGGTGGGTCTCATGGGCGGCATCGTGTTCATGCGCTTCGGGGGCCCGGGGCACGGGTGGGGCGACCGCGACGGACGTCGCGGCC
>DATEMP010000317.1:0-2895 GCA_035275545.1 Candidatus Eiseniibacteriota bacterium | reverse complement strand
GTCGGTCTCGGATGGGATCTCCAGGGCGTGACGATGGATCCCCAGGGCCGGGCG
This sequence comes from Candidatus Eiseniibacteriota bacterium, assembly GCA_035275545.1. Lineage (GTDB taxonomy): Bacteria > Eisenbacteria > RBG-16-71-46 > RBG-16-71-46 > RBG-16-71-46 > WS-11. The sequence goes on along the minus strand of DATEMP010000317.1, from coordinate 2,841 downwards.
GTGGTCGAGACCGCCCATCGGCACGCGATGGGGCCGGGAGAGCAGGTCTCCGTTGCGCTCCAGGGCCGCCGCGCGGTGGTGCGGGTGGTCGATTCCGGCGTGCGCTGGACCTCGACGATCGAGGCCGGCGAAACGCTCACCGTGACGCCCGAGAGCGGCACGACCATCCGGTGGAACGACAAGCTCTGGCGCGGCCAGTTCCGCGTGTTCATCAACCCGCGCGGGAAGCTCACGCTCACCACCCGGCTGGCGCTCGAGAGCTACCTATTGGGTGTGGTCCCGGGCGAGATCGGACCGCTGGCCGAGGATGCGATCGAGGCGGGCCGCGCCCAGGCGATCGCGGCGCGGAGCTACACGCTCTTCTACCGCGGCCGGCGCGCGCTCGAAGGGTTCGACGTCTACGGGACGGTCGAGGACCAGCTCTACGTCTCGACCGAGGGCGAGCGGCCGCTCGCGTCCCGGTGCGTCGAGACCACCGCGGGCGACGTGGCACTCTCCGCTGGGGCCCCGATCCGCGCCAACTACTGCTCGACCTGCGGCGGCATCACCGCCGACGTGTGGGAGGCCTGGCCGGCCTCGCCGATGTCGTACCTGGTCGGGCGGCGCGACCAGGCCCGCGACGCGGGGGGCGACACCTCCTCGGACTACTGCAACGCGTCCCGGCACTTCCGCTGGCGCGAGGAATGGCCGGTCGCCGAGTTCATGGCCAACATGGCCCGTTTCGGCCCCCCCAGCGGCGTGCCGATCCCGGCCGGAGGCATCGGGCAGCTCGTGGACGTGCGCGTGACCGAGCGCTCCCGGTCGGGCCGCGTCTGGCGCCTGGCGGTCGAGACCTCGAACGGGCTCATGGTGGTGCCGGCCTGGTCGCTCCGCCAGGTGCTGCGTCGGCCGGGGAACGCGGACGCGATCCTGCGCTCCACCTTGATCAAGGTGGACGTGCGTCGCGATGCACGCGGCCGGGCGGTCGCGGTGGTCGTGAGCGGGGCAGGGTCGGGGCACGGCGTGGGCCTCTGCCAGACCGGGGCGCTCGGGATGGCGAGAAAGGGGCGGTCGGCGGCCGAGATCCTCAAGCACTATTACAACGGCATCGAGATCCAGAAGCTCTACTGAGCGGCGTTCGTTGACAGTGCCGGACCCGGCCGCTATCCTGCCGCGGCTCTAAACGCCATGGGTGGGACATTGGCCGGTGGCGCCCCGCGGGGTTGTAGTTCAGTTGGTTAGAACGCCTGCCTGTCACGCAGGAGGTCGCGGGTTCGAGTCCCGTCAACCCCGCCATCTTTCCCCGCAACTCCCATGGCAGCGCCCCGCTGCCCGGCTGTCCTCCCGGGGCGTCCGCCCCTCCCAAGCTCCCCGAAGTATGCTTGTTGCATGCGTCCGGCGCGCCCCCGGCAAGCCCGTCGGTGGGCCGCAAACGCACGACGGATTTGGCATTGACGCATGGAGGGCGCTCCGTATACTGCCGATGCTTTTTCGGAAACCCGCGCATCTCGCGATCTCGGAACGCATCACAACGCGCGACGCGGGTGCGCGATACCCGGATGCATCCACGCGGCGCGCGGCGCGCGCCAGGGACGATCATCAGAGGGTGCCATGAAGAGGAAGAAGGGAGTTCCAGGCGAAGACTTCGGCGGGCTGCCGGACGACGAGCTGGACGACCTCGAGGACGAGGAAGACGAGGGCGAGGACGAGCTCTACGGCGACGACGAGGAACTCGATGACGACGAGGAGCTCGGCGACGACGAGGAGTTCGAGGACGAGTACGAAGAAGAAGAGTACGACGAGGACGAGCTCGACGACCTCGACGAGGACGACGAGGAACGCTAGTTCCCCGCGGCGCGTCCTTGGGAGTCTGCGCGTCTCGCGCGGGCTCCGGGGAGGCGGCTGACCGCTGCCCCGCGTCCGATCCGCCGTAATCGTGCGGCGGGATCCCCCCGAGAGGTCCAAGGAGCGCCCATGACCGCACCCGGCTGGCCCACCGCGCTCCCGCACAACTTCGGCGGACTCGACGACGAGCACAGCGCGCTCGGTGCGGCGCGGGCCGTGGTGCTCCCGGTCCCCTACGACTTCACCACCACCTACCAGGGCGGCACCCGCCAGGGCCCGCGCGCGATCATCGACGCGTCCCGCAACATGGAGCTCTGGGACGACGAGTTGGGCGCGGTCTACCGCTCCGGCATCCACACGCTGCCCGAGGTCGAGGCGGCCGCCGAGGGCCCGGCGGCGATGGTCGACCGGGTCGAGCGCGCGGTCGCGTGGATCCTGGACCAGGGCAAGCTCCCCGCCATGCTGGGCGGCGAGCACAGCATCACCGCGGGCGCGGTGCGGGCGCTGGCGAAGCGCCATCGCGGGCTCTCGGTGCTCCAGATCGACGCCCACGCCGACATGCGCGACACCTACCTGGGCACGCCCCACAGCCACGCCTGCATCATGCGCCGCGTGCGCGAGCTGGTCCCCGCCACGTCGGTCGGGATCCGCTCGCTGGGGGAGGACGAGGCGGAGTACCTCGACGGCCACCCGCAGCCCATCTGGAGCGTGCGAAAGTTCCGCGCGCTCCAGGGACGCTGGGACCCGATTCTCGCGACCCTCACCGACGACGTGTACGTGACCTTCGATCTCGACGGCCTGGACCCCGCGATCCTGCCCGCGACCGGCACGCCCGAGCCGGGCGGGCTCGACTGGTACGAGGCGGTGGATCTGCTGGCCGCGGTCGCGAAACACTCGCGCATCGTCGGCTTCGACGTCGTGGAGCTGGCGCCGCTCGCCGGCCAGGTGGCCTCGGACTTCACCGCCGCACGCCTGACCTACCGGCTCATCGGGCTGGCGCTCGGCCATGCGCCGGCC
>DATEMP010000316.1:0-7734 GCA_035275545.1 Candidatus Eiseniibacteriota bacterium | reverse complement strand
CGTGGCAGGTGCGCGCTCAGGCGGCGCGCGCGCTGGGCCGGGTGGGGGCTCCGCTCGCGACCCACGCGCTCGCCGCGCGGCTCACCGACCCGTCGTGGTGGGTGCGGCATCACGCCGCGTACGCGCTGCGCGACATGGGCGAGGACGGTCAGGCGGCCTTGCGGCAGGTGATCGAGACCTCGGCCGACCCCTACGCGCGTGACATGGCCGACGAGGCGCTCAACGGAGTCCCGCACCGCAAGTCGGCGTAGCACGCCGCTTCGAGCGCCACTGTCGTAGAATGGGCGGCCATGAGCCGCCCTCCCCGCTCCCCGCGGGCCTCCTCGTATCTCCGGCACCGGGCGGATACCGAGCGCAGCGAGGCCTCGCGGGTCAAGGAGCTGCTCGCCGTCCACGGTCTCGCCCCGCGCAAGCGCTTCGGCCAGAACTTCCTGATCCGCGAGGAGCTGGCGGATCGGATCGTCGACCACTGCCGGCTCGAAGCCGACGACGTCGCGGTCGAGATCGGGCCGGGCGCCGGCGCCCTCACCCCACGGCTCGCGCGGCGTGTGCGGCACCTGGTGGCGGTGGAGATGGACCGCGGCCTCGCCGCCCTGCTGCGCGAGGAGCTCGCGGGCTTCCCGCGCGTCGAGCTGCTCGAGCAGGACTTCCTCGAGCTCGACCTCGCCGATCTCGCGCGCCGGCACGAGGCCGCGAAGCTGGTCGTGGTCGGCAACATCCCCTACAACATCACCACGCCGATCCTGGAGCGCATCTTCGAGCAGCGCGCGGTGGTGCGCAGCGCGGTGCTGCTGGTGCAGAAGGAATACGCCGAGCGCCTGGCGGCGGCCGCGGGCACCCCGGAGTACGGGTCGCTCACGCTGTTCGCGCGCTTCCACGCGCTCATGGAGCCGCTCATGCCGGTGCGCGCCTCGGCGTTCTGGCCCCGGCCGGACGTCGACAGTATGCTGGTGCGGTTCTTCCTGCGCGACCAGGCGCCGGTCGAGGTTCCGGACGAGGCGCTGCTGTTTCGTATCATCCGCGGCGCGTTTCACATGCGCCGCAAGCAGCTCATCAATACGCTGGAGGAATCGCTCGCGCTCGACAAGGCGACCATCGACCGCATGTGCCGCCAGGTGCGGATCGATCCGCAACGCCGGGGCGAGACGTTGACGCTCGAGGAGTTCGCGAAGCTGGCGCGGGCCGCCGCGGAGCGCGCATAGCGCTCCGTCGCGCCCCCGCCTTCTCGGGGAGGTCGGTCGTGCTGCGCAAGATCCTGCTGGGGCTGCTCGCGCTGGTCGCCATCGTGATCGCGGGGATCGCGATCTTCGTCGCCACCCGCCAGAACCTCAAGTTCGACGCGCCGTATCCGGCGATCGCCGCCTCGAGCGATTCGGCGGTGATCGCGCGCGGGCGCTACGTGGTGCGCGACGTCACGAACTGCGCGCAGTGCCACGGGGACACCACGCAGCATGCGGCGCTGGTCGCAGGCGAGGATGTCCCGCTCTCCGGCGGGTACGTCTTCGACATCCCTCCGGGCAAGTTCTACGTGCGTAACATCACGCCGGACCCCGAGACCGGGATCGGCCGGATCGAGGACAAGGCGCTCGCGCGCTCGCTGCGCTTCGGCGTCGGGCACGACGGGCGGGCGCTGCTGCCGTTCATGGAGATGCAGGGGCTCTCGGACGAGGATCTCACCGCGGTCATCTCGTACCTGCGCACCCAGCCCCCGGTCCACAACATGGTCCCGGCGCACGCCTACTCGCTGCTCGGCAAGGTGGTGAAGGCGACGGTGCTCGCGAATCCCGTGGGACCCCACGAGCCACCGCCGGCGGTGAGCCCGCGCGGGGCGACCATCGAGAACGGGCGCTACATGGCGGAGTCGGTGGCGCTGTGCTGGGCCTGCCACACGCAGCGCAACGAGGCGACCGGCGAGCTCACCGGCCCGCGCTTCGGCGGTGCGACCGGGTTCCTCGATTCCGCCACGCCCGACAAGTCCTGGTCGCCGCCCAACATCACCAGCGACCCCCAGACCGGCAAGCTCGGCGCGATGACCGAGGACGAGTTCGTGGCGCGGTTCCGCCTCGGACGGGTGCTGCCCGGCTCGCCCATGCCCTGGCAGGGTTTCCAGCGGCTGGCCGAGGACGACCTGCGCGCGATCTACCGCTACCTCAAGTCACTGCCGCCGGTGCGGAACGACGTTGGCCCGCCGGTCGTGGACCTGCCGAAGAAGGGCTAGGCTGCGCCTAGGTCTTCGCCTGCGTCCCGGCGGGCTCGACGAACTTGTAGCCCACCTTGTGCACGGCGACGATGAACGGCTGTGCGAACCCGGCGCCCAGCTTGGACCGGAGATTGGAGACGTGCGTGTCGACGGTGCGGGTGGTGACGCCCAGGTCCTCGTCGACGCCCCAGATCTCCTCGAGCAGCTCCTCGCGCGACACGGTGCGGCCGCGGTGCTCGATCATGTACTTGAGCAGCTCGAACTCCTTGAACGAGAGCGCGACCTGCTTGCCGGTCTTGAGCACCTCGCGGGGCTCGAAGCGGATCTCGACGTCGCCGAACGTGTAGGTCGTGGGGCCGGGGGTGGTGCCCGCCTGGGGTCCGCGCTGGATGAGCCGCTTGGCGCGCGCCAGGAGCTCTTTCACGCCGAACGGCTTGGTGAGGTAGTCGTCCGCGCCCAGGTCGAAGCCCTTGAGCACGTCGGCCTCGAAGTTGCGGGCGGTGATCACCAGCACCGGCATCTCGCGATGCCGCTGGCGCAGCTCCTTCAACACCGTGAACCCGTCCTTCTCGGGCAGCATGATGTCGAGCACCACCAGGTCGGGCTTCTGCTTGAGCGCCAGCTTGAGCCCCTCGGTCCCGGTGCGCGCGGTCATCACGTCGTAGCCTTCGAATCGGAAATTGTGGGCCAGCCCTTCGAGCAGACCTTCTTCGTCTTCCACGATCAGCACGTGCTTCATGGTGCGTACCCCTCCTCCCACCGGTTCACGACGCCGCCTGTGCCTGGGGTTCGGGCCGCGGCGCCTCGGCGACGCGCGCCACCGGCAGCACCAATGTGAACGTGCTGCCTTCCCCCAGGGCACTCTTCAATTCGATACGCCCTCCATGGGCGCGCATGATCTGGTCCACCAGCGACAACCCCAACCCCGCCCCCTTTACATCGTGCACCAGTCCGGTCTCGATCCGCACGAATTTCTCGAAGATGCTCTTCTGGTCCCGCGGCGAGATGCCGATCCCACGGTCGCTCACCGAGATGGCTACCGCCTGGTGTCCGCCGGACTCCTCGCCCCGCGCCGCAGCAGTGACCTTTACCTCGCGGCGGGCCTTGGAGTACTTGACGGCGTTGTCGAGCAGGTTGAGGACGCACTGGGTGAGCGCCGCCGCGTCGCCGCGCACCGGCGGCAGCACGGTCGGCAGCTCGACTTCGAGGCGGAACCCCTGGTCCTCGAGCCGCGGGCGGAAGCTGTCGACCGCGTCGCGCACGATCTCGAGCACGTCCACCCCCGAGAACTGGAACACCTTCTTGCCTGCCTCGAGGCGGGCGAAGTCCAGGATGTTGTCGACCAGCTGGTTGAGCCGCATCGCCTCGCGGCTGATGCTGCGCAGGAATTTCTCGGTGTCCTCGGGGCTCGAGGTGCGCCGCATCTCGAGGGTCTCGACCGCGAGCCGGATCAGCGCGATCGGGGTCTTGAGCTCGTGCGAGACGTTCGACACGAAGCTCGACTTGATCTGGGCGAGCTCGAGCTGCCGCACCGTGTAGCGCAGCCCGAAGAAGGTGGCGCCGATCACCACCAGCCCCATGAGCGTGATGAACACCACCAGCAGGGTGACGAAGCGTCCCGCCCACACCACCGCCGAGTTCGAGGTGGCGGCGGCGCGCACCGCGTAGCCCTCGAAGGGTCCGCTCAGCGGCTCGACGTGGGCGGTGCGGGCGTGGCCGGGATCGCGCGAGGCGACGATCGCCCGCCCGTCGGGCGCGGTGAGCTGGAGCGCCAGCGAGCGCGTCGACTCGATGCCGCCGTACATCCGGGCGTTGGTGGGCAGCCGCTCCTCGAACACCGGCCGCAGGTGCGCGGTCAGGAACCTCCCGGGATCCAGCCACCATCCGCCGGCGCCGATCACCGTCCCGTCGGGACCCCGCAGCAAGAGCCCGGTGAACCAGTAGGCGGCGAACGGCCCGGTGCCGCGCGCGTAGATGAGCGGCACGTGCTCCACCATGAGGAGCTCGTAGCCCGAGAGGTCGTCGAGCGGCACGAAGTGCGGGGACACGAACTCGCCGGTGTTGGCGGCCAGGGCGGAGACGATCGCCTGGCGGTCCATGCCGTTCCGGGCCGCGACCTCGGCGTCGGCGATCCCGTGCTGGAGCTCGCCGTAGAGCTCCTGCTCGTACGCCTCGGCGATCTGCTGCGCGATATAGAGGTTGTAGCGGCTGCTCTGGGCGCGGATCGCGTCCGAGATGCGGAGCGTCAGGTAGACCCCGAGGCCGGCGAGCAGGGCCGCGGGAAGCGCCACACCCAGGCCGATGATGCCGAGCACGCGGCGGCTGAACGGGGAGATCGCCATGGTCGAGAAAGCCTAGGCCCTGCTCCGTGGTGGGGCAACCCGCGCGGGCGCCACGCCCGGAATCACCCGGATATGCGTCGCGCCCGCGCCTTCAGGGCGCGGGCGCGAACGCGTGGGCTCCGCTGCGGCTAGCTCTTGATGCGCGCCGCCACCTTCTGGTCGGTGGCCATCGCGTGCAGCCGGGAGACGACCACCGGGTCGTTCGAGGTGACGAGCGTGAGCGTGCCGCCTTCGATGTTCACCACTTCGCGGTTGAGCTTGCCGCTCGCCATCGCGCCGCGCATCGCCTTGCACTCGGCGCAGAGGTGAGCCTTCTCGCCCGCGGTCGCCAGGCGGGACATGCGCTCGACACGACGGGTCACCGCGGCCTGGACGGCGCTCACGGTGCGCGGCGAGTCGGCGGTGTACACGTACATGAGGCCGTTCTTGAGGCGCACGGTCTGGCGGTGGGCACCCGCGGCATCGAGAGCGCCGCTGCAGTCGACCATGTCCGAGCATGCTTCGCAGTCCACGTGGTCGCTGAACGCGGCAACCGACGCCATGCCGTGTCCGGTGCACTGGCCCGACGCGCTGGCGCCGGCAGTCTTCCTCGCCGCGCACGCGCCGCCCGAGCCCGCGAGATACACGGTGTTGTCGAGCGCGGTGGGCGCCGGGGTCGCGGCGGCCGTGATGCGCATGCCCTTCGCGGGCTTGGTGGCCTTCGCGGTGGTCGCGCCCTTGGTGGCGCAGCAGCCTTCGCCGGCCGTCGACGCCGTCACGGCGCTCGCGGCCTTGTCCATGCACGCGGAACCCGCGGCGGTCGCCGACATCTTCGACATGCACGCCGCCTTCTGCTCGGCGGTGCAGGCTGCGGCGTCGGGCGCGCCCTGGGCGGACGCGTTGATGATCATCTTGCTGGAGGTCGTCTTCGTGCTGGTCGTCGATGCCTTGTCCTTGTCACAGGCGTACGACCACGTGGTCAGGCCGCTCACGAGCATGAGCGCGGACGCGGTGTACATGAGTCGAGCAACCTTCATCTTCGACCTCCGGTATTGGGCGGTCGCCGGTGTGGCGCCGCGTTCTGCGTGGGTATCGGCCAGAGCAATGAGAAGGTTGTCATCCGTCCCCGGAAAGCATGTCACCGAACTGCAAATAACCGCGTTTCCAGCCGGGCCCAACTGTGCAGCGCACGCTCCGGCCGCGGCCGTTCCCGGCCAATCCGTTGACGCACGCGGGCGTTCGTGCGTACCGTGCGACGACGCTCACCCATGCCCAAACGCAAGTCCGGATGGACCCAGACCGCGCCCCGGGCGCTCGGCCTCCTGGCCGCCCTCGCCCTCGGGCTGTTCCTGATCGCCGAGGCGGTGCGGGCGGTGCGCTCCGACGCCGGGCGTCTCACGATTGCCCGCGCCGTGGGGCTCGGTGAGCGCTCGGACCTGACCCGCATCGTCGGCCGCCAGCTCCGCCGCGGGCTGGCCGCGGTGGACGTGGGGCGCGACAGCGTCACCGAGACCGTGCTCGAGCGCGGCCCGGTGCCGGTGCGCTGGCGGGTGGGCCTGCGTCCCGGCGCCTCCCTGCTCCAGGCGAACTACGCGATCACCCACGTACTCGAGGCCCAGGGGGCGCTGGTGCTCGAGGGCAGCGAGCGCCAGACCGCGAGCGGGGCCCAGGAGGTGCGGCTGCTGGTGGGGCTGCCGCGGCGGCCCACCCACGAGGTGCTGCTGGTGCGCGGCGCGGCCGACCTGGATCGCCCCGCCGATCACGAGCCGGGACGCCTGGCGGTGATCGTCTACGGCTTCGGCGACAACCCGGCGGAGGCGGATTCGTTCTTCGCGCTGCACGCGCCGTTCGCGGTCGCGGTGGTGACCGGCGAGCGCGCGTCCGACCGGGTGCTGGCGCTGGCCCGCGAGCGCCAGCGCGAGGTGATCGTTCACCTCCCGCTCGAGCCGCTCAACTATCCGCGCGTCAATCCCGGCCCGGGGACGGTGCTGGTCTCGATGAGCCCGGGCCGGATCGGCGCCACGGTGCGGCGCAACCTCCAGCGCGCCGGCGACCCGACCGCGGTCGCCAACCACATGGGCTCGCTCGCCACCCAGGACATGACGGTGATGACCGCAGTCTACCGCGAGCTCAAGCGGCGCAACGTCGCGTTCCTCCACCTCACGCCTGCGCCCGGCGCGGTGTGCCGCTCGCTCGCCGCCGAGATGGGCGTCACGTACGCGGAGCCCGACGCAATGGTGGACCACGAGACGCGCGGGCGCGACACCAAGGCACTCGACCGCCGCTGGAGCGAGGTGCTCGCGCAGGCGCGCGAGCGCGGCCACGCGGTGGTCATGGTGCGCGCCACGCCGCTCACCTGGCGCTGGCTTCCGGGGGCGCTCGCGGCCGGGCGGCTCGGGGGCGTGGCGATCGTCCCGCTCGCCTCGCTGCTGGAGAAACCCGCGGCATTGTGACGCGGGCGAACCCGCGGCATTGTGACGCGGCGCCCCGCGGGCCTGTGACGCCGCGCCCGCCGTGCTATCTTGGGCGGCGATCATGCGCATGGGACAGGATGTCCTCTCGAATCTCGAGGCTGCCACCGCCAGGGAATGGCTGATCGCCAACGGGCTGGGCGGCTGCTCGTCGGGCACCGCCGCCGGGGCTCACACCCGGCGCTCGCACGCGCACCTCATCACCGCCGACGAGCACGGGCGGCTCGAGGTGACCCTGCTCAAGCTCGACGAGCGCCTCACCGTGGGCGGCGAGCGCTACGAGCTGGGCTGTAACCTCCACGAGCGCTCCGCGGAGCCGGGCCCCGCTCCCGAAGGTGGCGCGCCGCCCCAGGTGCGCCCGTCAGGGCACCAGCTCCTCGAGGAGTTCCGCTCCGATCCCTGGCCCACCTGGCGCTGGCGGGCGGGCGGCACCACGATCGAGAAGTCGCTGTTCATGATCGACGGCCACCATGCGCTCGCGGTCTCCTACCGGCACCTCGACGGCCCGCCGTGCCATCTGAGCGTGAGCCCGCTGCTCGCCGCGCGCGCCCCCGAGGCGCTCCAGCTCGAGAGTGAGGGCTGGCGCGGCGCGGCGCAGGCGGTCCCGGGCCGCGTGCGCTTCGAGCCGGTGCCGGGCGTGGCGACGCTCACGCTCTGGCACAACGGCACGTTCCTTCCCGCGCGCGTCTGGCTGCGCGGGATCGTCTATCCCGCCGACCGCGAGCATGCGCCGGCGCCCGCG
>DATEMP010000315.1:0-9199 GCA_035275545.1 Candidatus Eiseniibacteriota bacterium | reverse complement strand
CCGGCCCGGTCGCGCTCGAGCGCTCGCCGATCGTGGACTCGGGGCTGCTCGCCGCCTTCGGAACCCTGGGCCTGCTCACGCTGCTCCGGATCGCCGGCACCGTGTGGGCGCAGGCGCGCGGCATCGGACGATCGGCGGCGGGCCCGCTCGCGGTCACGGGTGTGGCGTGGACGGTCTCCCGGCTCGGCGCATGGTGGTCGTTCGATCTCCTCAAAGGTATGAGCCCGGTCCGATGAGCACCGGCCGCGGGTGGATGCCGCTCGTCGCCACCGCCTGGATCGCGGGCACGCTCGCTCTGGGTGGTCTGTGGCTCGCCGACCGCGGGCGTCGCTGGGAGGAGCCACACTGGCCCGACCCATCGTTCGTGGCGCTGCGCGGTGCCCCGGCGCAGGGGCCGATACGTGTGATCGCGGTCAATCCGAGCTGCAGCCGATGTCTTGAGTCACTCCGGATCCGAGCCGGGGCGGATGATCGAGTCGCGCTGATCGTCGATACGCCGAGACGCCCGGGGGTCGAGATGCTGCGCGCCATCCCCGCGGTTGCCGTCGTGTGGGACCGAGGCGGCGTATGGCGCGCGCGCTGGGGCCATCGCGTCTACGGCGAGATCCTCGACTTCGATGCCGCGGGCAGGCTGGTGAGTGTCCGGCTCGAAGTTGGTGAAACGTCCCCGCCACGATGAGAAGGAGGGAATGCACATGCGATGGAAAGCCGTGCTGCTCGCGTTGCTGATCGTCTCGCCGCTCGCGATCCCGTCGCGGCCGGTTGCCGCCGAGCCGACCGCCGACCATGCCGCGATCGAGCGCCTCGATTCCAACAAGTTCTGGGAATACGCGGCGTGCGGGGCGTCGATCGTGTTCGCCTCGGGCACGGGAGGCTGGATCCTGGCCGGACTCATGTGCGGCAAGGTGATCACCGAGCACTGGACCGAATAGCGCCCCCAGGGGAGAGCAAGACGATGCGACACGAGAGCTGGATCGTGAAGATGAGCCGCCGGGGGCTGGCGCTGCTGCTGGCGCTCACCACGGTGGCCGTGCCCCTGCGGGTGACCGCGGCGTACGCGCAGGCGGTCGACTCGGAGCAGGCGCCGGTCGTGATCATGGAAGGGGACGCGGGCCCGAGCAACGAGATGAACCGCTGGTGGGGGGCGGCGGGTGCGATTCTCTGTGCCGCCGAGATCCGGGTCATCCGGGTCGCTCCTGCGTTCGGCATGAATCCCTATCTCATCGCGGCGGGACTCGCGGGCTGCCTGCTCGCGGCGATGGACATGATGTCGACGCAATGATCGGGGCGGGGCCGACGCCGACGGGCGGGCGGCCCCGATCTCGGCCGCGGCGGGCGGTGCTAAGCTGCGGGGGTGACGCACCCCACGCTCGGTGAGGCAATCGCCTCCGCGACCTCGCGCCTCTCCGGTGTCACCGATACGCCCCGCGCCGAGGCCGAGGAGCTCCTCGGCCGGCTGCTGGGCCTCGGGCGCAGCGAGCTCTACGTTCAGCGCACGCGAGAGATCGCTCCCGACGAGTGGCGGCGGCTCGACGCATGGCTCGCCCGGCGCACGCGTGGAGAGCCGGTCCAGTACGTGACCGGGCGCGCGGCGTTCCGTGGACTCGACCTCGCGGTGGGGCCGGACGTGCTCATTCCCAGGCCCGAGACCGAGGGGCTGGTCGAGGCGGTGCTCGGCGTGCTGCGCGAGGAGCGGGCGCATTGGCCCGCGCCGCGTTTACTCGATCTCGGCACCGGTTCGGGCGCCATCGCGCTCGCGCTCGCGCTTGAGTGCCCGGCCGCCTCGGTGACCGCCACCGACGCGAGCGAGGCGGCACTCGCCGTGGCGCGCGCGAACGCCGAGGCGAGCGGGCTCGGGCGGCGCGTCGACTTTCTTCAGGGCGACTGGTTCGACGCGCTCGATCCCGACGATCGCTTCGAAGCGATCGTCTCGAACCCTCCGTACATCGCCACCGGCGAGCGTGATGTGCTCGCGGCCAGCGTGCGCGAGTTCGAGCCCGAGAGCGCGCTGTTCTCCGGCGCGACCGGGCTCGAGGCGCTGCGGGAGATCGTCGACGAGGCGCCGCGTTATCTGGTCGGCGGCGGTCTCCTGGCGCTGGAGCTGGCCGAGATGCGCGCCCGCGAGGTGGCGGGCTGGCTCGAGGGTGCCCGCGACTGGCAGGGGGTTACCCTGCTCGACGACCTCGCCGGCCGGCCGCGCGTGCTGCTCGCCCGCCGCCAGAGCGGCCCGGCAATCGCTCCCGCCCAGTGGGAAGTGCAATAACCTGGGGCGCGGTCAAGTCGCTCTATCGCTGACCGCGCCCCGCCGCTGCGTCAGTGTCGCGGGTGCGGCAACGGATCCGTCGGCAGGTCCGACGGCACCGTGCGCGGCACCGGCCGGATTCTGTCGTCGTGTGTGACACGGCGCTCGAAGAGCGAATCGATGCTGAACCCGCCCGCGCCGTGGAACGCCAGGACCAGGAAGATGAACGAGAACAGCACCACGCTCTCGCCGTGGTTCTGGATCGGCCAGGCTCCACGAGGCTGGTGCGCCATGAAGTAGGCGAACGCCATCTCGCCCGAGAGCAGGAACGCGATCGGACGCGTGAGCAGACCGATGAGCACCGCGATGCCGCCGAAGAGCTCGAGGATACCCGCGACGCCCATCAGCGTCCCCAGCTGGACTGTGCCTCCGTTGTCATCGATGCCGCCGAACCAACCCAGCAGCTTCTGCCCGCCATGCATCATGAACAGCAGGCCCGTCACCACCCGAAGCAAAACGAGTGTCACGTCCATGCCGCGTACGGATTTCATTGGGATCCACCTTTCTCGGCCTGTCGAACCACACTGAGCGAGTTGGATGCCAAGAGGCCCCGATGCGGTCCCCGATCATTCAGGATGTAGCGGGGAAATGAGTTAAGCCAGCCTCGCCGGGCTTGCCAAAGGCAGAAACTTCAAGCCGTGGGACGAAACTTCCATCCCCGTCGGAGCGTCAGGGGGTAACGAACGAGCGCGGCGCCGGGAGACGCCGCGCTCGCAACCGCCGACGATCGATGCTAACGCGAGGCGCGCGCGCTGCGGTAGGCGTCCCGCGCGCGTGTCGCCTGATCGAGGATGTCGGCCGGGATCATGGTGCCGCGCATGCCGACCGCGAACTGATCCGCGGCCTTGCGCCACTCGGCGAGTGCGGCGGGCGGCACGTCGATGACCTTGAGGCCGCGCTGCTTCATTTCGGCCACCGCGGTGGTGTCCTGGTGCGGCACTCCGGTGCGGAGCTTGGCCTCGAGCCGCATGCAGGCGGCCCGCACCTTCGCCTGATCGGCGGGGGAGATCTTGTTCCACGTCTGCTTGGTGATGACCAGCCCGCCCACGAGCGGCGCCATGCCCACGCCCACCATGTTCGGCGTCATGCTGTACCACCGCAGCGTGAGGGCGAGCAGCGGCGTGGTCGGGCAGCCCTCGATCATGCCGGTCTGGAGCCCGGTGAGGATGTCGCTGGGGGAGAGCGGCACCGGCGAGTAACCGTTGGCCTTCCAGATCTGCACCCAGCGGTCATCACCCGCCATCGCGTACATCTTGACCTTCTTGATGTCCGCGACCGTGCGCGCCGGCTGCTTGGTGAAGAAGTACACCCAGCCGCCGTGCCCCCAGTTGAGCAGGACGAAGCCCTTGGCCTCGAGGCGCTGCTTCAAGGTGGGCTCCATCTTGTCGAGCACCGCGCCCAGCTCGGGGTAGGAGTCGAAGAACATCGGCACCCCGAACACCTGGAACGAATTGTCGATCTGCGCCAGCCCGGCGGTGGTGACCGCTGCGGCCTGGAGCTGGCCGATCCGCATCTTGCGCACGTAGTCGGGCTCGTCGCCCGCGACGCCGCCGGGATAGACCTTGAGCTGGACGCGGCCGTTGGTTTCCTGCATCCACTCGGCGCCCATCTCCTTCATCGCCTTGTGCCACACCGAGCCGTCGGGAACGAACGTGGCGAGCTTGATGATCGTCGGGGCCTGGGTCGCCGCCGGCGTGGGGGCGAGCGCGGGCAGGAGCGCGAGCGTCGCAAGCGCAATCCATCGCAGCGTATTCGAATGCCTGAGCGTCATTTGTTGTCCTTGGGGTTGGGCGTTGCGGGCTCGAGGAAGAGGTCATCCTCTCGCTTGAGCAGCTTTCGTGCCTGCTCCTGGACGACCAGCGTCGCGAGGCGCTGGCCCGGCTCCAGGTCGGGATCCACCGCGAGCGCCTTCTCGAGCAGCTCGCGGAATTCGTAGCGATTCTGCGACATCACTGACACGGTCTGCGCCAGCGTGACGTACGGCGATGCCTTGCGGCCGTTCGAGAGCTGCACCGCGCGATGAAAGTGCGCGCGCGCACGCTCCGGCGAGCCGCCCATTTCCCTGGGGAGTGCTTCGAGGATGATCATCGCCTCGTGGAACGCCCCGCCGTCGTACTTCTCGTCGAGGGCCAGGCCGCGCTCCATCATGGCGCGCACCGTGCCCAGGTCGGCGAGCAGATCGGCGCGGTCCTTGCCGAGGTTGATCGCCGAGCCCCAGGCGGCGGCGGTCCAGTAGAGCATCGGCAGCTCGCCCCGCTTGATCTCGCGCGCCGCGGAATCGGGGGTGACCAGGAGGCGCCGGGTGAGGCCGCGGTGGCTGACCTCGAGCCCGCGCAGCCCGTAGCCGCGCGCGCGCAGGTACATCTTGAGTGCGCGCTCGCGGATCGCGGCCGCCTTGGTGTAATCGACGGCTTCCACCTCGTCGGCCTCGGACTGGACGAACGCGACGCCGTACTGGGTGAAGCCGCGGCACAGCGAGAGCAGCAGGCCCTGGTGGTGCGGCAGCGTCTGGAGCAGCGATTCCATGGTCTTCAAGCCGAACGGGATCGCGTCCTTGATCAGCTGCGGGTCCTCGTCGGTGCCGAACACGTCCGGCCCGCTGGTGAGCGAGTTGGCGACGCTCTTGGTCGCCATCTTGCGGATCGAGCACGAGGTGACGCCGGCGAACAGGGCGGCGATCGTCAGGAGCGCGAGGAGGCGTCGCGCCACGCCACGGGGATCGTCCTTGAGTGTGTGCACGTGTGGCGCGACGCTACCTGCGCCCGCGCCGGCGGGTCAAGTTGAACGCACCGCTAGGGAGCGGTGTGCTCGAGGTAGTGCGAATCCTTCTCGCCGGCACGCACCTCCATCGCGAGCCGGTTCCTGCGCGGCGGAATCGGGCAGTTGTAGTGCTCCGAGTAGGCGCACGCCGGGTTGTAGGCGGTGTTGAAGTCGAGCACGAACTCGCCACCGGGGAGCCGCACCGGGTCGATGTAGCGGCCGACCGAGTACGTGTCCTTGCCGGTGGTGGCGTCGCGGAAGAACACCGCGATATCGCTCTCGCCCACGCCGGGCTCCAGCAGCCGATGCGCTTCGAGCCGGCACTTGGTGCCGCCCGCCATGAAATCGAACCACCCGGCGAGCACCGCGCGCCGCTGGTAGCCGCGCGTGGAGGCGATGACCATCGTGTCGGCGCGCGCATTGGGCGTGAGCGGCAGCACGTAGCGCCACTTGAGATCGACCGGGTAGTACTCGATGCCCTTGTAGGCCTGGTAGCGCGGGCTCTGCGGGTCGAACACGATGATCGCCGGGTAGCGCTGGTGCGAGAGGCGCAGCGTGTAGCGGCCCACCTCGATGGCGCTCGGCCCCACCACCGCCTCGCGCACTTCCGCACCCTTGACCTTGAAGCTGGCCGAATCGTCGATCGCCTGGACCTTGAACGAGTCGCCCAACACCGTGACGGTCAGGTGCGTCGGCCGGATCGCCGGGTCTTCGAGGCGCACGTCGCCGCCGCCGCGCCCCACCGTGAGCGTGGTCTTGAACAGGAACTCGACCCGCTGCACCGTGGCCAGGTAGGAGTTGGGCGCGGTCTTGAGCCAGGTCCGGGTCTCCTCGCGATCCTTCTCGATCGCGCGCCGGATCGAATCGGCCTCGGAGCGCTGGAGGGTGGCCGGGCCGGGCGCGGTCCCGGCGGCGGTGGTGGCGGCGGCCAGCGTGATCGTGAGAGCCAGAGTCGCGAACAAAGTGTCCTCCGTGGGGTGACGCGGTCCGATCCGCGCCGATTCTAAGCGGGCGAGTGGATCGGGGAAAAGTCGCGGCGGCGGTTGATTTCGAGCGCGGACCTGCCGATAATCCAATTGCCGCAGAAACGAGATGCGACATGACGGTTGCACGCCACCGCGGTGGACCCCGCGGACAGCCAGGGAAGGACGCACACATGGATGTGGGCGCTCGCTCGCACGGCCATTCCTCTGATACCTCGACTTCACCCGCCAGCGCCAAGAAGTCCCCGTCCATGGACGCACTGATCATCCAGGGTGGGCGGCCCCTGAACGGCCGCGTGACTGTGAGCGGCGCCAAGAACGCCGCCCTGCCGGTCATGGCGGCGACCCTGCTCACCCCCGGCGTCCACGTGCTGCGCAACGTGCCGTCGCTGGCCGACACCCGGACGATGAGCCGCGTGCTCGAGAAGCTCGGCGCCCGCATCGACTTCAACGACCACGAGTGCCGGATCGACACCACCGACATCTCGACGCTCGAGGCACCGTACGACCTGGTGCGCACCATGCGCGCCAGCATCTACGTGCTGGGGCCGATGCTCGCGCGCTTCGGCGCCGCGCGCGTCTCGCTCCCGGGCGGATGCGCCTGGGGCCCGCGCCCGGTCAACCTGCACCTCGAGGGCTTGGACGCGATGGGCGCCCAGCTCGAGATCGATCACGGCTACATCGTCGCCAAGGACGTGAAGCTCAAGGGCGCCGAGATCCACCACGAGACGGTCTCGGTTGGCGCCACCGCGCAGATCATGATGGCGGCGACGCTCGCCGAGGGCACGACCGTGATCCACGGCGCGGCGCTCGAGCCCGACATCACCGTGCTGGGCCAGATCCTGGTGCAATGCGGTGCGCGCATCGAGGGGCTCGGCAGCCGTACCATCACCGTGCACGGCGTGCGGAGCCTGACGCCCATCGACACGACGATCATCCCCGACCGCATCGAGGCAGCCACCTTCCTCGCGGCTGCCGCGATCACCGGGGGCGAGGTGACGCTCGAGCAGTGCGATCCCGAGCACATCCGCGCCAGCATCGACAAGCTCCAGGAGGCCGGCTGCGAGATCCACGCCGCGGGGCGCAAGGTCACGATCTCGGGCCCGGTGCGTCCGGGTGCGCTGACCGTGGTCACCCAGCCCTATCCCGGGTTCCCGACCGACATGCAGCCGCAGATGATGGCGCTTTGCTCGATCGCCGACGGCGAGAGCGTCATCACCGACACCATCTATCTCGACCGCTTCTCGCACGTGCCCGAGCTGGGGCGGTTGGGCGCCGAGATCCGCCTGGACCACAACGTCGCGACCATTCGCGGCGTGAAGAGCCTGCAGGGCGCGCCGGTGATGGCGACCGACATCCGCGCCAGCGCCGCCCTGGTGCTGGCCGCACTGGTGGCCGAGGGCGAGACGAAGATCTCGCGTATCTATCACCTCGACCGCGGCTACGAAGCACTCGATCAGAAGCTCGTGCAGCTGGGTGCGAGCGTGCGCCGCATCAGGGAGTAGGGCAACGAGCGTATCGATCAACCGCGCGCCGGTGCTCACGCTCTGGGCCGCGGTGGTCGCCGAACGGCTCGGCTACGACCGGGACGAGGCGGTGACCCTCGGGCGCCTGGTCGCCGGGCTCAACGCCGCCGACAAGGCCGGCGGGCTCGGCCTCAGGAAGCCCCGGACCCGCGATCCGAAGAAGCCCCGGCAGCCGATCGAGGTTCCGCTGCTCGGCCGCATCGTCCCGGCGGTCGATACGCCGGACGGCATTCGCGCCACGACCGACGGCAAGCCCACCGACCCCGCGACCGTCCACCGCTACCTCGAGAGCAGGTTCGGCGGTGCGCTCGACGAGGTGCGTGCGGCGATGGCCGCGCTCGCCAAGTCGCGCACCAGGGAGAAGCTCGCCTCGGAGGCCTATGCCCTCTACGAGGCGTTCCGGCCGGGCATCCCGCGCGGCGTGCGCGGCTGGGGCGCCAAGGGCACGCTGGACCCGGCGAAGATCCGCTCGCTCGCGACGCAGAAGCCTTCGCGGGACTAGGCTTCGACGGGGCGAGGCCCGCGCGTTGCGCCTCGCGTACAATGCCGCGGCCATGACTCCCGCGCCCCCCAAGCCCTCCGGCGTCGCGGCTCCGCGAGCGACGCGCCTGGCGATCGTCGGCACCGCCGGCCACATCGACCACGGCAAGACCGCGCTGGTGCGGCGCCTCACCGGGATCGACACCGACCGGCTGCCGGAGGAGAAGAAGCGCGGCATCTCGATCGATCTCGGTTTCGCGCCGCTGGTCACGCCCGCGGGCGTGCAGGTCGGGATCGTCGACGTGCCGGGGCACGAGCGGTTCGTGAAGAACATGCTCGCGGGCGTCGGCGGCGTGGACCTGGTGCTGCTCGTGATCGCCGCCGACGAGGGCGTCATGCCCCAGACCCGCGAGCACCTGGCGATCGTCCAGCTCCTCGGCGTCACGCGCGGCATCGTCGTGCTCACCAAGAGCGACCTGGTGGAGCGCGACTGGCTGGACGAGGTCACGAGCGACGCGCGCGCCCTGATCGCCGCGACGCCGCTTGCCGGATCGCCGATGGTCGAGTTCTCCGCGATCACCGGCGATGGGCAGCCTGCGCTGCTGGCCGCGATCGACGCGGCGCTCGCCGATGCGCCCGGACGGGCGCTCGATGCGCCCGCGCGGCTCCCGGTGGATCGCGTGTTCACCATGGAGGGCTTCGGCACCGTGGTCACCGGGACGCTGTGGCGTGGCTCGGTCAAGGTCGGCGATTCGCTCGAGCTCCTGCCCGGCGGCTTCCCGGTGCGGGTACGGCGCGTCCAGGTGCACGGGGTCACGGTCGAGGAGGCGCACGCCGGCCAGCGCACCGCGCTGGCGCTGCACGGCGTGGCGAAGGAGCAGGTGGCGCGGGGCGACTGGCTGGTGGCGCCCGGGTCGCTGCGCGCGTCCTCGGTGCTCGACGTGCGCTTCGAGCTCCTGCCCGACTACCCGCGGCCGTGGAAGGTGGCGAACCGCGTGCGGTTCCATCTCGGGGCGAGCGAGATCATCGGCCGGCTGACGCTGCTCGAGGGCACGACGCTGGCGGCCGGGAAGAGCGCGCTCGCGCAGATCGCGTTGGAGAAGCCTGCGGTGCCCGCGCGCGGCGATCGATTCGTCATCCGGGCGTAT
>DATEMP010000314.1:0-18508 GCA_035275545.1 Candidatus Eiseniibacteriota bacterium | reverse complement strand
GGCCCTGATCGCTCCGCGCCGCGGCCAGATGCTCGCCACCGCCCCGCTCGGACGCGAGGTGGCGCCGCGCCCGACCTACGCCCACTGGGGCTACCACTACTGGCGTCAGACGCCGGACGGGCGGCTCATCATCGGCGGCTGGCGCGAGCTCGACCTGGACGGCGAGACTGGGTTCGACCTGGCCACCACGCCCGCCATCCAGGCGGCGATCGAGCAGGGGCTTGCGATGCTGGTCCCCGAGGGCGTCACGATCGAGCACCGCTGGGCCGGGATCATGGGCTACGCGCGCGACGGGCGGCCGCTGGTGGGATGGCTCGACCCCGAGCACCATCTCGCGATCGCCGCCGGCTACACCGGGCACGGGCTGGCGATGGCGCCGGCGTGCGCGCTCGATCTCGCCGACATGCTCGCGTGGCGCAAGGCGCCCGGGATCGCGACCTTCGAGCCGTCGCGCTTCCCCGAGCTGCGCCAGGCCCGCGAGGGCCTCACCGCACTGGGCGTCGCCGCGCAGTAGCGCACGCGCGGCTGGCCCGGGCCAGTCCGCGTGGCTATACTGCCGCCGCCCATGGAACTCACCACTCAGGACGAGGTCCGTCACGCCGTCGCGGGGCTCTCGAGCGGCCACAAGGAAGCGCTCGATCGCCTCGCCTGGACCGGCGTGTTCGGACAGCCCCCGCTCCGCGCCGCGGCCCGCGCCGCGATCGCCGCCCAGGCCCGCTCCGCCGGCCTCTACCCCGCCTCTATCCACGGCCTCTACGTGGCGCGCGGGCGCGGCGAGGTGCCGAGCGACTTCACGGTGCCGGCGATCAACATCCGCGGCATGGCCTACGACACCGCGCGCGCCCTGTTCCGCGCCCAGCGCTCGCTCGACGCGGGTGCGGTCATCTGCGAGATCGCCCGCTCCGAGATCGCCTACACCGACCAGCGTCCCGCCGAGTATGCGTTCGTGCTCATGGCGGCGGCGCTGCGCGAGGGATGGACCGGGCCGATCTTCATCCAGGGCGATCACTTCCAGGTGAACGCCAAGAAGTACGCGGCGGACGCGAAGGCCGAGGTCGAGGCGGTCGAGTCGCTCACCGCCGAGGCGATCCAGGCGGGCTTCTACAACATCGACGTGGACACCTCGACCCTGGTCGACCTGGCGAAGAGCGGGCACGAGGCGCAGCAGGAGCTGAACGGCGGCCTGTGCGCCGAGCTCACCGCGTTCATCCGCGGGCGCGAGCCCGCCGGGGTCACGGTCTCGGTCGGCGGCGAGATCGGGGAGGTGGGCGGCAAGAACTCGACGCCCGAGGAACTCGAGGCGTTCATGGCGGTCTACACCCGGGCGCTGCAGGAGGCCGCGAACGGCCGTCCCGGCATCAGCAAGATCTCGATCCAGACCGGCACCAGCCACGGGGGCGTGCCGCTCCCGGACGGATCGATCGCCCAGGTCAAGATCGACTTCGACGCGCTCGAGACCTGCTCCAAGATCGCGCGCACGAAGTACGGCATGGCGGGCGCGGTCCAGCACGGCGCCTCGACCCTGCCCGCCGAGCTGTTCGACCGGTTCCCCAAGCTCGGCGCGTGCGAGATCCACCTCGCCACCGAGTTCCAGAACATGATCTACGACCATCCCCAGTTCCCGGCCGACCTCAAGCGCACCATCTACGAGCGCCTGCGCACCGCGGCCGCCGACGAGCGCAAATCGAGCGACACCGACGAGCAGTTCTTCTACAAGACCCGCAAGAAGGCGCTCGGGATGTTCAAGCGCGAGCTGTGGGGCCTCCCCCCCGCGGTCCGCGAGGGGATCGGGCGCGCGCTCGAGGACAAGTTCGTCTTCCTGATCACCAAGCTCGCCGCCGGCGGCACGCGGGCGATGGCGCGCGAGCTCGCCCCGTTCGTGCCCGGCTCGTTCCCGATGCCGGAAACGCACGGCCCCGACCGGGGCCACGAGGACGTCTCGGGCCTCGCGGACTGACATGACGCAGCGCGCCGTCACGCTGACGCAGTTCATGCTCCAGAAGGAGCGTCAGCACGCGGGCGCGACCGGCGAGTTCACGCACCTCCTCCACGACATCGAGCTCGCGGCCAAGCTGATCAACCGCGAGGTGGTGCGCGCGGGCCTGGTCGACATCCTCGGCTACACCGGGGGCGAGAACGTCCACGGCGAGAAGGTGCAGAAGCTCGACCGCTTCGCGCACGAGACCATCTACCGCGTGCTGGGCTCGACCGGGCAGCTCGCGGTCATGGCGTCCGAGGAGGACGAGGACGTCATCCCGGTGCCCGCCGGGCAGCCGGTGGGCAAGTACGTGGTCAACTTCGATCCGCTGGACGGCTCGTCCAACATCAACGCGAACGTCAACATCGGCACGATCTTCTCGGTGCTGCCGCGGGTGACGCGCGAGGGCAGCGGCACGCTTGCCGACTGCCTCCAGGCGGGCCACTGCCAGGTGTGCGCCGGCTATGTCATGTACGGGTCGAGCACCATGCTGGTCTACACCACCGGCCACGGCGTCCACGGGTTCACGTTCGAGCCCAGCGTCGGCGAGTTCCTGCTCTCGCACGCCGACATCCGCACGCCCACCCGCGGCCACATCTACAGCGTGAACGAGGGGAACTACTTCAAGTGGGACGAGGGCATCAAGCGCTACGTGGACTGGCTCAAGATGGAGGACGACGCCACCGGGCGCCCCTACAGCCAGCGCTACGTGGGCTCGCTGGTCGCCGACTTCCACCGCAACCTGCTCTACGGCGGGATCTTCCTCTACCCCGGCGACCGCACCAACCCCAGCGGCAAGCTGCGCGTGCTCTACGAGGGGGCGCCGCTCGCGTTCATCGCCGAGCAGGCGGGCGGGGCGGCGAGCCACGGCTCGGGACGCATCCTCGACATCGAGCCCAAGAGCCTCCACCAGCGCACGCCGCTCTACCTGGGAAGCGCCCAGGACGTGAAGGAGTGCGAGACCTTCGTCCAGGGCCGCAACCCGGCGATCACCGCCGAGCGGCGCGGCGGCGCCGGCGCCACGCGCACAGCACCCGCGCGTCCGACCGCGTAGCTACCGCACCACGCACGCCTTGGCGGTGAGCGTGCCCCGCTGGTGGCGGAGACGCACCAGGTAGATTCCCGCGGGGAGATCGCGCGCGTCGGCGAGATCGACCCGATGCTCGCCGGCCCCGAGCGCTCCCACCTCCCGCCAGGCAACGCGCCGGCCCTTGAGATCGTAGAGCTCGAGCGTCGCCGCCTGATCACCAGGCAGCGAGAACGCCACCGACACGATCCGGTCCGCCGGGTTGGGGAAGGCGCCCGCCAGGCCGAGGATCGCGGGCTTCGGCACCGCCACCCACACCGGCTCGGTGCGCGTCTCCTCGCTTCCCTCCCATACTGCGAGGCGATAGCCATAGCGGGTTCCCGGCACCACCGCGCGGTCCTCGAACGTCAGGCGGTCTCCGTCGCGGGTGGCGCTCCCGAGCGTCACCCACTCGGCGCTCCCCTCGACCGACCGTGACACCTCGGTCCGCACGATCCCCGCCCCGGCGAGGGTCCAGGCGAGCCGCACGCGGTCGGGCGTCGCCTCCGCGCTCGCCAGCGCTACGGTGACCGGCGTCGGAGGCTCGAGGCTGAGCGCCCAGATCTCGGCGCTCAGCTCGTTGGTGCCGACGTCGCCGCCGTAGACCACCAGGCGCCGCCTCCCCGGGTCGAACACGCCCACGTGTCCGATGCGGAGCGCGGGAGCGAGGTTGGCCGCGCCGATCCGGGCCCAGACCGGTCCGCTTCCCAGCCGCAGCTCCCAGAGGTCGCCGCGGCGCCCGCCATCGAAGCCGCCGAACATGAGCATCCGGTCGCCCGCCGCGTCGTAGACCATGACGTGCTCGCGGCGGGCGCTGGGCGGGGTCCCGGCGGGCGTGAGCTGCTCCCACGCCAGCGTCCCCGACAGATGGAGTGCCCACACGTCGCCGAGCATCGTGCCGCCGTCGCCGCCCACCACCAGTACCCGATCGCGCACCGGATCGTAGACCGCAGCGTGCTGGAACCGTGGCGGCATCGGCCCGCCCTGAGGCTGCAGCTGCCGCCACGTGCCCACCCCGGGCGGGGCGTACTCCCACACGTCGTTGCGCAGCGTTCCGAACTCGTCGTACCCGCCGATCACCAGCATCCGGTGCCGCACCGGGTCGTACACCGCCGCGTGGCCGCCGCGCTTGCTGGGCGGAGTGCCGAAGCCGGGATTGGGGAACCACCAGGGCTGGGCACCCAGCGCCAGCACCGTCATGTCGTTCAGGTAGCGGTCGTAGAAGCCGCCGAAGATCACCGACTGGTCGTCGACCGGGTTGTAGATGGTAGAGTGCTGGGTGCGGCGTTGCGGGAGCGGGCCGCCGGCGACCAGCAGCGTCCAGGCCGACCCCTGGGTGAAGGGCAGGTACCAGACCTCCTCGGGATACTCCGGATCCTGGCCGCCGTAGATGATCATCGCGTCGCGGCCCGGATGGTAGATCGCGGTCGCCTGCGTCCGCCCGGCGGGCCCCCCCGGGGGCGGGGTGATGAGCGACCAGGCTGCCGAGATCTGCGGCGGCGGGCCGGCCGGCGCCACCACCTCCACCGCGAAGCGCCGCACCGCCCATCCCTGCTGATCCGTGGGACCGATCGCGCCGCCGGGCGGCAGACTGTTCGTGTACGCACAGCCCAGGCCCGGAGTGTGGAACGTGGTCCGCACATCGATGTAGAAGGTCCCGACCGCCCGGGGCTGGACGAACGCCGAGAGCGTATGGATCTCGCCCTGCGCCCAGGCCGTATCGGCGTACTCGACCGCCAGATGGTCGGCGCCGATCGTCTGGCAGGCGGCGTTGGTAATGGGCGACCCCGGCAATCGCTCCCGGTAGCCGGCCGCATCCGCCGAGGTGGCGGGCGCGATCCAGGCACCGTCGCCGGGGTTCATGAAGCTCGGGAACGCGAAGCTGATGACCGCGTCATCACTCGCGGCCGCGTCGTTCCGCACCGAGGCCGCGAACGTGAAGCTCTCACCCAGCGTGATCACGGTCGGCAGCCCCAGCACCGGGGCGGTGAAGACCGGTGTCGGCGTCGGCGATGGGGGCGCGGGGTTGACGGTGACGGAGTACTCCCGGGTCATCCATCCCTGCGCATCGAGCACCTGCGTCGAGGACCCGCTGATCGACGGCAGGGCGTTGACGATGTCGCACGGCGCGGCGTTTTGTCCGTGCATGGTCGCCCGCACCTGGATGCGGAACGTGCCGGTCACTTGCGGCTGAGCCACGATGTTGAAGGTGGTGACCTCGTTCGGGTTCCAGGCATTGTCCCGGTACTCCGCGATCAAGTACGGGGCGTATATGTCCTGGCAGATCGCGCTCTGGACGATCGTGCCGGCCGGCTGCTCGACGTAGCCGGGTGTCGCCCCGGAGGTGGTGCTCGAGACCCATTGATGATCGCCGGTGCCGACCAGGGTCGGGAAACCGAAGTGGATGCGGCCGTCGTCCGCGAGCGCGCCGTTGTTGCGCACCGTGCAGAACATCGAGATCGGGTCGCCGAGATTGATCTCGGAAGGCAGTCCCGTCACGGCGGTGGTGAAGAACGGGGCAGGAGTCGTGGACGGCCCCGAGTTCACGGAAACGTTGAGCACCCGCACCGTCCACCCCTGCTGATCCGTCCCGATGGTTCCATTGGGCGGAACGTCGTTCACGTACGCGCAGGGAAGGTCTCCGGTGATGTGCATGGTGCTCCGGATCAGGATCTGGAAGTTCCCGGTCGTCTGGGGCTGCACGGTGAGCACCAGCTGGTTGCCTTCCGATCCGCCGCCGCGCCAGTCGTTGTCGGCGTACTCGACCATGAGGCAGGAGGCGGTGACCGGCGAGCAGCTCTGCGAGAGGATGGTCGAACCGGACGGGTGCTCGCTGTAGCCCGGTGTGTCGCCGGCGGTCGTACTGCTCACCCACTGATCGTCGGAGGCGCCGGTGAGCGACGGGAACGACACCACGACGCGGCCGTCGTCCGAGGCGGTGCCCTGGTTGCGCACCGTGGTGGTGAGCGTGAAGGTCTGTCCCAGCAGCACGCTCACCGGATTGAGATTGACGTTGCCGGTGAACGTCGGGTCCGGCGGCGGCGGGAGGACGGTGACCTCGAACCGGCGCACCTCCCACCCCTGCTGGTCCGTGAACGCCTGCCCGCCGGACGGAACGCCGTTGACGTACGCGCAGGGCCCTCCGCCCGTCACGTGCATGGTCGCGCGCACATCGAAGGCGAAGGTGCCGATCGCGGTCGGCTGCACGGTGAGGACCAGGGTGTTGTGCTCGGTGCCGATCCAGAGCCAGTCCGAGTCGGCGTACTCGACCATGAGATAGGAGGCGGTCAACGGCTGGCAGCTGGGGCCCACGAGCGCTCCCCCCGCAACCACCTCGCCGTAACCGGGAAGATCGCCGCTCGAGTTGCTGCTGACCCTCACGTCGTCGCTGGGCCCCGTGAAGCCCGGGAAGCCGACCACGATCCGCCCGTCGTCGCTCGCCGCGCCGTCGTTCTGCACCTCCAGGGTCAGCGTGAAGGTCTGGCCGAGCGGAATGCTGGCCGGGATCGCGGCGACCGCGGTGGTGAAGACCGGCGCGGGCTTGGTGGGCGGCGGCACCACCTCGACGGTGAAGCGCCGGACCTCCCATCCTTGCTGGTCCACGTGACCGGCCTCGCCCTCCGAAGGCACCCCGTTCGCGATCTCGCATGCCGCGCCGCCCGCCCGGTGCATGCTGCTCCTCACATCGATGACGAAGGGCCCGAGGGCGCGGGGCTGAACGGTGAGCGTCAGGTAGTTCGTTTCCAGCCCGAGCGCCCGCCAGTCATCGTCGGCGTACTCGGATGCCAGGTAGGAGGCGGAGATCGGCTGGCAGCTCGCGTTGTCGAGCGTTCCGCCGGCCGGGGTCTCGGAGTACCCGGGCGTGTCCCCTCCCGCCGACGCGCTCACCCACTGGCCGTCGCCGGGATCGGTGAAGCTCGGGAACGAGACCACGATGCGGCCGTCGTCGCTCGCAAGGCCCTGGTTGCGCACGCTCACTGTGAACGTGAAGGCCTGGCCGAGCACCAGGGACGCGGGGAGACCCAACCCCGAGTCCGCGAAGGTCGGCACGGGCGCGGAGGGTGGCGGCGGCGGCGGGACGCCGCCGAGCTCGCTCCATGCCGGCAGGCCGGACGTGGAGAGCAGCCAGGTGTCGTTCAGCGGCCCGCCGAACTCGCCGCCGAAGGTGACCAGCCGCTCGTGGACCGGATCGGCGATGGTCGTGTGGGTCCAGCGCACCGGCATCGGCGTGCCCCAGGTGAGCTGCTGTCGCCATACCGGCTGCGATGTCAGCTCGAGCGTCCACACGTCATCGTAGAATTGGTAGCCGCTGCCGCCCACCAGCCACGCGCGGTCCCCGGCCGGGTCGTAGGTGAGCGTCGCTCCGACGCGCGGGAGAGGAATGGAGTCCGGAGCGAAGTTCAGCCGGCTCCAGGAGGGTGCGCCGGCGAGGTTGAGCGACCAGACATCCGCATCGGTCGGAGCGGACCCATATCCGCCATACACGAGCATCCGGTCACGCACCGGGTCGTAGATCGCGGAGTGCAGGAGCCGGGGGTCCGGCGCTCCCGGCGGACTGATTTCGGTCCAGGTCGGAGTGCCCGCGAGCGAGAGCGCCCACACGTCTCCGAAGACCTCCAGCCCCACCCCTCCATAGACCAGGATGCGGTCGCGCACCGGATCGTAGATCGCGGTATGCCCAGAGCGTGGCGGAGGAGGTGTGCCCTGCGTCGCCAGTGCCGTCCACGACGGCGGAACCGTGAGGGACAGCGCCCAGACGTCATTGACCTCACCGCCATAGGACGCCCCCCCAAACACGATCATGCGGTTCCGGACCGGATCGAGGACCGCCGCGTGGCCGTAGCGGGCGCTCGGTGTCGCGCCCTCGGGAAGGATCAGCGTCCATTGGGGCGAGGCATCGAGCGACAGCGACCACACATCGCTCAGAGGTTGGTTCGAGACACCACCGAACACGAGCATCCGGGCGCCGGCTGCGTCGTGGACGGCGGTGTGGCGGAAGCGTGCGCTCGGAGGCGTCCCCTCGGGCGGGACCGGGAGCACCGTCACCACGTACCGCCTGACCGCCCACCCCTGCTGATCGTTCTGAGTCGCGCCCGACGCGGAGGGAATGTCGTTCACCCAGTCGCACGCGCCCCCAAAGTGCATGGTGCTGCGGATGTCGACGATGAACGCGCCGGCCTCGGGTGGCCGCACGGTGATCTCGAGCGCGTTCTCCTCGGTGCTGCCCCAGTCGTCGTCGGCGTATTCCGCCACCAGATAGGACGCGGTCATCGGCTGACAGTCGGCGCGCTCGATCTGGGATTCGGCCGGCATCGTCCGGAAACCCGGCGCGTCGCCTGAGGACGTGCTCGTAATCCATTGCCCGTCGTTCACGCCGGTCAGCGATGGGAAGCCGACCACGACGCGACCATCGTCGCTGGCGCCGCCGGCGTTGCCGGCGAGGATCGCGAGCGTGAAGGACTGCCCCACGTAGATCGACACGGGCAGGCCTCCGGGTTCTGCAACATACGGATCGGGCGCACCCGGTGGTGGAGGCGGCGGATCGTACGGCGTCCACGCAGGGGATGCGTCCAGCGAGAGCGTCCATACGCGGGCGTCCTCTTCCACGAAGGAGAGTCCGCCGAACACGACCATCTGATGTCGGATCGGATCGTAGGACGCGGCCGGGAAGATGCGCGGCGACGGCATGGGCGGAGCGGGCGTCAGCGCCACCCACGCCGGCGCGCCTTCGAGCCCGAGCGCCCACGTATCGTTCAGAATCGAATTGTTCCCGCCCGCAAAGAGGATCATGCGCTTGCCGGTCGCGTCGTAGATCGCCGCGTGGTCCGCGCGGTGGGCGGGTGCTCCGCCCGGTGGCTCCATGCAGGTCCAGGTCGGCGTCCCCGCCAGGCTCAGGAAGCACAGGTCCTGCGATGCCGGTCCGTCTGCGAATCCCCCGGCGACGATCATCCGGTCCCCGACCGGATCGTAGATCGCCGTGTGCTCCTGACGCGGCGTCAGGGTGGTGGGTCCGGTGTCGAGCAGGCTCCATGCGGACTCGCCCGAGAGCGGCAGCACCCACACGTCGTTGAGACGCCCGGAGTCCGAGTAGCCGCCGAAGACCATCAGCCGGTCGCGCACCGGATCGTAGATGGCCGACTGGAGATACCGGGGCACCGGGGGCGTGCCCGTGACCGCGAGCGGGCTCCAGGTCGGGAATCCCGAGAGCGAGAGCTGCCACACGTCGTTGAGCACGCCATTCCCGTTGTACCCGCCGAACACGACCATGCGGTCGCGCACCGGATCGTAGACGGCGGAATGGCCGATCCGCTCGCCCGGACCCGGGCCGGCCGCCGGCAGCAGCGCCCACTCGTGGCTCGAGAGCGAGAACGACCAGACATGGCTCGAGTAGGAGTTGTAGTCCAATCCACCGAACACGATCACCCGGTCCCGGAGCGGGTCGTGGATCATCGTGTGGAGGTACAGGGACGTGGGTGCGGCGGCCACGCGATCGGTCGATGGCGGGCGCGAGACGCGCGGGGCCAGGCGTGACAGCGCGGGGCCTAGCGGCGCGTGCGTGGCGACGGTCGTGACGGCCGGGCCGGCCATTCCGGGCGGAAGGCTGGGCGCAGCCATGGCAGATGGGAGGCCGGTCGCGAAGCTACCGGCCAGCAGCAACACCCGTGCGCACCATCGCCGCGGCATGGCGACTCTCCTCGCTTCCACGCCCGGGGCGGAGTCGTGAGGTTGGCACACTCCCGGGCCCGAAGTCCCGAGGAATCTTACCCCCGGAAGGGGCGGGTGTTCCGCGTCGAGTTGGGGCGCGGGCCCGACGGGCCGGCTAGCGGACGACGCAGGCCTTAGCGGTGAGCACGCCGCGGTCGTGCCTGAGGCGCACCAGGTAGATCCCGGCGGGGAGGCTCCGGGCGTCCGCCAGGCCCACCCGATGCTCCCCGGCGCCCAGTGTGCCCACCTCGCGGGACGCGATGCGGCGTCCGCCGAGGTCGTAGAGCTCGAGGAGCGCCGGCTGGTCGCCGGGCAGCGTGAACACCACCGAGAGATCGCGGCTCGCCGGGTTGGGCCAGACGCCGCGCAAGGCGAGGACCGCGCGCTCGGGCACCGTGACCCACACCGGCTCGGCGCGGGTCTCCTCGCCTCCCTCCCACACCACCAGGCGGTAGCCGTAGCGCGTTCCGGGCATGATGGTCTGATCCTCGAACTCGAGCCGCTCGCCGCTCCGGATCGGGTTCCCGAGCTCGATCCACTGGCCACTGCCTTCCACCGAGCGCGACACCGTCGCCTCGACGCTCCCCGCCGCGTCGATGGTCCAGGCGAGCCGCACCCGGTCGGGCGTCGCATCGGCGTTCGCGAGCGCCACCGCCACCGGCGTGGCGATGTCGAGCCCGAGCGCAAAGACGTCGCCGGCGAACGTGCCGGGCCCCGTGCCGCCGCCGAACACGACCATGCGCCGCCGCAGAGGATCGAAGACCGCAGTGTGCCCGTACCGCGGGGTGGGCGACGTGCCAATCGCGGTGAGGCGCTTCCAGACGGGAGTCTCGCCCAGAGACAGCTCCCAGATGTCGTTCTTTGCCTGCCCGTCAAAACCGCCGAACACGATGATGCGATCGCCGGCCGGGTCGTAGATCGCGGTGTGCTCGCGCCGCGGGCTGGGCGCCACCCCGGTGGGAGACAGCTCATGCCATTCCAGAGGCCCGGCAAGATCGAGCGCCCACACGTCGTTCATGAATACCCCGGTGTCGCCGCCGATCACGATCACACGGTCCCGCACCGGATCGTAGACCGCCGCGTGCTGGGCGCGGGGCGACATTGCGGTGCCGCCCACCGCGAGCTCGCTCCATGTGCCGGTGCCGGGCGGCGTGTACTCCCAGACGTCGTTGTGGAGAGTCTCGTCGAAGCCGCCGATCAGGAGCATGCGATTGCGCAGCGAGTCGTAGACCGCGGCATGGCCGCCGCGGGCGCTGGGCGGCGTGCCGTAGCCCGGATTCGGGAACCACCACGGGATCGGGCCGAACGCCATCACCGTCATGTCGTCGAGGTAGCGGTCATAGAACCCGCCGAAGATCACTAGCTGATCGTCGCGCGTGTTGTAGATCATCGAGTGCATGAAGCGCCGCTGCGGATTCGGCCCGCCCGGAAGGATCTCGGTCCAGCCGCCCGGCTGCGTCATCGGCAGCGACCACACATCGGCGTGGTAGTGGAGGTCGATGCCCCCGTAGATGATCAGCGCGTCGCGCCGCGGATGATAGATCCCGGTGGCGGCGATGCGCGGGGTCGGCCCTGGGGTCGACGAAACCAGCGGCAACCAGATGGTGCTCGGCGGACCCGGCGGCGGGCCCACGATCACGGTGAAACGGCGCACCGTCCATCCCTGCGGATCGGTGATCGTCACCGCGCTGTTGTAGGGCGTCGCGTCGGGATACGCGCACGGGCCGGCCGCGGCCGTCGAGTCGTGCATGGTGGCGCGCACGTCCACGTAGAACGTGCCCTGGCTCGGCGGACGCACGGTCATCGCGATGAGGTTGGTCTCGCCCACGAGCCAGGCGCCGTCACGGTATTCGCTCACCAGATATGGCGCCGCGACGGTGCCGCAGGCCGCGGTCGCCAGTATCGACCCCGCCGGATGTAGCTCGTACCCCGGCAGGTCGTCGCGGACGGGAGTCCTCACCCACTGCGCGTCGCCGGCACCGGTGAGGGTCGGGAACGCGATACTGACGCGCCCGTCGTCGGAGGCGGTGCCGAAATTGCGGACCGTGGCCCGGATCGTGATGCTGTCGCCGAGATCGAGATAGGTGGGGATCCCCGCGACCGGTCCAAGGAATGCGGGCTCGGTGGGCGGCGGTGGTGTCACGTTGACCGTGAACACGCTCACTGGCCATCCCTGCTGGTCAACCCCGGCGCTGCCGTTGGGTGGCACGCGGTTGACGTAGACGCACGGCGTCCCCTCCAGCACGTTCATGATCCCGCGCACCTGGAACGTGAGCGTCCCGACGGTCTGCGGGATCACGTTCAGGACGATGCCGTTGGTTTCCCCGCCGTAGCCGGCCCACTGATCGTCGGCGTATTCGATCGCGAGGTACGACGTGGTCATGGGCTGGCAGTCGGCTCCAGTGAGCGTGCTGCCCGCCGCGTACTTGCGATAGCCGGGGGTATCCACGCTGCCGGTGGTGCTGGCGAGCGTGACCCACTGCGTGTCGGTCACCGCGGTGTAGTCCGGGAACGAGACGCTGATGCGGCCGTCCGGCGACGTCGAGCTGGCGTTCCCGAGCGATACCGAGATCGCCAGCGTCTGCCCCACGGGCAGCGTGAGCGACGGGTACGTGGTCACGACCGAGAAGGTCGGATCGGGCGGTGGCGCCGGGGTCACGGTGACCATGTAGTACCGGGCGGTCCAGCCCTGCTCGTCGACCCCCACCGAATCGACACCGGTGCTGCCGTAGAGCGGCGGGGGCACGTTCACGTAGCCGCACGGCACACCCAGGGTACGCAACGTGGTGCGGACCACGATCGGGAACGGCCCGATCGCGCGCGGACGGATGTAGACATCGAGGTTGTTGGTCTCTTCGCCAAGCCAGGCCCAGCTGGTGTCGGCCGCTTCGACCACCACGTGCGACGAAGTCATGGGCCGGCACGCGGAGTCGCTGACCGCGGATCCCGGGCTCCACTCCCGGTAACGGGGCTGGGTCACGCCGCCCCAGGCGTAGCCGTTGACCAGGGCGACATCGGCCGCGTCGGTGAGCGCCGGGAACTCCACCACGATCCGGCCGTCGTTGCTCGCCGCCCCCAGGTTCTTGACCCTGACCGACAGTCTGACCTCGTCCCCCAGCACCACCGCCGACACGCTGGGAACGACGTTGTTCATGTACACCGGTCCCGGCACCGTGGGCGGCGGCGCCACCTGCACGGTGTAGCGCCGCACGGTCCATCCCTGCGGATCGGTGGCGGTGTTCCCGGTCTGGGGATAGCCGTTGAAGTACGGGCAGCCGGGGAGTCCCGCGGTGCGCAACGTGGTGCGCACGTCGATGTAGAAGTTGCCGGGCTGGTTGGGCGTCACCACCAGGCGCAGCTCGTTCTCCTCGGTGGACGACATGCGCCAGTCGTTGTCCTGGTAGGCGACGGTGAGATAGGGCGCCGACACCGGCGTGCATAGCGAGTCGAGCAGGGTCGTCCCGACCGGAAGCTCGCGGAAGCCGGGCAGGTCGTCGTCGGGCGGGATGGTGGTCGGGGAATAGGCGACGTACTGGCTGTCGCCCGCGGCCGTGAACGACGGGAACCCCACCACGATCTGGCCGTCGTCGCTGGCCGCACCGACGTTGCGCACCCGGATCGTGAGTGTGATCGTCTGCCCGAGGGTGATCGCGTCCGGGTACGGGATCCCGGCGTTGACGAATCCCGGGCCCACCGGCACCGTCGGCGGGTTCACCTGCACGGTGTAGCGTTTGACCGGCCAGCCCTGCTGGTCGGTGTACCCGCCCGCGCCGTCCGACGGCACCGCGCCGACGATGTCGCACGCCGTGCCGCCCACCCGATGCATGCCGGCGCGCACGTAGAACTCGAACGTGCCGGTCGCGCGCGGCTGGACGGTGAACGTAGCGGCGTTGGTCTCGTGACCGAACCCCTGCCAGCTCGAGTCCGCGTACTCGGCCACCAGGTACGATGCGGTCATGGGTGCGCAGGCGGCGCTGGTGATCGTCGTTCCCGCGACCCGTTCCAGCCCGCCGGGAGCGTCGCCGCCGTTGCCGATCTGGACCCACTGCCCGTCACCCGCGCTCGTAAACGAAGGGAACGAGAGTGCGATGCGGCCGTCGTCACTCGTGCCGCCGTCGTTCCGGGCGCTCACCGTCACCGTGAATGTCTGGCCAATGGTGATCGAGGCCGGCGGCGCGCTCACGCTGGCGACGACCGGAGCGGGAACGGTCGGCGCCGGCGGCGTGGGGGCGGCACCGAGCTTCTGCCACACCGGCGGCGTGAAGCCGGTGAGGAACCACGTGTCGCCCAGGCGGCCGAGGCTGTCGGTGCCGCCGTAGACGACCAGGCGGTCGCGCTCCGGATCCGCGATCGCCGTGTGCATCTCGCGGACCGGAAGAGGCCCGCCCCACGTCGCCATGTCCTCCCAGACCCTCTGGGTGAGCGAGAACGTCCACGCGTCGTTCTGCCAGGTGCCCGTGTTGCCGCCGATCATCCACAGCAGGTCGCGGGTCCGGTCGTAGGTGAGCGTGGAGCCGGAACGTCCCGGCGGTCGCCCGCTGGCCGGGCTCAGGTCGGTCCACCCGTTCCCGTTGAGCCACATCGCCCACACCTCGTTGTAGAGCGTGCCGTCGGCGAGTGTGCCGCCGAAGGTCAGCATGCGGTCCCGCACAGGGTCGTAGACGGCGGCGTGCTGCTTGTTCCGTCGCGGACCGCCGCCGAGTGACACCCATCGCGGCGTCCCCGCCAGCTCGAGCGCCCAGACGTCGTTGAGATCCACGGTCTCGCCCGCGCCGCCATGGACGATCATCCGATCGCGCACCGGGTCGTAGATGGCGGTGTGGTAGCGGCGCACCTGGGGCGGATTGCCGGTCGGGAAGAGCTGAGTCCACGTCGGCGTGCCGGAGAGCGACAGCGCCCAGACGTCGTTGCGCCGGGCGTTGTCGTAGCCGCCGAACACCAGCAGGCGATCGCGGATCGGGTCGTAGATCGTACTGTGCCCGTAGCGCGCGATCGGCGACTGGTCCGGCAGGATCAGCGACCAGCTCGGGTTGGCGCCCAGCGAGAGCGCCCACACGTCGTAGCTGGGGGCACCGTCCCAGCCGCCGTAGACGATCATCCGATTGCGCAGCGAGTCGCGCACCGCGGTATGCTGCCGCCGGCGCACGGGCGCGGCGCCTGGCGCGGGCAGCGCTTTGACCGTGACCGCGAAGCGCTTTACCGGCCAGCCCAGGGGATCCACCGTGCCGGAAGCACCATTCGCGGGCAGACCGTTCACCGCGTTGCACGCGACGCTGCCCGCCGGATGCATCGTGCTGCGCACGTCGATGTAGAACGTACCCGTGGCCCTCGGACGAATGGTCAGGTCGAAGCGCCGGGTCTGCCCCTCGAATCCATCCCAGGCCGCGTCCACGTACTCGGCCACGAGATAGGGCGCGGCCAGCGTCTGGCAGGCCGATCCCTCGATCGGCGCCCCCGCCGCGCGCGTGCGGAAGCCGGGAGCGTCCTCGGCGGTCGTGCTCGAAACCCGGTCGCCGTCGGTGCCCCCGGTGAGCGCCGGGAACGACACCACGATCCGTCCGTCGTCGCTCGCGACACCCTCGTTGCGGACGACCGCGCCGAGGGTGAACGACTGACCGAGATAGATCGAGGTGGGGATTCCGGTGATGCTGTCGGCGAACACCGGGATCGGCGCCGTCGGCGCCGGTGGATCGATGGGCAGGATCTGCGACCACGCCGTCTGCCCGCGCAGCGGGAACAACCACGTGTCGTTGAGATAGCTGTACGGCCCGACGCCGCCGAAGATCACCATCCGCTGGTGCGCGGCGTCGACGGCCACCGCGGCGTCCCAGCGGTTGGCGGGCGGCGGGGTCGCCGGATTGATCGGGCTCCAGGCCCCACCACCGAGCGGGAACGACCAGAAGTTGCCGTTGCCGAGCACCACCATGCGATCGGAGGCCGAATCGCAGACCGCGACGTGGCTGTAGACGGCCGGCACGCTTCCCGAGGCGGCGAGCTTCTCCCAGGCCGCCCCGGGCGCGAACGGCAGGGCCCAGATGTCGGCCCACGTTCCGCCGGACACGATCATGCGGTCGCGGGCCGCGTCGTAGATGGCGGCGTGCTCGATACGCCCTCCTGCGCGCGGCCCGGGCGGATCGATGCGTCCCCAGGTGGCGGGCACCGAGAGTGAGAGCGTCCAGGCGTCGTTGAAGTAGACCCCGCTGCTGATGCCGCCGAACCCGACAATTCGATCCCGCACGGGATCGTAGATCGTGGTCGCGAGGTAGACGCTCGCCGGCGGAGTCCCCGAGGGAATGATCCGGGACCACTGTGGCGTGCCGTACAGATTCAGCGTCCAGATCTCCTGGAGTGAGCCTATCGTCCCGTAACCACCCACCACTACCATCCGGTCGCGGACCGGATCGTAGATCGCGGCATGGCCGACGCGGGGCGTCGGGAGCGTTCCGTAGATGTTGAGCTGGGTCCAGATCGGGGGCCCGTTGAGCGGCAGCGTCCAGACGTCGTTCATATAGCTGAGCGGACCTTCGCCCCCGAAGACCACAAGACGCTGGCGGATGGGATCGACGATCACCGAGTGGCCTCGGCGTACGCTCGGCATCACGCTCGCGATCGCCGCCTCGTTGACGGGCTCGAACCCCGCGATCTGTGCGGGGGTCAGGAGCGACGCGGCATCCACCATCTCCGGCGTGGGATCGGGCGCCTGGGATCGCGCGGGCACAACGGGGCCGAGCACGCCGGCGGCGAGAATCGCGGCGCGCAGAGGGAGCCAGGCACTGGAGCGCAGCTTCATGGGGACCCGTCGGTCGGGTCGCGGGGGCTCGGCACAGTCCGGTGCGTCGGCATCCCTGCCGCGGAAGCCCAGGCGACGTGCAACCGCAGCGATGCGGTGTGTCAGTTTAGAGCAATCCGCATGCCCCGTCGCTCTTTGATATTGATGGTTGCGGGGCCTTGATATACCGACTTAGGCGCCCGCCCCCGGGGGCCGGCCGGCCGCCGGGGTCATTCCCCCCGGGGCCAGAGCGAAGCCACCCGCCAGCGGATCTCGTCCCGGACCTCCCGGAACGCCTGGAGCCGCTCGGGCTCGGGGACCGCGGTGGGATCGGGCAGGGGCCAGTGCACCCGCCGCACGCTCCCGCCCACCACCGGGCAGAGCTCTTCGGCCTCGCCGCACAGGCTCACCACCGTGTCGGCTTCGCCCAACGGCACCTCGTCGATCCGCTTCGACGTCTGGCCGCTGATGTCGATGCCGGCCTCCTTCATGACCTCGATCGCCAGCGGGTTTACGCCCCTGGGCTCGGTGCCGGCGCTCCAGATCCGCGCATCGGCCGGCGCCATCGCGCGCGCGAACCCCTCGGCGATCTGGCTGCGCGAGGAGTTGTGCACGCACAGGAACAGCATCGAGCGTGGCGGCGACGAGATGAATGCGGGCGGTGGCGTAGTGGGCATAGGTACGCGCGACCCTAGCGCAACCGAGTGCGCGCGGGAAGCCGCGCGACGCTCACGCGGGGAGGTTCTGCTGGCGCAGCAGCTCCTGCATGAGCTTGGCGTTCCGGGCCGCCTGCCCGGCGTGGCAGTTGTTGAAGAACAAATAGGTGCGCCGCGCCTGCTCGGCGAGCTCCGCCACCTTGCGCACCCACTCCTTGAGCTCGGCTTCCTTGTAGTCGTAGTCGTAGCGGTCGCCGGCGCCCTCGCCACGGCCCCACCAGGTGCGCTCGTTGCGTCCGTGGAAGCGCACGTAGGCGTCCTCGGCGGTCACCATGGTGACGGGCGGGATCAGGCCGGGCAGCGCGGGCTCGTCCACGGCGCAGTAGCCGATCTTGTGCTCGCGCAACGAGGGCTCGAGCTCGGGCGTGAGCCAGGAGGCGTGGCGGAACTCGACGAACAGCGGCTCGCCCTGGAGCAGCTCGCGCATCGCGGCCAGGTGCCGCCGGCTCTCGTCGTTGCGCTGGAACGCCCACGGGAACTGGGCGAGCAGGCCGTCGTACTTGCCGGCGTCCTTGAGCGGCTGGAGTGCGGCGATGAACTCGCGATAGAGCGCGGGATCGCGCGAGGACTCGTGGGTCATCGCCTGGTTGAGCTTGACGACGAATCGGAACCCCGGCGGGGTCTTCCGCTCCATGCGCTGGAGCATCGGCGCGTCGGGCATGCGGTAGTAGGTGGCGTTGACCTCGACCGCGTGGAAATGGCGCGCGTAGAAGGGCAGGTAATCGCGCGCCTGGAGTCCGGGCGGATAGAACGGGCCCACCCAGTCGGCGAACGAGTAGCCCGAGGTGCCGAGCACGATGCGGTCGGCTGAGGCGTCGCGCGGCACGGGCTCGGGGTCGAACAGGTCTCTCATGGCGCTTTCCTGGGCGCGCGCGCGACCGGGCCGAACGGCACGTGCCCGAGCCTGCGCCGGTGGGTGAGCGAGCCCGCGGGCACCAGGCTCGCCTCGCCGAGCTTGTCGCGCACGCGGTCCATCGCTTCGCGCAGCCGCGTGGCGCGCCCGTCGGGCGTGAACAGCTCCGACTGGACCGCGGCGGCGCGCGCGAGGCTCGACACCGTGACCCCCACCAGCCGGAGCGGATCGCCCTTCCAGTGCTCCCGCCACAGCGCGCGCGCCACCGCGAAGATGGCGCGATGGTCGGCGCCGAACTCCGGCAGCACCCGCTGGCGGATCCGGGTGACGAACCGCCGGTCGCGGAGCTTGACCGCCACCACCCGCCCCACGTAGCCCTCGCCGCGCAGGCGCCGCGCCACCTGGTCGGAGAGCCGGAGCA
>DATEMP010000313.1:0-9172 GCA_035275545.1 Candidatus Eiseniibacteriota bacterium | reverse complement strand
CCCGCACCGCGCGCACCGTCGCGGCGACGTCGTGGGTGCGGACGATGCGCGCGCCGAGGAACACCGCGACGGCCGCCGCGGCGAGTCCGCCCTCGAGCCGCTGGTCGACCGGCACGTCCAGCAGGTGCCCGAGAAAGCTCTTCCGCGAGACCCCCACGACGATGGGCCGGCCGAGCGCCGCGAGCGTTTCCAGCCGGGCGAGCAGCTCCAGGTTGTGGCTCACCTTCTTGCCGAAGCCGATGCCGGGGTCGAGCGCCACCTGCTCGGCGCCGATCCCACCCGCGATCGCCGCCGCCATCCGGCGCTCGAGGCCTGAGGCCACGGCGGCGGCGGCGTCCTGGTAGCGCGGATCCTTCTGCATGTCGGCGGGCGTGCCGCGCATGTGCATGAGCACCACCCCGGCGCGTGCGCCGGCGACCACGCCCGCCATCGCGGGGTCGCCCAGCGCGGTGATGTCGTTCACGATCAGGGCGCCGGCGGCTAGCGCCCGCTCCGCCACCGCGGCGCTCGCCGTGTCCACCGAGATCGCGGCCCCCTCGGCGGCCAGCGGGCCGAACACAGGGCCGATGCGGCGCCACTGCTCCTCGGCGGGAACCGGCTGGGAGCCGGGGCGCGTGCTCTCGCCGCCCACGTCCAATAGATCTGCGCCCTCGGCGAGCAGCGCGCGGGCGTGGGCGAGAGCCGCCTCGGGTGCCGCGTACCGCCCGCCGTCCGAGAACGAATCCGGGGTGACGTTCACCACGCCCATCACCAGGGTGCGGGCGTCGAGGTCGAACACGCGGTCCCGGCAGCGCCAGCGCATGAGGGGTTCCCGCGCGCGCGGAGCGAGCCGCGCTACCGCGTCACCGCCTCCTTGCCCGCCAGCGCGTCTTTCAGGCGGCGGATCTGGGACGCATGGCCGTGCGCATGCACGGCGTAGATCTCGAGCCAGCGCTCGGCCGGGTAGCGGCCGCTCTCGCTGTGCCAGCCTTCGCGCGCCCAGTCGGCGTCGGTCATCAGCGACAGGATCTGCGCGGTGGTCGCACGCGCCGCGCGGAAAGCTTCGAGCGACGGGGCGATGTCGCGCTCGTTGTAGCGCAACACGCGCGCGTAGTGCTCCTGGTCGTAACCCTGGATCACCGGGAAGTCCTCGGTGAGGAGCTTCCGCAGGCGCAGCGCCGAGGCGGTCTCGCTGTCCGCCAGGTGGTGGACGATCTCCGCGGCGCTCCACTTGCCCGGGATCGGGTGGGCGGTGAGCTTGCCGGACGGGAAACCCTCCAGGGCCCCCGCCACCTCGTCGAATCCCGCCGTGTACTGGGCGATCAGCTTTTCCCGCTCTTTGGCACCCATGGAACCTCGTCCTTTCCCGCGTAACTGGAGCCTTGGGGCTCCCGTCGTTGACCTCAAGACCGCCCGATGGTAGCACTTACCGGCTCTTTGCCCGGATACCCCAAGGAGGTCGCAGCCGCATGATCCGCCCCAGGCCGTTGCTGCTGCTGTGTCTCGGCGTGACGTTGGCGAGTCCCGCAGCCGCGCAGGTCCGGGGCCGGCCGATCGAGTTCTCCGGCCAGGCGGGCTACAACCACTACGATCTCCGCTCCCGCATGATGGATGACTTCGGGTACGGGGCGACGCTCGGCTGGCGCGCGCAGCCCTGGCTGGTGCTCGAGGGCCAGGCGTTCTTCGGCCCGAGCCACGCCGACACGCTCCCCGAGAAGGAGCACAACTTCTTCAGCACCGGGCTCGACCTGCGGCTCAACATGCGCCCCGCCGAGAACCGTGTCGTGCCGTACTTCCTGGTCGGCGGCGGCTACGGCACCAGCTCCAGCAACGGCCATCCGCCCGAGAAGCTCGCCCGCGGCACCGGCAGCATCGGGCTCGGCATGCTCATCGCCCCGACCGGGAACCAGCGCGCGTACCTCCGCATCCAGGTCAAGGACCACTTCTTCCGGGAGCGCGAGGCGCTCGAGTTCAGCAACCACTTCGGCGCCTCGATCGGCATCCACTACGTGCTGGGCGGCAAGGCGCAGGACAGCGACCTGGACGGCGTGCGCGACTGGCTCGACAAGTGCCCCGCCACCCCGATCGGCGCCAAGGTGGATGCGAACGGCTGCCCGACCGACGCGGACCGCGACAGTGTTCCGGACGGCATCGACAAGTGCGACGACACGCCCGCGGGCTGCCCGGTGGACAAGACCGGCTGCTCCAAGGATGCGGACGGCGACGGCGTGTGCGATGGCATCGACACCTGCCCCGACACGCCCAAGGGCGCCACGGTCGACGCGAAGGGCTGCCCGTCCGACGTGGACGGCGACGGCGTGCCGGGCGGGATCGATCAGTGCAACGATTCGCCCAAGGGCTGCACGGTCGACGCCAAGGGCTGCACCGCCGACACCGACGGTGACGGCGTGTGCGACGGTGCCGATCAGTGCGCCAACACGCCCGAGGGCCTCCGGGTCGATGCCGCCGGCTGCCCGATCGAGGTGAGCGAGAAGGAAGTCGAGCTGCTGGACACCGGCATGATCCGGCTCCAGAACATCAACTTCGACACCGGCAAGGCGACCTTGAAGCCCGAATCGTTCCCGGTGCTCGAGGAGGTGGCGAGGATCCTGCAGCAGTACCCGACCCTCCAGATCGAGATCGGCGGCCACACCGACAACAAGGGCTCGGCGACGATGAACGAGAAGCTCTCGGGCGACCGGGCGGCATCGGTGCTCGACTACCTCAAGCAGAACTTCCCGCAGATCGCCTCGTCGCAGTACACGACCAAGGGCTACGGGCTGTCGCAGCCGATCGCGCCCAACACCACGGAGCTCGGGCGCGCGCGCAACCGGCGCGTGGAGTTCAAGGTGCTCAACACCTCGGCGCTGCGCATCGAGCGCGAGAAGCGGAGCTTCCTGCGCAAGGGCGGAGGCACGGTCCCGTCGCCGGCCCCGACGTCGACGCCGCCGGCGACGCCCTCGTCTCCGGAGGTGACGCCGCAGGTGGTGCCGCCGCCCGCGGCGGCGCCGTCGGCCCCGGATACGACGCAGTCGCTGGCGCCGAGTCCCGCACCGCCTGACACCACCAAGCCCCGGTAGGGCGCGGGCGGCGGGCATGGCGAGCGGGGAGTGGACCCGGGACGGGTTCACGATCAGCACCGACCCGGCGCGCATCGACGTCGACCTGGTGCACGGGTTCCTGACCCGGAGCTACTGGGCGGAGGGGATCCCGCGCGAGGTGGTGCGGCGCTCGATCGAGCACTCGCTCAACTTCGGGGTCTACGAGGGGGCGAGCCTGGTGGGGTTCGCGCGGGTCATCTCCGACCGCGCCACGTTCGCCTACCTGGGCGACGTGTTCGTGCTCGAGGCGTACCGGGGGCGCGGGCTCGCCCGCTGGCTGCTCGAGGTCGTCCACGCGCACCCCGAGCTGCAGAACCTGCGCCGCTGGGTGCTGCTCACGCGCGACGCCCACGCCCTCTACCGGGAGGCGGGCTACGCTCCGCTCTCGGCACCCGACCGCTACATGGAGCGGTGGGTGCCGAGGATCTACACGCGCGGCTGACTACCGGACGATCGGCAGCGGCACCATCCCCTGCGTTCCGGGGGTGCGCAGCCGCACCAGGTACATGCCCGACTTCACCGCCTGGCCACCGGCCGGCCACTGCCGCTGGTAGCTGCCCGCGGGCAGCGTGCCGCGCTCGATCTGAGCCACGGTACGCCCCTGGAGGTCGACCACGTCCATCATGACCTCGGTGGGCTGGTCGAGCGTGAACGCGATCGACGCGTTGCGCGCCGCGGTGCCGATCACGCGCAGCGCATGCGGCTGGGCGCGACGCCGTCTGACGGACGTGCCGCTACTGCCGTGCACGTCGAGCTCCGCCTCGCCCGCGATCAGCATTCCATCCGAGCGCTCGCCGGTGAGCGGCAGCAGGTAGTGACCGTCCTCACGGCTCGCGAACGGCTGGCGCGGGAACTTGACCTTGAGCGTGTTGCCCGACGCGTTGGTGTCGAAGGTCGGGTTCTCCGCGGCGACGCCGTCGAGCCTGAGGGTGGCGACGACGATCTCGGACGCGGGCCATCCGTCGGTGACGATCGTGGCGGTGATCCAGTTCCCCTGGCTCGACGCGTTGAGCGATGAGGGGTTGAGCTCCACGGCGACCGGCAGCACGTCAGGAGGAGGCGGCGGCGGAGGCGGCGGAGGAGGAGGCGGCGGCGGCGGCGGCGGAGGCGGTGGTGGGGGCGGCGGAGGCGCGGAAGCACATCGGGCCCACACGGAGGCCGCTGATCCCCCCGTACCCTCCAGTCCGCCCGCCACCAACGCACACTCCGCGGAAGTCGGAGCCGCAAAAGCCTCCGACAGCGGGCCGGGCAGGGCGCTCTCGGCCTGCCACACCCCGTCGTCGCCCGCGCTGTAGACGCGGTCGCTGGGCATGAGCGTGGCATCGATGCCGCCCATCACGAACACGCGATCCTTGATGGCGACGGCGGTCGCGAGCCACAGCGGCTCGGGCAGGTTGGTCCCGGCGCTCCACGTGCCGGTGGCTCCGTCGTAGACGTCCACCCGCGCGCTCGGCGCGCCATTCGAGCCGCCGATCACCCACAGGCGGTCGCCCATCACGGCGCCGGCCACGCCGGTGCGCGGCACGGCGAGCGAGCCGATCACCGACCAGTGGTCGGACGCGGGATCGTAGCGATAGCAGTCGACGCCGAGCAGGTTCTCGTCCGACATGCCGCCGGCGACGACAATGCCGCCGCCCACCACGCCCACCGCCATTCCGGCACGCGCGGTCGGCATGCCGGAGCGCGGGAACCACCCGTTGGCGTTGGGTTCGAAGCGCTCGACGTTGATCGAGGGCATGCCGCCAAACGAGCCGCCCACCGCGTAGACGAATCCGCCGAGCGCGGCAGCGCCGCCCTGGTAGCGCGGTTGGGACATGGGCTCTGCGTCGCTCCACGACGACGACGCCACGTCGTACACGCTCGCGAACGGCAGCTCGAAGGGCATCCGGCCACCGAGCACCCAGACGCGACCGTCCAGGTTCGCGGCCGCGGCGCCATACCGCGCGGGAGAGAGCGGCGGGAGCGGATTCCAATCCGCCGCATGGGTGAGCGCGGGGGCGACATCCATGTGGACCCCGAGAACGAGTAGCAACAGTGCGAGCGAGCGCACGGTGCACCTCCTCAGGGGACGACTGCTATGAAAAGCCGCGGATGGAATGAGCAAGCCCGGGACCAACGCCGAAAACGGCCCCCGGCGGCCCGTCCGGGCCCCATTCGCGTGCACGTCGCCACGTTCCGGGCCCGACTGGGGGGAATGGCGTTCGTGGAATGCACGTCCGGCTTGGCGATTTGGAGCGTTCCGTGCACTTGGTGTGATACGGTTCGGGTCGCGCGTGAGGCATCGGGCCCACGCGATTGCACCCGCCGGGAGCGACGAGCCCCGGCGAGAGGAGGAACGTCATGCATCCACGCATGATGATGTGGAAGCGCGCCCGCCAGGGCGCATGCGGCTGCGGAACGTCCTGCGGCACACCGTCCTGGGGCGGCTCACGCGAGCACCGGCACTACGTCGAGGAGGGGACGGGCTTCGGCGTGCGCCGGCCGCTCCGCTACCTCGCGTACCGGCTCGAGCTGGATGAGTCCCAGGTGGAAGCGCTGGCGGCGATCATCAGCGAGCTCAAGACCGAGCGTGCCCAGGCCGCGGTGGACGATCGCCGCGCGCTCACCGCGCTCGCGGACTCGGTGACGGCCGAAGCGTTCGACGCGGCCCGCGCCGGCG
Organism: Candidatus Eiseniibacteriota bacterium; assembly: GCA_035275545.1. GTDB lineage: Bacteria > Eisenbacteria > RBG-16-71-46 > RBG-16-71-46 > RBG-16-71-46 > WS-11. The sequence goes on along the minus strand of DATEMP010000313.1, from coordinate 3,433 downwards.
AAGCGTCCGGCCTGAGAACGCGTGCCGCCGAGAAGGTGCAGGCGGCGGTCGGGAAGGCACTCGAGCGCATGCACGGGCTGCTCAAGCCCGAGCAGCGCACCCGGCTCGCCTACCTGCTGCGCACCGGCGCGTTGCAGATGTAGCGTCCAGACGCCGGCCGCCGGGGGTTGCTCTCCAACCCCCGGCGGGCGCGGCGCGTCGAAGCTCCGGACGCTCGGCACTGCTGAGACTTCGTGTACGAATTCGGACGGTGGCTGGGGTGGGTACTGCTGATCGCGGCCGCGACGGTGACGCCGGCGGGGGCGGAGCCGCCCCCCGATCGCCCGCGGGTCGCCCCGGGCCTCGGCGCGCGCATGGACAGCCTGCTCGAGCGCTACGCGGCGTTCGGCTACGCGGGCGTCGCCCTGGTCGAGCATCGCGGGCGATTCGTGCTCCACCGCGCCTACGGCATGGCGGATCGTGAGCGCGACGTCGCGAACCGGATCGACACGCGCTTCGCGATCGCCTCGATCACCAAGGGCTTCACCGCCGCCGCGGTGCTCCGGCTCGCCGAGCGCTCGGCGCTCCGCACCCGCGACTCGCTCGCGCAGTACTTCCCCGGGCTGCCTCCGGACGTGGCGCGCATCACCATCGACCAGATGCTGAACCATGCCTCGGGTCTGCCGGCGGAGGCCGAGGACCAGGAGCTGGACACCCGCACCCCGGCGACGACCGCCGCGAGCCTGCGCAAGGTGCGGCTGCGCTACGCGCCCGGCACCGACCGGCTCTACTCGAACCTCGCGTTCAACGTGCTCGCGCGGATCGTCGAGCAGGTCGCCGCGCAACCGTTCGAGCGCTTCGTGGCCGACAGCGTGATCGCGCGTGCCGGCCTCATGCAGACCGGATTCCCTTCCGCGGCCGGGGCCGACGGCCAGCGGGTCGCGCGCGGCTACGCCGGACCGGTCGAAGCGCTCACGGCCACCCATCCGCCGCACACCGATGCGCGCCTGGGCTCCGGGTCGCTGGTCAGCACCGCCGGCGATCTCCATCGCTGGCTCACCGCGCTCCACGAGGGCCGCGTGGTGACGCAGGCGGCGTGGCAGCGGATGAGCTCCGACTCGACCGGCAACACCGCGTGCGGGTGGTCGCGGGGGCGCACCGGCTGGGGGACCCCGGCGATCACCTCGGGCGGTGATTGGGAGGGCTACCACGCGGACATCTACTGGTTCCCCGACGACAGCGTGACGGTGACGCTCACCACCAACGTCTCGCCCAACGCGTTCCGATGGAACAGTGCCGTGATCCGCGGCATCATGCGCATCGTGCGCGCCCGCGAGTTCGCACTCCCGCCCCGGGTCGCGCGCAGCGACTCCACAGCGCTGGCGCGATACGCCGGGCGCTATCGGTTCGACTCGGGCGCGACCTTCGACGTGAGCCGCAAGGGCGCGGCCCTGTTCGTGGGCGCCGCCGGGCAGGCCGCGGTCAACCAGCTCGCCTGGCCCGGCAAGGCGCCGCCCGAGGCGCTGCCCCGCTGCAACGCGCTCGCGGATTCGTTCGTCGTCGCGCTGGCCGCACGGGACACGACATGGATCGCGCCCCGGTGCGAGACGCCCGAGATGCTGCAGACCTTGAAGGACTGGTGGGCGCGCGTCGAGAGCGCGGGCGGCACATTGCGCGGGCGCACGGTGCTGGGCACCGCGCCCAAGGGCCCTGCGAAGCTCGAGAGCTTCGTCAGGATCGAGACCAGCCGCGGCGATCCCGTCGTGGTGCGCCTGGTATGGCGGAGCGCCACGCTGCTGCTCACCGCGATCGGGACCGGCATCCCCCAGCCCGCCACCACGCTTTTCCTGCCCGAAGGCAACGACCGCTTCGCCGCCTACGACCCGCCCACCGATCAGGTCGTGCGGATCGCGTTCGAGAGCCAGGGCCTCTCCGTCCTCACCGCCCCAGGCGGAGCACCGGTCAAGGCGGTACGGGAATGACCACCGGCGAAGGGTGCGAGCGGCCTCCCCTCGGCGTACTGCAGCGAGCCAGGATGGCGAGCGGAGAGGGCCGCGGGGAGGCCGTTCGCGCACTTCGCCGGCGCTCGCCCAAAGGCTCTCGCGCCGGCACTACGTCCGCTGCTTCTTCTTCTCTGCCGCCGGGAACAGCACGTTGTTGAGGATCAGCCGGTAGCCCGGCGAGTGCCGGAACTTGGCCAGATCGGTCGGCGGGTCGCCGACCATGTGCTGGTAGTCCTCGGGGTCGTGCCCGCCCAGGAACGTGAACGTGCCGCGGCCGAACTGGCCGTGCAGGTACTTGACCTCGTCGGTGCCCTCGACCTCGCCGAGCACCAGCACGCCGCTCTTGATCTTGGGCCGGCGGAATCCCGTGGTCTGCCCGAGGAACTCGGGCACCGCGTTGACGTGGTCCTGCACCAGCATGGTCGGCACCGGGTCGTTCTTGGCCGAAAAGTCGAACAGCGTGAAGACGCTGTTGGGCCCGCGCAACGACGCCTCCTGGGTGACGTCGATGTCGGAGAAGCGGTAGATGAACGGGTCCAGCTCGAGCCGGAAGTCCTTGAAGGCGAGCCCGCGCTTGAAGTCGAGCTTGCGGTTCGAGAGCGGGTCGGCCGGGTCGCCGTCGTAGACCGACTCGGCGATGTCGATGCCCTGCGCGGCGAGCGCGATGTCGTAGGTGTCGGTGGCCGAGCACATCCCGAACATGAACCCGCCGCCGCCCACCCAGTCCTTGATCGCGATCGCCACCGCCGCCTTGAGGTGGGTGACCTTGGCGAAGCCCAGCTTGGTAGCCATCGCCTTCTGGACCCGCTCCTCCTCCTGGTACCAGGGGAAGTTGTGATACGCGTTGTAGAACTTCCCGTGCTGGGCGGTGAAATCCTCGTGGTGGAGGTGGAGCCAGTCGAAGTTCTTGAGGTCGGCGCGCAGCACCTCCTCGTCCCACAGCTTCGTGTACGGGATGTCGGCGTACTCGAGCGCGAGCGTCACCGCGTCGTCCCAGGGCGGCGTGTTGGGCGGGATATAGACCGCCACGCGCGGCGCCTTCTCGAGCGCGACCGACTCCATGTTGTTGTCGGCGATCTCCGCGCGCATCGCCGCCTCGGCGGCACCCCCCATCGGCTCGAACGACACGCCGCGCACGTTCGCCTCGCGGGTGGTGGCGGCGCCCTCGGGCATCAGGAACGAGCCGCCGCGATAGTTCAGCAGCCATTCGATCTTCTCGCCCCGGACCAGCGCCCAGTAGGCGAGCCCGTAAGCCTTGAGGTGATCGGTCTGCTTCTCGTCCATCGGGATCAGCAGCCCGGCATGCGCGGGCGCGGGCGCCAGCGCTCCGCCCGCCGCAAGCGCGATCGCGAGTGCCGCGGCCACCGGCAGCATCTCCACCACCTCGGCGTAGGACGCGGGCCGCCGCACCTCGGGCGCGGGGCGCTTCGGGCGCTGCCCGACCGGCTGGC
>DATEMP010000312.1:0-13983 GCA_035275545.1 Candidatus Eiseniibacteriota bacterium | reverse complement strand
CGTGGCGGCCGCACGCGAGCGCGGACCGCCCGGCGGCGTTGCATTCCGCAGCGCGCGCCCATGCCCTGCGTGCAGTTTCCACTTCAGTCCTCCGCTCGCGCGTGCCGATGACCATTCGCGAACGGCCTGCCGCACGCGCTCACGACCCGGGCGCCGGCGGCGGGGCAGGGCATGCTTGTTGCCTGATGCGAGGCGCCGTGCGACTCGCGCCGCACCTCGCACGTCCTGCCACGGCCTCGGGCCCCGCCCGGATCACGCCACGGAGACCATTGTGCTGGAAGACATCGGAAAAAAACTGCTCGACGCCCAACTCGTGGACGAGGAGGCGCTCGCCAAGGCCGGGCTCCAGCAGAAGAACGCGGGCGGGACGCTCACCGGCAACCTCATCAAGATCGGGGCGATCACCGAGCCCGAGCTGCTCGACTTCCTGGCCCATACCTACCACGTGCCCTCGGTCGATCTCTCGAACTTCGAGCCCGACCCGGTGCTCACCAAGCTGATCCCCGGGGACGTCGCGATCAAGTTCATGGCGCTTCCCGTGTCACGGGTCGGCCGCCGGCTCGTGGTGGCGATGGCGAACCCCTCGAACATCTTCGCGCTCGACGACATCAAGTTCATCACCGGCTACGAGGTCGAGCCCCACGTTGCCGCCGAGGCCTCGCTCAAGCGCGCGATCGACCGCGCCTACGACTCCGCCGGCACCATGGCGGACGTGATGAAGGGCATGGAGGAGGACCTCGCAGTCGTCGAGGAGGACGACACCGCCGAGGCGGATGCCGGGATCGCCGGCGCCGACGAGGCGCCGATCGTCAAGCTGGTCAACTCGCTGATTGCGGACGCGGTCCGGAAGGGCGCGTCGGACATCCACATCGAGCCGTACGAGAAGTCGATGCGGGTGCGGTTCCGCATCGACGGCATGCTGCACGAGATGATGGCGCCGCCGTTCAAGTTCAAGGCGGCGATCCTCTCGCGCCTCAAGATCATGGCCGAGCTCGACATCGCCGAGCGGCGCGTGCCGCAGGACGGCCGCATCAAGATCAAGGTGCTCAACCGCACGATCGACCTGCGCGTCTCGTCCCTGCCGACGATCTTCGGCGAGAAGATCGTCATGCGTATCCTCGACAAGAGCAACCTCAACATCGATCTCGAGAAGCTCGGGTTCGAGCCCAAGGCGATGAAGGACTTCTGCTCGGCGATCGCCAGCCCCTACGGGATGGTGCTGGTCACCGGGCCGACCGGATCCGGCAAGACCACCACGCTCTACTCGGCGCTGTCACGCATCAATACGCCGGACGTGAACGTCATGACCGCGGAGGACCCGGTCGAGTACAACCTCGACGGTATCAACCAGGTGCTGGTCCACGAGGACATCGGCCTCACGTTCGCGGCGGCGCTCAAGGCGTTCCTCCGGCAGGACCCGAACATCATCATGGTCGGCGAGATCCGCGACATCGAGACCGCGTCGATCGCGGTCAAGGCGGCGCTCACCGGGCACCTCGTGCTCTCGACCCTCCACACCAACGACGCGCCGAGCGCGATCGGCCGCATGCTCGACATGGGCATCGAGCCGTTCCTGGTCGCCTCGTCGGTGAACCTGATCCTCGCCCAGCGCCTGGTGCGCCGGATCTGCAACGGGTGCAAGCGCCCGCTCGACCTCAACGAGGAGATCGCGAGCGAGCTGCAGCTCGATCTCGCCGAGGGGCGCGCCGCCCAGCTCTCGGAAGGGGCCGGCTGCGTCGACTGCAACAGCAACGGCTACCGGGGCCGGCAGGGCGTGTACGAAGTCATGACCATGACCCCCCGGCTGCGCGAGCTGACGCTCGACCGGGCCTCGGCGGGGGAGATCAAGAAGGCGGCGATCGAGGAGGGGATGCTGACGCTGCGCCGGGACGGGCTCGAGAAGCTCAAGCGCGGCATGACGACCGTCGAGGAGATCCTGAAGGAAACCGCACCCGACGACCTGTAGTCCCCGCCGGCAGCGGCGGACACTGAGACAAGGAGAGTCACCGTGGTGACGTTGCGCGATCTTCTGCAGGAGATGACGGAGAAGGGGGCCTCGGACCTCCACATCACCGCCGGGGTGCCGCCGGAATACCGCATCGACGGTCTCATCACCGCGAGCAACCACGACGTGCTCAGCCCCGATCTCACCGCCCAGCTGGCGTACAGCGTCATGTCGGACGAGCAGCGCAAGCGCTTCGAGACCACCCGCGAGCTGGACTTCTCGTTCGGGGTCAAGGGCCTGGCGCGCTTCCGCTCCAACGTGTACCTGCAGCGCGGCGTGATCTCGATGGCGATCCGCCAGATCCCCTACGACATCCTGCCCCTCGAGAAGCTGGGCCTGCCGCCCCTGGTGCGGGAGTTCACGAACCTCCACAAGGGGCTGATCCTGGTCACCGGGCCGACCGGAAGCGGCAAGTCGACCACGCTCGCCTCGATGCTCGACAAGATCAACAGCACCCGGCAGGCGCACATCATGACGATCGAGGACCCGATCGAGTACATCCACCACCACAAGAAGTGCATCGTGAACCAGCGCGAGGTCGGCGCCGACACCAACTCGTTCCCGACCGCGCTCAAGTACGTGCTGCGGCAGGACCCCGACATCATCCTGATCGGCGAGATGCGGGACCTCGAGACCATCGAGGCGGCGATCACGATCGCCGAGACCGGTCACCTCGTGTTCGCGACGCTCCACACCAATTCGACCTACGAGGCGGTGAACCGCGTCGTGGACGTGTTCCCCGCGGACCAGCAGAAGCAGATCCACACCCAGCTCGCGTTCACGCTCCAGGGCGTCGTCACCCAGCAGCTGATCCCGCGCAGCTCGGGACGCGGGCGGGTCATGGTCGCCGAGATTCTCTTGTGCACCCCCGCGATCCGCGCGGTCATCCGCGAGGGCAAGACGCACCAGATCTACAGCCTGATGCAGGCCGGGCAGAAGTTCGGGATGCAGACGATGAACCAGGCGTTGCTCCAGGCGGTCTCCGACAAGGCGCTCAGCCCCGCGGATGCCCTGGAGCGCAGCACCGACCGGACCGAGCTCGAGGGGATGCTCGACAAGATCATGCGGTTCGCGGCGTAAGGAGGATCGGAATGGCCACGTTTGTCTGGAGGGGACGCACGCTCGCCGGCGAGGCGCAGGGGGGCGAGATCGAGGTCGGTCGCCAGGAAGAGGCGCTCGAGCTGCTGCGCAAGAAGAAGATCCTGGTGACCTCGCTGCGTCCCAAGGGCGGATTCAAGATGCCGCAGTTCGGCGGCGTCTCGGTGAGCACCAAGGACCTGGCCATCTTCACGCGCCAGTTCGCGACCATGATCTCGGCAGGCCTGCCGCTGGTCCAGTGTCTCGACATCCTGGCCAAGCAGTCGAGCAAGCCATCGTTCGGCCGCGTCATCGGCGAGGTGACCCGCGAGGTGGAGGCGGGCTCGACGCTCGCCGACGCGCTCGGCCGCCACAAGACCGTGTTCGACGACCTGTTCCGCAACATGGTCGCGGCCGGCGAGGCGGGCGGCGTGCTGGACGAGATCCTCATGCGGCTCGCGACCTACATCGAGAAGGCGGACGCCCTCAAGCGCAAGGTGCAGAGCGCGATGGTCTACCCGGGCGTGGTGCTCACCGTGGCGCTCGGCGCCACCTCCTTCATGCTCATCTTCATCATCCCGACGTTCGCCAAGATGTTCAGCGACTTCGGTGGCGAGCTGCCGCTGCCCACCAAGATCGTCCTCATGCTCTCGAACGGGCTCAAGATGCTGTGGTGGGTCATGATCCTGGCGATGGTCGCCGGCGGCGTCGCGTTCTCGCGCTACTACGCCACCGAATCCGGCAAGCGCACCGTGGACGCGATCATGCTGAAGTTCCCGGTGATCGGTGACGTGCTGCTCAAGGGAGCGGTGGCGCGCTTCACCCGTACCCTCGGCACGCTGATCGCGTCGGGCGTTCCGATCCTCGCCGGGCTCGAGATCACCGCTCGCACCGCGGGCAACAAGGTGATCTCGGAAGCGATCATGACCGCGCGCGCCTCGATCCGCGAGGGCGAGACCGTGGCGGCCCCCCTCAAGACCTCGGGCGTGTTCCCGCCCATGGTGGTGCAGATGATCTCGGTGGGCGAGCAGACCGGTGCGCTCGACGAGATGCTCACCAAGATCGCCGTGTTCTACGAGGCCGAGGTCGACACTGCGGTCGACACGATGACCTCGATCATCGAGCCGGTGATGATCGTGGTCATGGGCGGCATCGTGGGCGGCATGGTGGTCGCGATGTACCTGCCGATGTTCAAGCTCATCAGCGTCGTGGCGGGAGGCAACTAGTGGATCAGCAGCACCGCACGCCCCAACCCGATCCGACCGCGTTGACCGCGGCGCTCGCGCACGTCGGCGACCGCTGGGACCGCCTCAAGACGCTGGTGCGCGCGCGTCTGCTGGTGGCGACCCTGGCGATTCCCGTCGGCGTGCTCATGGCGCCGCGGGCCACGCCGGAATCGTGGTGGGTGCTGTGGTGGTCGCTGCTGGTGATCGGGGTGCTCTCGGGGCTCTACTGGTTCATGGCGAGCCTGCGGCGCTGGGACACCTTCCAGATCTACGTGCAGCTCACGCTGGACCTGGCGATCGTCACCGGGCTCGCCGCGCTCACCGGCGGCCGCGAGAGCCAGTTCGTCGTGTTCTTCGCCCTGGTGGTGATCGCCGGCGGGCTGCACGAGCGCCTCACCGGCGGGCTGCTCACCGCCTCGGGCGCCACGGTCGCCTATCTTGCCCTGCCGTGGATCAGCCCGCTGCTGGGGGCGAGCGCGCCCGGCGTCGCGCGGCCGGATCTGCGGGGCGCGTTCCTGGCGATCGTCGGCGTGCTGGCGGGGATCCTGGGCCGGCGTGTCCACCGCACGCGCGAGCACCTCGACCGCACCGCCCGCGAGCTCAACCGCGTCATGGTCAACAACGACCTGATCCTGCGGCATCTCACCTCGGGCGTTTTCACGGTCGACCGTACCGGTGTCGCCGCCTATCTCAATCCTGCCGGTGAAGACGTGCTGGGCCTGAAGCGCGAGGAGGTGCGGGGGCGGTGGATCCAGGATGCGCTGCCCGAGCGCCTCAAGCCCCTGCGCGACGCGATGCTGAGCAGCCTCGAGGAGCAGACCTCCCGGACCCGCGCCGAGGTCCTGGTGCGCGCCCCCGACAACCGGCTGCTGCCGCTGGGCATCTCGACCAGCCTGCTCATGCACGACGGCGGTGTGACCGGCGTGGTCGCCGTGTTCCAGGACCTCACCTCGGTGCGGGAGATGGAGCGGCGCGTGCGCCGCAACGAGACGCTCGCCGAGGTGGGCGCCCTGGCCGCGGGCATTGCCCACGAGCTCCGCAACGGGCTCAACCCGATCAGCGGATCGGTGGAGTGCCTGCAGCGCGAGCTCAAGCTCGAGGGCGAGAACGCGCAGCTCATGGAGCTGATCGGGACGGAATCGGCGCGGCTCAACCGGTTCGTCACCGACCTGCTCACCTACTCACGGGAGCGGGACCTGGTGCTCGAGCCGGTGATCGTCGACGACCGGCTGCCGGAGTTGTGCGAGGCGGTGACCCGCGATCCGCGCTGCAAGGCGGGTGTGACGGTGCGCTGCGAGCCGGGAAGTGACGGGGTGGTGGTGCGTGCGGATCACGAGCAGTTGCGGCAGGTGTGGCTGAATCTCGCGACCAACGCCTTTGAAGCGATGTCGGCGACCGGAGCGCTGGTGGTCCGGTCGAGGACGGGGGCGAACGGCGAGGTCATGGTGGAGTTCATCGACAACGGGCCCGGCATCGCGGCGGAGGATCTGCCGCGGGTCGGCGAACCGTTTTTCACGACGAAGAAGGGAGGCACCGGTCTCGGCGTGGCGATCGCGCAGCGGATCGTGGAACGGCACGGGGGCTCGCTGGTGTTCGAGAGCGACCCGGGTCGGGGCACGACCGCGCGGGTGACCCTGCCGGCGGCGACGGCTCCCGTGGCCAAGGCGGCCTGACCGGTCGTCCAACTTCATGAGCGAGGTGGAGACGATGTCCGCGGACAAGATCCTGGTGGTGGATGACGAACAGAGCATGACTCAGTTCCTGAGCATCGTGCTCCGCAAGGAGGGCTACCACGTCACCGCCGTGAGCAACGGCAAGGACGCCCTCGAGCGGGTCAAGAGCGACGGCTTCGACGTGGTCATCACCGACATCAAGATGCCGGGAATGGACGGGATTCAGCTCCTGAACCAGATCAAGAAGCACGATCCCTCCGTGCCGGTCGTCATCATGACCGCCTACGCCTCGCAGCAGTCCGCCATCGACGCGGTCAATCACGGCGCGTTCCAGTACCTCATCAAGAACGCCAAGAACGACGAGATCAAGCTGGTGGTCCGCAACGCGCTCGAGATGCGCAAGGTGCGCAGCGAGAACATGTTCCTCAAGCGCGAGCTCAAGAAGGGCCACGAGGAGAAGACCATCATCGGCTCGTCGGACGAGATGGTGCGGGTCTTCAAGATGGTCGACAAGGTCGCCGACAGCGAGGCGACCATCCTCATCCAGGGTGAGAGCGGCACCGGCAAGGAGCTCATCGCGCGCGAGATCCACTACCGGAGCGGCAAGGCGCAGGGACCGTTCGTGAGCATCAACTGCGGCGCGATCCCGCGCGACCTGCTCGAGAGCAACCTGTTCGGCCACGTGAAGGGATCGTTCACCGGCGCGGTGCGCGACTCCGCGGGCCTGTTCCAGGTCGCCGAGGGCGGCACGTTCTTCCTGGACGAGGTCGGCGACATGCCGATCGCCACCCAGGTCAAGCTGCTGCGGGCGCTCCAGGAGCGGGAGATCATCCCGGTGGGAGGGACCCAGCCGGTCAAGATCGACTGCCGCCTGGTGGCGGCCACGAACTCGGACCTGGAGAAGGAGGTGGCCGCGGGACGGTTCCGGGCCGACCTGTTCTACCGGCTGAACGTGATCCCGATCCGGCTCCCGTCGCTCCGTCAGCGCCGGGACGACATTCCCATTCTCGTCGACCACTTCCTCAAGCGTCACGCCCAGAACAACAGCGCGAAGACGGTCAACAAGGACGCCATGGACCTGCTCATGCGCTACGACTGGCCGGGAAACGTGCGCGAGCTGGAGAACGTCATGGAGCGCGCGCTGATCCTGGACGAGAGCGGGGTGATCGGGCCCGACGACCTGCCGGAGAAGATCCGGTTCGGCCACAGCCAGCGCGGGAGCCTGGTCATCGACACGCCCACGCTGACGCTCGACGAGCTGGAGAAGGAGTACATCCTCAAGGTCCTCAACCACACCCGCTGGCAGAAGAAGCGTGCCAGCGAAATCCTGGGAATCAACGCTTCGACGCTCTACCGGAAGCTGCTGGGCTACGGGCTCGACAAGGCGGACCCGTCGGGCACCGGGGAATCGCCGATGGCACCCGATGCACATGCGGCATAGGCAGTGCGGTCCGCGAAAATCGGGCTCAAACGTTGCACAACGAGAGGCTGCACGAGGGATTGATCAGAGATTGCCCGCTTCCCATCGCACGCCAATGAAGTGGTGCATCGAGCGGGCGCTTCGAAGTCGTTGAAGCACAAGGGATCGGGACCGGGGACATGGAGCCGCCCCCGGTGGCATACCGGTTGCTGCACCCAGGACATCGAGGGTCAGCATACACGAGCGGCCCCGCACCGTGACGAGGAGGAGTAAGTCGCCATGTTCAAGTCCCAGAAGGGCTTTACCCTGATCGAGCTGATGATCGTCGTGGTCATCATCGGTATCTTGGCCGCGATCGCGATCCCGAACTTCATCGCGATGCAGGACCGTGCCAAGGAAGGCAGCACCAAGGCCAACATGCACACGTTCCAGCTGTCGGCCGAGGATTACGGGGTCCAGAACGACGGCGCGTATGCGGGTACCGCGGCGGAAGTGGCGGGTCTGCTGCCTGGCGCTCCGGCTGGCTCGGCGTACAAGAATCCGTTCGACAAGAGCGTGGGCACCGGCAACGCGTGGGTGGACCAGGCGACGTGGACGGCGACGCTGGCGACCGGCTCGACCAAGCGCGGCATCACGGCGTACGGCGACTCGGCCAATCTGAAGTACCAGGTGGCGGGTCGTGGCAAGGCGGGCGACCTCACGCTGGTGCTCTCGAGCGGCCAGTAGGCAGTGACGAAGCGCGAGCGAGGGTGGGAGCGATCCCACCCTCGTCTCGTTAACGGGGAAGCGAGGAGCGACATGGCCGGCAGCACCCAGCGCGGATTCACGCTGATCGAGCTGATGATCGTGGTCGTGATCATCGGAATCCTGGCAGCGATCGCGATCCCCAACTTCATCGCCATGCAGGACCGCGCCAAGGAAGGCAGCACCAAGGCAAACATGCACACCTTCCAGCTCGCCGCCGAGGACTACGGCATCCAGAACGAAGGCACCTACGCGGCCACGGCGGGCCAGGTGTCCGCGCTCATCCCCCCCGCGGGCATCACCTTCATCAATCCCTTCAATCGCAGCGCGGCCGCCTGGGTCGACCAGGCCACGTGGACCATGCCGCTCGGCAGCGGCACCACGGTCGCCGGCGCCACCGCTTACGGCGACAGCGCCCAGATGCGCTACCAGGTCGTAGGCCGCGGCAAGGGCGCAGACATCCCGCTGGTCCTCAGCAGCGGGCAGTAGCCGCGGCCTCCGCGGCACACCGCTTGCTCTTCGCAGACCGCGGTTCCAGCGGTTCCCGTCGCGCGCCCTGATCCCCTTGCCGGACATGGTGCTAGCGACCTGCCGAGGCTCGTTCCCGGAGGGCATCCGTGCAAGCGATCACCGGCGACAGGGAGGACCGGTCAGTCCCTGACCGCGCGCCCGCCGAGGCCTGCGCGATCCGGACCGTCGGGCTCACCAAGTCCTACCGGCATCCCTGGACCGGCAAGGTGGTCAGCGGGCTCGAAGCGCTCGATCTCGAGGTGTCGCGCGGCGAGGTCATGGGCTACCTGGGACCGAACGGCGCCGGCAAGACCACCACGCTCAAGCTGCTCACCGGACTGCTCAAGCCCACCCGCGGCGAGGCCTGGGTGATGGGCGAGTCGATCGCCAGGGTCGAGAGCCGACGGCGGCTCGGCTTCCTCCCCGAGCAGCCCTACTTCTACGAGTACCTCAACGGCATCGAGCTGCTCGAGCTCACCGGGCGGCTCTCGGGGCTCACCGCCCAGGACGCGCACGGGCGGGCGCGCCGCTGGCTCGGACGCGTCGGTCTCGGCGCGCGCCCCCAGCTGGTGCTGCGCAAGTACTCGAAGGGCATGCTCCAGCGCCTCGGGCTCGCCGCCGCGCTCCTCCACGAGCCCGAGCTCCTGATCCTCGACGAGCCCATGAGCGGTCTCGACCCGTTCGGCCGCCGCGACGTGCGCGATCTCATCCTCGAGCAGCGCGAGCGCGGGACGACGGTGCTGTTCTCGTCCCACATCCTGCCGGACGTCGAGACGCTGTGCGATCGGGTCGCGATCGTGCTCAACGGCCGGCTCAGCCGGGTGGCGACCGTGGGAGAGCTGGTGAGCGGCAGCCGCCAGCGCGTCGAGATCCGCTGCACCGGGGTTCCGCGCGGCGAGATCGCCCCCGACCTGCGCCACGTCCTCGAGCGCCGCGACCACGCCCACGAGACGGTGTTCCTGCTCGACGACGACTCCCGTCTCAACCACGTGATCGGGCTCCTGATCCACGCCGGGGCGCTGGTGCGGGCGGTGACCCCGCAGCGCGCATCGCTCGAGGACCTGTTCCTGGCCGCGGCGGGAGCGGCCGCGGATCGCACCGAGGCCCGGGACGAGCAGCGGAGGAGCGCATGATGGTCGGGGTGATCGCCCGCAACACGTTCCGCGAGGCGACGCGCGACCGCGTGCTCGCGGGCGTGGTCATCGCCGGCGTGGTGCTGATCGTCTCGACTCAGGCGCTGGGACCGCTCGCCCTGGGCGAGGGGACGCGGCTCACCGTGGACCTGGGGCTGTCCGCGATCTCGCTGCTCGGGCTGCTCATCGTGCTGCTGGTCGGCACCAGCCTGGTCGCCAAGGAGATCGAGCGGCGCACGATCTACAACCTGCTCTCGCGTCCGATCGGCCGGCCCGCCTATCTGATCGGCAAGTGGCTGGGGCTCACCTCGGCGCTCTGGGTGGTCGCGGCGGCGCTCGGCCTGGCGCTCTGGACGGTGCTCGCGGTCAGCGGCCACGCCGGCCAGGCGCTGGTGGTGCTCGAGGCCGCCTACCTCGCGAGCCTCGAGCTCGCGGTGATCACCGCGCTCGCGGTGCTGTTCTCGGCACTCTCGACCCCGGTGCTCTCCGCCCTCTACACGCTGGGTGCGTACTGCGTCGGCCAGTGGAGCTGGGACCTGCGGGAGTTCGCGCACCAGTTCCCGGCCCCGCTGGGGGCCGTGCTTGGCGCGGCCTCGAACCTGGTCCCCAACCTGCCGCTCTTCAACATGCGCGCGCTGGCCGCCCACGGCGAGTCCGCGTCGCCGGCGCACCTGGTGATCGCCACCGCCTACGCGGCAGTCTACTGCGGCAGCCTGCTGGCGCTCGCCGCGGCGGCGTTCGAGTCGCGGGACTTCAAGTGACGCCGGAAGGCATGCTCCTGGGCGCGCTGCCGCCGCGGGTCGCCCGCATGGCGGGCGCCTGGGGGGTGGCGATCGTCCTGGGTTGCGCGGCGTACCAGCTCGCGGACCTCGCGGCACGGCACGTGCCGCGCCCGCACCCGCTCGAGGAGCTGTCGTACTACCCGTCGGGGGAGAAGCTCTCGCTCGCGACCCTCGGACACTCCGACAGCTTCGCCGACCTCGCCTGGCTGCGCGCGGTCCAGTACTACGGCGAGCACCGCCGCTCCGACATGAAGTTCACCCGGCTCCACCACGTGTTCGACATCCTCACCTCGCTGTCGCCGCGCTTCATCCCCGCCTACGTATTCGGGAGCTTCGCGCTCGCACAGGAGGGCGCCGACTTCGCGCATGCCGAAGCCCTCATGCTCAAGGGCCTCGAGGCGAACCCGACCAGCGGACGGCTCGCCTTCGAGCTGGGGTTCCTCTACTACGTGCGTCCCGGAGGCCGGGACCTGCCGCGCGCCGCGCAGTACTTCGAGCAGGCCGCGCGTCTTCCCGACGGTCCGCCGCTCTCGCGGCGGTTCGCCGCCTACGTGCGGCAGAACGCCGGCGACTTCATCGTGGCGCGCGCGCTGTGGCGGGACGTGGCCGAGACCTCCGGCAACCGCTACCTGCGCGAGATGGCCGAGCGGGAGATCCGCAAGATCGACCAGGCCCGTGCGACCGGACGGGCCGAGCTGGCCCAGAAGCGGCTCAGCACCCCGACCGTGGTGATCCGGCCGGTCCGGTAACCCTGGGACCACCCGGCCATCCCACGATCTGTCAACACCTTGTGACGGAGGCGTCGAGCAAAGCGGGCAGGTTGCGACGGTACGGGAAAGTTGCCCTCAAGCCCGACCCTCCAAGTTCCGATAGCACCGTGTGAAACGCCTGTGGTCCGGACGCCCGGGATGTGGCGGCCGGCAGCGGGTCGGTGGGACCAGCGGCGGCGGACGATCGCCTGGGGAGTGAACGCATGCTATTCGGCAAGAAGCAGTCGCTCGTGGGGCTGGACATCGGGAGCCACGCCGTCAAGGTGGTGGAGCTCGAGTCGCTGCCCAACCGCGGCCACAAGCTGGTCAATTGGGGGATCTCCGCGCCCCTCGCGGAGGCGATCGTCGACGGCGAGGTCATGGACCGGCAGCTGGTCATCGACGCGATCGCAAACCTCTTCGAGTCACGGGCGATCAAGTCGCGCAGCGTGGTGGCGGCGGTGAGCGGCCGCGCGGTGATCGTGAAGAAGATCACGATGAACCGGCTCTCCAGCGAGGACGCCGAGCAGGCGGTCTACTGGGAGGCCGAGCAGCACGTGCCGTACGACATCAACGACGTGTCGCTCGACTTCGAGATCCTGGGCCCGGCGCCCACCGATCCCAAGCAGATGCAGGTGCTGCTGGTGGCCGCCAAGAAGGACATGGTCATGTCCTTCGGCGACCTGATCCGCGAAGCGGGCCTCCAGCCTTCGATCGTCGACGTGGACTCCTTCGCGGCGCAGAACGCCCTCGAGGCGAACTACGACTTTGCACCCGAGGAGGTGGTCGCGATCCTGAACATCGGAGCCGAGATCACCAACATCAACATCGTGCAGGGTGGCGTGCCCTACTTCACCAAGGACCTGCAGGTCGGCGGGCACAGCTTCATCGAGGCCACCCAGCGCAAGTTCAACCTGAGCCAGTCGGAGGCCGGGGCCGCGGTGCGCGGCGAATCCGGCGCGGCGCTGGAGATCGCACCGGTGATCGAGCAGGCATGCGAGGGCCTCGCGACCGCGCTCGAGCGCGCGCAGGCCTACCTGCGCACCGCCGGCGAGGCGGGCGCGGTCTCGCGCGTCATGTTGTGCGGCGGCAGCGCGCTCACGCCCGGGCTGCCGGAGTTCCTCAACCGGAGATTCGGGATTCCGGCCGAGATTGCCAACCCGCTCGCCCGTGTGAGCTACGACCCGGGCCTGTTCGCCGGGCAGGACGTCATGAAGGTGGCGCCCTTCCTGACCGTGGGCCTGGGACTCGCCCTGCGGCGCCTGGGAGACAAGAAATGATCCGCATCAATCTGCTCCCGCGCGAGGAGAAGGCGCAGCGCAAGGGCGCTTCCTTCGAGTTCAAGGCCGGCGAGCTGGTGGTACCGCTCGCGGTGCTGATCGCCTCGGTCCTGGTGATCGCGGGCACCGCGCTCTCGCAGCATTCGCGGGTCACCTCGCTCGAGCACGCGATCGCCGACGTGGACGCGCAGTCGCGCGCCCTGGCGCCGCAGATCGAGCGCGTCAACCGTCTGGCGCAGGAGCGGGCCGAGCTCGACCTGCGCCTCGGGATCATCAACAAGCTGGAAAAGGGTCGCACGCAAAGTGTCCGAATCATGGATGAACTGGCACGGTGCGTCCCTGACCACCTCTGGATGACGCTGGCCCAGCAGGATGCAGGGTCTCAGCTCAATCTGGAGGGGGTCACTTATTCGAATCTGGTGGTCTCCGACTTCATGTCCCGCCTCGAGCGCTCGCCGATGTTCGCGAACGTCGAGCTGGGCGTGGCGGAGACCGGGACGATCACCGATCGCGACGTCGTGAAGTTCCGCATCACCTGCCAGGTGACGCCAGACGAGTCGGCCAACTAAGGGGGAGAGATGGCGGGCCTGGATCTGAAGAATCAGACGGTGCTGAAGATCGCACTCGCGGTGCTCCTGGCGGGCGGCGTGCTGGGCGTCTTCTTCTTCACCCACTTCCTGCCGTTCGGCTACCCGAACAAGCGGGACCAGCTCGTGACCCTCAAGGGCGACTACGAGAAGAAGTCGACCGAGCTGGCGCGCGCCCGGGCGGCGGTCGCCGACCTGCCCCGCTTCGAGGCCGAGTACGAGCTGCTCCACGACCGCTGGACCATGGCGGCCGAGCTGCTCCCGACCGATCGTCAGCTCGCGGTCCTGCTCCGCAAGATCAGCCTCGCCGGTCAGCAGACCGGCGTGTCGTTCGTCATGTTCAAGCCGGGAAACACCAAGCCGGAGACCTACTACACCGCACTCCCGGTCGACATCACCGTCTACGGCGGCTATCACCAGGTCGGCTCGTTCCTCGCGGAGCTCGCCAACCTGCGCCGGATCGTGACGGTTTCGAATCTGCGCCTGAGCACCAACACCAAGGGTGACGGGCTCGCCTCGACCTCGGCGTCCCTCACCGCGTCCGCGTACAGCCTCAACCCCAATCCGACCCCTGCACCCGCGCCGGCTGCGCCCCCCGCTGCCCAGAAGGAGGAACCCGGTGTTCCCAAGGAATCGTAATCAGGTGGGGCCGGACCGCGCCTCCCATCCCCGTGCGCTCGCCGGCATCGTCGTCGCCGGCGCGCTGACCGGTGGCGTGGCGGTGGTGATGCTGGGCATGGCGGGTGGATGGTTCGAGCCGGGCACCGCCGTGGCCCAGTCGACGCAGGAGTCCGCGA
>DATEMP010000311.1:0-12409 GCA_035275545.1 Candidatus Eiseniibacteriota bacterium | reverse complement strand
CGCCCGATCCGGCGCCGCAGCCGCCGCATGCACTTGAGCGCTTCGCGCCGGGCCTCGCGCGGAATCAGGCTCCCCCACACGCGCAGTGCGGCCGCCAGGCGCCGCGTCGCTACGCGCAGGTCGTGGATCGCCTCGGCGTCGGAGCCGGCGCGCACGCGGCGGGCGGCGGCGCGGAACGCTTCGACGAGCGTGGCGAAGCTCTCGTCGAGCCGCTCGGCGGTCGTGCGTTCACCCGGATCACGGTCCGGAACCTGTGGTGTCTCGGGATCGGGGGATTCCATCGTCCACTCCCTGGCTATGGCGCCGACGTGATTGACCGCGCGCGCGGACGGACCGTAGCATCCGCGCGCCCCGGAGGAAACGATGGCGGAGATGGTGATGGTGATCGAGGACGAGAAGGAGATCCGCGAGCTCATCCGCTACAACCTCGAGCGCGCCGGGTTCCGCATCCAGATGATGTCGGACGGCGAGGAGGCGGTGAAGCAGCTGTTCGCGTCGCGCCCCGACGCGGTGGTGCTCGACCTCATGCTGCCGGGCCGCAGCGGGCTCGAGGTGCTGCGCGAGGTGCGCGAGGAGCCCTCGACGCGCGACCTGCCGGTGCTGGTGCTCACCGCGCGCTCGGCCGAGATGGACAAGCTGCTCGGGTTCGAGCACGGCGCCGACGACTACCTCACCAAGCCCTTCAGCCCGCGCGAGCTGGTGGCGCGCCTCAAGGCGCTGCTCCGGCGCTCGCAGCCGGAGCGCGCCGCCGGCACGGTCGAGGTGGGCGACCTGCACGTCGACACGCTGGCCCGCGAGGCCAGCTGGAAGGGCAAGCTCCTCACGCTCACGCCGCGCGAGTTCGATCTGCTCGCGTTCATGGCCAGCCGCCCGGGCCGGGTCTCGACGCGCGAAGAGCTGCTGCGCAAGGTGTGGGGCTACGACTACATGGGGGAGACCCGCACCGTCGACGTCCACATCCGCCGCCTGCGCGCGAAGCTCGGGCCCAAGAGCGAGCTCATCGAGACCGTGACCGGCGCGGGCTACAAGCTGGCGCGTGCGCCCCGCGCCACCTGAGCGACGCGGCCGCCCGCGTCCCGCGCCGGAGCCCCGGGGCCCGACGAATTCCCCGGATGGATACATGGCGGTAACTCCGTCGAAACGACTTTTTCGTTCCATGGAGGCGTGGCCAAGAAACGGAAGGCGCCCCATGCCCGCCCGGGTTACGCTCGTCGGTCCTGGTCTGGGAGATCCTCACGATGCGCGTGATCCTCTTCCGGCACGGTCCCGCCGGAAAGCGCGACCCCAACCGCTGGCCTGACGACGGCGAGCGGCCGGTGTCACGGAAGGGGTTGCAGCGCACCGCCCGCGCGGCGGCCGGCCTGCGGCGGTTCCTGGGCCGGGCGGGGCGCGTGGCCACCAGCCCGCTTCTGAGGGCGCGCCAGACCGCGGATCTCCTCGGCAAGGCGATGGCGCCCGAAGTCCCGGTCGAGATCCTCGAAGCGCTCGCGCCCGGCGCCGCGCATCGCGAGGCCCTGCGCTGGCTTCGCGGCCTCGAATCGGGCGCGACCGTGGTCCTGGTCGGGCACGAGCCTCACCTCGGGAATCTGGCTGGGGTACTGTTGTTCGGCGCGCCGGCAGCGAGCCTGGCGATCAAGAAGGCGGGGGCGGTGGTGATCGATTTCGTGGGCAAGGTGGAGCCGGGCACCGGGAGGCTGTACGCGTTCCTGCCGCCGCGCATCCTGCGCGAGCTCGCCCGGCCGAGGGTGGGGGCATGAGCGCGACCGAGACCGAAGTCCCAGCCCCCGCGCCGGCCCTGTACGGGTCGCGCAAGTTCGAGCATCCCGGGCGCCTGTTCATCGTCGAGGGGATCGACGGCTCCGGCAAGAGCACGCAGCTCTCGCTGCTCGCCCAGTGGCTGCGCGCCGAGGGCTACCCGGTGGTCTTCTCCGAGTGGAACTCGTCGCCGATCGTGCGCGCGACCACGCGCCGCGGCAAGCGCGACCGGCTCCTCACGCCGCTCACCTTCTCGCTCATCCACGCCACCGACTTCTCGGACCGCGTCGAGCGCGACATCATCCCCTCGCTCAAGGCGGGCGGGATCGTGCTGGCGGACCGCTACGTCTACACCGCGTTCGCACGCGACGTGGTGCGCGGGGTGAACCGCCGCTGGGTGCGCTCGCTCTACCTGTTCGCGCCCATTCCGACCCAGGCCTTCTACTTCCGGGTGCCGCTCGACGTGGCGCTCCGGCGCATCCTCTCGGCGCGCGCCAAGCTCAAGCACTACGAGGCGGGCATGGACCTGGCGCTCCACAGCGATCCGTCGGAATCGTACAAGCTGTTCCAGTCGCGCCTGCTCACGGAGTACGAAACGATCGTCCAGGAGCACGGGCTCACGGTGATGGACGCCACGCTCTCGGTCGAGCTGCAGCAGCGCAAGCTGCGCGAAGCGATCAAGGGCTCGCTGCCCCGGCTGCGCAAAGGAGGGAAGCGTCGTGCCCAAGTTTGAGTGGTACGGGGATGGCGTTCCGGGCGTGCCGCTCGAGGACCTGACCGGCTGGCTGATCGTGCTCGAAGGCACCGACGGCGCGGGACGCACCACCCACATCGACCTGCTGCGCCAGGAGCTCGAGCGCGCCGGCTACGCGGTCGCCGAGACCGGGCTGTCCCGTTCGGATCTGGCCAGCCGCGGCATCCGCCGCGCCAAGCAGGGCAACACGCTCGGGACCAACGCGTTCAATCTCTTCTACGCCACCGATTTCGCCGACCGGCTGCAGCATCAGATCCTGCCCGCGCTCCGGGCCGGGTTTGTCATGCTCACCGACCGCTACATCTATTCCCTGATCGCCCGCGCGATCGTGCGCGGCGCCGATCCGGAGTGGATCCGCCAGGTGTACGCGTTCGCTCCCAAGCCCGACGCGGTGTTCTACCTGAGGATCGAGATCCCCGACCTGGTGCCGCGCGTGCTCACCGGCGGGGGATTCGACTACTGGGAGTCCGGGATGGACGTCCCGATGGGCGCCGATCTCTACGACTCGTTCGTGCGCTACCAGTCGGGCCTGGTGGGCGAGTTCGACAAGCTGGCGAGCGACGACGGCTTCGACGTCATCGACGCGACCCGCTCCGTGGACGAGATCCACGAGTACCTCTGGGAAAAGGTTTCGCGCCTGCTCGCCGCGAGCCCGCCCGTGCTGCCCGGCGCCGAGACCTGACCGGCGCGTTGCGAGCCCGGCGCCAGGACCCATTCATCGAGACCATGACGGGGGTTGGCTACAAGTTCCTCGCGTCCCACGACGCCTCCCGCTAGTCTCGGCCGCCGGGTTCGGCATCCCGCCACCGGATGGGGGGGCTCGTCGATGGTGCTGTCGCTGCGCAGCCGGCTGCTGATCGCCCACGCCGCGCTCATCGTCGTCGCGCTCACGATCATGACCGCGCTTGCCAGCCAGGAGCAGCGCGGCTGGCTGATCGAGCGCCAGCAGGAGACCCTCGAGCAGACCCTCGCCCGCGCGTTGCCCGGGGTGGCCGCGGCGCTCGCCCCGGACCCCGGTCGTGCGCCGGCGGTCGCCGATTCCATGGGCACGGTGCTCGGCCGGCGGGTCACGCTCATCGACGCGGCCGGCCGCGTGCGCGGCGATTCCGAGGTGGCCGCGAACGCGCTGCCCGGGATCGAGAACCACGGCAGCCGCCCCGAGGTGCGTGCCGCGCTCGGCGGGCAGATGGGGCGGAACGTACGCTCGAGCCGCACCGTCGGGCATCCGCTGATCTACGTCGCCGCGCCGATCCCGGGCGGCGGCGAGATCGCGGTCATGCGCGTGGCGGAGCGGCTGGGCGGCGTCGACGCGCTCAACGGGGCGCTGCTCCGGCAGTCCCTGATCGCCGCGGCGCTCGCGCTGCTCATCAGCGTGCCGCTCGCCTATCGGATGGCGAACCGCCAGGCGCGGCGGGCGCAGGAGCTCGAGCAGGTGGCGATCCGCATCGGCTCGGGGGACGCCGCACCGCGCGCGAGGGAGCTGCCCGCCGACGAGCTGGGCCGCCTCGGCGCCTCGATCAACACCATGGCGGCCGAGCTGGGGCGCCGGCTCCAGGCGCTGGAGCGGGAGCGCGACGAGCGCGAGCGGATCCTCGCCCACATGAGCGACGGCGTCGCGCTCATCGATCGCGAGGACCGCCTGGTGCACGCCAACCAGAGCCTGGCGGCGATCTTGGGGGCGCCGCTCGCGCCGCCCGCGGGCACGCCGTTCCAGGAGCTCGCGCGCTCGCCCGAGCTGGTCGACGCGGTGCGCACTGCCCGAAGCCGGCGGCAGCCGGTCGAAACCGATCTCCGGCTGTGGACGCCGTGGCAGCGGCGGCTGCGCGTCACCGCCACGCGGCTGCGCGGCGAGGAGGCGGGCTCGGTGCTGCTGGTGCTCCACGACCTCACCGAGATCGAGCGCCTGAACCAGGTGCGGCAGGACTTCGTGGCGAACGTCTCGCACGAGCTCAAGACCCCGCTCACCTCGGTGCGCGGCTACGCCGAGACACTGCTCGAGGGCGGGCTGGAGGACGCCGAGCACCGCGAGTCGTTCGTGCGGATCATCCGCGACCAGTCGGCCCGGCTCCAGAGCCTGGTCGACGACCTGCTCTCGCTCGCCGATCTCGAGCGCCCCGACATGCGGCTGCGCCGGGAGTCCTTCGACATGCGGGAGGCGGTCGAGCGCCAGATCGCCACGCTCAGCGCGCGCGCCGATGGCGCCGGGCTCACGCTCGGGCTCGAGCCGGGTCCCGCCACGCCGGTGGTCGCCGACCGCATGCGCATCGAGCAGGTGATCGCCAACCTGCTCGACAACGCGATCAAGTACACCGAGCGCGGCGGCGTGCGCGTGCGGCTCGGGCGCGCGGCGTCGGTGGTGTGGTGCGAGGTCATCGACACCGGCGCCGGGATCCCGCGCGAGGACGCGCCGCGCATCTTCGAGCGCTTCTACCGCGTCGACAAGGCGCGCTCGAAGGAGAAGGGCGGCACCGGCCTCGGGCTCTCGATCGTGCGCCACATCCTGGCGCTCCACGGCGGCCGGGTCACGGTCGAGAGCGAGGTGGGCCGCGGCAGCACGTTCCGGTTCGAGATCCCCCCGCCCGTGCCGGGGAGCGTCACGGCCGCCTGAGCGCGGCCTCGATCGCGTCGCATGGCGCACGTTCCGCGTGCGCGTTGCACGCCGGACCGCCCGGCAACCTCCTGATAACCCCCGCCTCCGCGCTATTAACGCCGCGGAAACATCGCCGAGATTCCCCAGCAACCTGGGCCTCCTAGCATGACTCATCGGATTCGATGGGTGCGCGCGGCGCGGGATGGACCCGGCCGCGGCCCGGGATCCGAACGGAGGAAACCAGTGACCACGCTGGCACGACGTATCGCCCTCGCGACCATCCTCGCGATGGGCCTCATCACCGTCCCGGGCATCGCCCAGGAGCAGACCTCGCCCCCCGCCGACACCGGTGCGCAGAGCGACGAGCTGCGCGGGCGGGTCGACGGCATGAACGAGCAGCTCCAGGCGCTGCAGACCGACACCGACAAGCTCAAGAAGTTCAAGTTCTCGGGTTACATCCAGGCGCGCTGGGAGACCTCGGAGAACAAGAGCGACAGCGTGCGGGTGAGCGGCACGCCACCCACCGTGACACCCGCCAACACCGAGCGCTTCTACATCCGCCGCGGGCGGCTCAAGCTCTCCTACGACTCGAGCCCGCTCAGCCAGGCGGTCATCTACTTCGACGGCGGCACCGACCGGACCATCCGGCTGCTCGAGGCCTACGTCACCCTGCTCGATCCCTGGACCCCGCTCCACCAGCACGGGCTCACCGTGGGCCAGATGAACGTGCCGTTCGGGTACGAGATCGAGCGCTCCTCGAGCGTGCGCGAGCTGCCCGAGCGCTCGCGCGCCGAGAACGTCCTGTTTTCCGGGGAGCGTGATCGTGGCGCCAAGATCGTGAGCCAGTGGACGCCCCAGTTCGAGACCGTGGTCGCGATCATGAACGGCGGCGGCGTCAACCAGCCCGACTTCCCGAACACTGACCCGACCCGCCGCAAGGACGTCATGGGGCGGGCGCGCTTCTCCCAGGGCACGGTCGACCTCGCGGTCTCCGGGTACGACGGCCGGAACCTGACGCCGCTCACCGGGCCCGACGTCGAGACCAAGAAGACCCGGTTCGGCGCCGACGCGCAGTTCTTCTACGGGCTGCCCACGGTCGGCGGCGGCTCGCTCAAGGGCGAGGTGTACGTCGGCAAGGAGATCAATCCCGACTCGGTGCGCACCATGACCACCGCGGCCTCCGCCAGCCCGCGCCTGCTGGTCGCCGGCGCCGACCCCGCGCACTTCGCCACCGATTACCTCGGCTGGTACGCGATGTGGGTGCAGAACCTGGGCGAGAAGCTCCAGGTCGCCGCGCGTTACGACGTGTTCGACCCCAACACCGACCTCGACCTGGACCACTTCAAGCGGTTCGGCGCGGGCGTCAACTGGTTCTACGACGGCTTCACGCGCATCACCGTGGCCTACGACCTGATCACGACGCGGCCCTCGCCCTCCGGCTCGGCCCGGTTCAACGCGATCAGCCCGGCGGCGAGAGGTAACGATCCCGCCGACAATCTCCTCACCATTCAAGTCCAGCACAAGTTCTAGGAGGAACCTTCCATGCATCGCACTCGACAGATCCTCGCGGCCACGCTCCTCACGGCCGCGCTCGCGATCCCCGCGCACGCGGGCCGCGGGCTCACGGTGAAGGGCTCGGACACCATGGTGATCCTGGGCCAGCGGTGGGCCGAGCAGTACATGAACGCGCATCCCGGGACGGTCATCCAGGTCACGGGCGGCGGCTCGGGCACCGGCATCGCGGCGCTCATCAACGGCACCACCGAGATCTGCATGTCGTCGCGCCCGATGAAGGCCGACGAGAAGCGCAAGCTGCGCGACCGCTACCAGACCATGGGCATCGAGATCCCGGTCGCCAAGGACGGGCTCTCGATCTACCTCCACGCATCGAACCCGGTGAAGGAGCTGTCGTTCGCCCAGCTCCGCGACATCTATACCGGCGCGATCGGCAACTGGAAGCAGCTGGGCGGGCCGGACGCCCAGATCGTGCTCTACGGGCGCGAGAACAGCTCCGGGACCTACGTCTACTTCAAGGACGTCGTGCTGCTCGGCCGCGACTACTCGCCGCGCTGCCAGACCCTGCCCGGTACCGCGGCGGTCGTGAACGCGGTGTCGAAGGACCCGAACGGCATCGGCTACGGCGGCGCCGCCTACGGCAAGGGCATCAAGGAGTGCGCGGTCAAGAAGGACAACGGCAGCCCGGCGGTGATGCCGGGGGCGGCGACCGTCAAGGACGGGAGCTATCCGGTGACCCGCGACCTCTACCTCTACACCCGCGTGAAGCCCGCCGGCCAGGCGAAGCAGTTCATCGACTGGGTGCTCTCGAACGAGGGACAGGCCCTGGCGACCCAGGTCGGATACTTCCCGGTCCGCTGATGGGCGTCATGCCGGCGGCCACCACGGCGAACGCGACGCCCGCGCTCCGCCCGCTCACCGGGCTCGACCGGCCGGGCGCCCGCCGCGTGCGCGAGGCCCTGATCGGCGGGCTGCTCCGGGTGTGCGCGTTCAGCGCGGTAGCGGGGCTGCTGCTGATCGTGGTGTTCGTCATGCGCGAGGCGCTCCCGGTGCTGTTCGACGCCGAGACCCGCAAGGAGGCGAGCCTCGCCGCGTTCTTCGCCACGGCGATGTGGCAGCCGGTAGGAGACATCCCCAAGTACGGGATCCTGCCGCTGCTGGTCGGCACCCTCAAGGTGGTGCTGGTGGCGATGGGGTTCGCGGTTCCGGTCGGGGTCGCGGCCGCGGTGTTCGCCTCGGAGTTCGCGCCCGCGCGCATCCGCGAGGCCTTGAAGCCGATGGTCGAGCTGCTCGCCGGCATCCCCTCGGTGGTGCTCGGCTTCTTCGCCCTGATCGTGCTCGCCTCGTGGGTCCAGTCCATGACCGGGGCGGTCTCGCGGCTCAACGCCCTGAACGCCGGCTTCGCGCTCGGGCTCGGGATCATCCCCACCATCTTCAGCGTCTGCGAGGACGCGCTGCGCGCGGTGCCGCGCTCCTATCGCGAGGCCTCGCTGGCGCTCGGCGCCTCGCGCTGGGCGACCGCCTGGAACGTGACCCTGCCCGCCGCGGGCGCCGGGGTCTCGGCCGCGATCCTGCTCGGGCTCGCGCGCGCGGTCGGGGAGACGATGATCGTGCTCATGGCCTCGGGCAACGCCGCGATCGTCTCCGGAACCCCGCTCGACTCGGTGCGCACGCTCTCGGCCAGCATCGCCGCCGAGCTGGCCGAGGTGGTGGTCGGCAGCCCGCACTACAGCACGCTGTTCTTCCTGGGCGCGCTGCTGTTCTCGACCACGTTCCTCATCAACGTCGCCGCCGGCCTGTTCGTCGATCGCCTGCGGCGCCGCCTGGCGGGCGCGTGAGCACGTACAGCCTGGCGCCCGCGCTGCCGCCGCTGGTCAAGGACCGGCCCCAGGGCTGGGTCGGGCCCGGCTTCACCGCGCTCACCGGACTGGCCGCGCTGCTGATCGTGCTCATGGTGGGCGTGATCGTGGGCAACATCGCCTGGCACGGCGCCGGCACGCTCACCTGGGAGTTCCTGGCCGCGGCCCCCAAGCACGGGATGACCGCGGGCGGCATCTTCCCCGCGATCTTCGGCACCGCCGCCCTGGTGATTCTCATGGTGATCGCCCTGGTGCCGTTCGGCGTGGGTGCGGCGATCTACCTGCACGAGTACGCGCGCCCCGACGCGTGGTTCACGCGCATGGTGCGGTTCTCGGTGAACAACCTGGCGGGCGTGCCCAGCATCGTGTTCGGGCTGTTCGGGCTCGGGTTCTTCATCCAGTTCGTGGGACGCCAGATCGACCGCGCCGCCGGCCTCGACGTGGTGTGGGGCCAGCCGGCGCTCATCTGGGCGGCGCTCACCCTGGCGCTCCTCAACCTCCCGGTGGTGATCGTGACCGCCGAGGAGGCGCTGCGGGCGGTGCCGCGCGAGATGCGCGAGGCGTCACTGGCCCTGGGTGCCACCCGCTGGCAGACCATCTGGAGCGTCCTGCTGCCGCAGGCGATGCCGGGCATCCTCACCGGCGCGATCCTGTCGGTGTCGCGCGGCGCCGGCGAGGTGGCCCCGATCCTGTTCACCGGGGCCGCGTATTTCCTGCCGTACCTGCCCACCTCCCCGACCGATCAATTCATGGAGCTCGGCTACCACATCTATGTCCTCTCGACCCAGTCGCCCGACGTGGACGCGACCAAGCCGCTGCTCTACGGCACCGTGCTGGTGCTGCTGCTGCTCACCTTGTTGCTCAATCTGACCGCGATCCTGCTGCGAGGCCGTATGCGCGCGCACCTGGCGGGAAGGGGATAGACGTGAAAGCAACCCATCGGGTCATCGCGTCGGGCGCCGAAGGCGTGCCGGCCGCGCACGCCGGCGCGATCACTCCGGTGGCCCCGGCGCCGATTCCGGCGCCCATGCTCAGCACCCGCGAGTTCAGCCTGTTCTACGGCTCGCACCCGGCGCTCCGGAAGGTGAGCTTCGAGGTGCGCCGCCACACGGTGACCGCGATCATCGGGCCCTCGGGCTGCGGGAAGAGCACGCTGCTGCGCTCCTTCAACCGCATGAACGACCTGATCCCGGGGGTGCGCACCGAGGGCGACATCAGCATGGCCGGGCAGGACGTGCGCGCCACGGACGTCGTCGAGCTGCGCCGCCGCGTGGGGATGGTGTTCCAGCGTCCGAACCCGTTTCCCAAGTCGATCTTCGAGAACGTTGCGTTCGGGCTCCGGATGCTGGGGCTCAAGGATCGCGGTGAGCTCGAAGCACGGGTCGAGCTCTCGCTCCGTCGCGCCGCGATCTGGGACGAGGTCAAGGACCGGCTCGAGCGCTCGGCGCTCCAGCTCTCGGGCGGCCAGCAGCAGCGCGTGTGCATCGCCCGCTGCCTCGCGGTCGAGCCCGAGGTGATCCTCATGGACGAGCCGGCGTCGGCGCTCGACCCCACCGCCACCGCCCGCATCGAGGAGCTGGTGCTGGTGCTCAAGTCGGCGTACACGATCGTCGTGGTCACCCACAACATGCAGCAGGCGGCGCGCATCTCCGACACCACGCTGTTCATGCTGAACGGCGAGCTCATCGAGCACGACGAGACCCCGCGGCTGTTCACGAGCCCGCGGCAGAAGCTCACCGAGGACTACATCACCGGCCGCTTCGGTTGATGCCACCCGGGCCACCCGGCCCGGTGAAAGGGAACGCGGATGGAACGGCATTTCGATCAGGAGCTCGAAGCGCTCAAGAATCAGCTGCTGCTGATGGGCGGGCGCACCGAGGCGATCGTCCAGAAGTCGGTCGAGTCGCTCAAGCGCCGCGACGCGCGGCTCGCGCTGGAGATCTTCGACGACGACCGCGCGATCGACCGGCTCGAGATCGACATCGAGGAGCGCTGCGTCGGCCTGCTCGCGCTGCGCCAGCCGCTCGCCGCCGACCTGCGCCTCATCACCGCCTCGCTGAAGATCTCGAACGACCTGGAGCGGATGGGCGACCACGCGGTCAACATCGCCGCCTGCGCCCAGCGCCTCGTGGAGGCGCCGCCCCTGAAGCCCCTGGTCGACATCCCGCGCATGGCGGACCTCGCGGCCGGGATGCTGCGCGACGCGCTCGACGCGTTCGTGCGCCGCGACGCCGACACCGCGCGGCGCCTGTGCCGGCGCGACGACCAGGTGGACGACATCAACCGCCAGCTGTTCCGCGAGCTCATCACCTTCATGATCGAGGACACCGGAACGATCACGCGCGCGATGGACCTGATCCTGGTGGCGCGCAACCTCGAGCGGGTCGCCGACCTGGCGACCAACATCGCCGAGGAGGTGGTGTTCATCGCCGAGGCACGCATCATCAAGCATCACGCCGACGAGGGACCGACCGGCGGCCGAGCCTGGCCGATCGGCGGGTCGTCCTCCTAGGCCCGGGCGCAAACGACGAGGCCCCCGGCCGATCGCCGGGGGCCTTCGTGCGTCTCGCTGGGTATCAGTCCCGATCGTCGCTCTGGTCGTCGTCGCCTTCGCCCTGCTCCTGCTCGCCGCCCAGGCTCAGCACCTTGAACGAAGCGTCCAGCAGGACGTCCACCTGGGTGCCGTCCGCCTTGAGGATCTCGACCTCCCAGACCGCGCCACCCTCGGAGTCGCGGTCCACGTCCTGGACCGTGCCGCTGCCCACCGCCTTGAGCGCCGCCTGCCCGGCGCGCTCCGCGTCGGCGGTCGGGACCGGGGTTTCGACGTCGGGGGCCGGAGCTCCGGTGGAAGGCGCGGCCGCGCGCGCGGCGGCCTTCCTGGGCTTCTCCATGGCTTCGCGCTCGGGACTGACGTCGATCGCCTTGAACGCCGCGTCGAGCAGGACGTCGACGCGCGTGCCGTCGGCCTTCGTGACCTCGACCTCCCAGACCGCGCCGCGCTCGCGGTCGCGGTCCACCGAGGTGACGGTGCCGCCACCCGCGGCCGCCACCGCTGCGGCCGCCGCCTTGCCGTAGTCGGCCTGAGGCACGGGCGCTTCCTTGTCGGCGATGGCGATCGCGGCGACCGCCAGGGTTCCGAGGAGAGCGAGTGTGAGGAGGGTCGTGTGGCGCGTGCTCATGGAGGCTCCTTCGCGTCGGTGGAGTGAACGGTAGCGCCGGCCCGCGCCGTGGAGGAATCGTGGCACGGACGGAGCGCGTTCATCAAGGATGAACGGCACGTCGCGCGCAACTTCGGCGTCACCGCACGGTCGCGGGCGCGTCACGGCGCCGCGCCACCTTGCCGACTGGCGGCCCGCGGCCTAACGTCCGCAGGTGCTCTGGTGCGTGCGGGCCGCGCTGGCGCTCGCCATCCTGACATTCGTCCCCGGACTGCGCGAGTGCTTCGAGCCGCCGAAAGCGGCGGTGATCCGGGCGTGCGGCGTCGCCCTGCTGGTCGCCGTGCTCGGAACCCTGGGTAGCCGCCGCCGCCAGCCCGGCACGCTGCTCGACCTCGCGGTGCTCGCGTGGCTCGCGGTCGAGATCCTCGCCACGGTGTTCTCGATCGCGCCGCGCGTGAGCGTGCTCGGCGAGCCGCTGCAGCGCGAGGGCCTGCTCACTTCGGTCGGCCTCGCCGGGCTCTACTTCGGCACCCGCGCCACCTCCGGACCCGATCAGCCGGCGGCGCTCGAGACCACGCTGCGCTGGACGATCGTCGCCGCGGTCATCGCGGGACTGTTCGCGATCGCGCTGGTCGAGGGGCTCGGCCCGCTCGTCGAGCTCCGGCGCGCGCTCTCGGGGTTTGGTGGCCCCGGGGGCGACCCCGGGACGCCGGGTCCGTTCGGCCCCTTCGGCAGCCCGCACCTGTTCGGCGTGGTCGCCGCGTCCGCCGGCGCGGCG
>DATEMP010000310.1:0-3848 GCA_035275545.1 Candidatus Eiseniibacteriota bacterium | reverse complement strand
GGGGATCCGGTGGCCGCGATCCGGACCGCGACCGGCGGGCGCGGCGCCGACGCGGTGGTCGAGGCAATCGGGAGCAGTGAGGCGGCGCGGCTCGCCTTCCAGCTGGTGCGCCCGGGCGGCACGATCGCCACGGTCGGTGTCCACCACGAGGCCCAGTTCCCGTTCTCGCCCGCCCAGGCGTACGACCGGAACCTCACCTGGCGCATCGGGCGCTGCCCGGCGCGCAGCCTGATGGAAGGGCTCGTGCCCCTGGCGCGCGCGCGCGCGGACGAGCTCGCCGCACTGGTCACCCACCGCCTGCCGCTCGCCGAGGGCGTCAAGGGCTACCAGCTCTTCGACAAGAAATCTGACGGCTGTATCAAGGTGGCGTTCGCGCCGTGACCGGGCCGGCCCGGCGGGCACCATCGTGTAGATTCCCGGCATGACGCCCCGGGCCGCCCCGCCGCGCCGCTCCGCCATGAGCGTCGCGCTCGACGCGATCGAGCGCATCGGCAACGCGCTCCCCAATCCCGCCACGCTGTTCCTGCTCATGGCGGCGCTGGTGGTGATCGCGTCGGCGGTCACCGCGAGCCTCGGGGTCACCGTGCCCCATCCCAAGGACGGCAGCGCCATCGAGCCGGTCAACCTGCTGACGCGCGAGGGTGTGCGGCGCATGTTCACCGAGGCGGTGAAGAACTTCACCGGATTCGCCCCGCTCGGCACCGTGCTGGTGGCGATGCTCGGGATCGGAGTGGCCGAGGCCACCGGCCTGATCGGCGCGGCAATGCGCGCGTTCGTCCTGGCGATGCCGCGCAGCCTGCTCACCGCCGCGGTGGTGTTCACCGGCATCAACGCCAACCAGGCCGCCGACGCCGGCATCATCATCCTGCCGCCGCTCGGGGCGCTGCTGTTCGCGGCCGCCGGCCGCCACCCGCTCGCCGGTCTCGCTGCGGCGTTCGCCTCGGTCTCGGGCGGGTTCAGCGCCAACCTGCTCCCCAGCACGCTCGACGTGCTGCTCGCCGGGTTCACGCAGGAGTCGGTGAATGCCTCCCGCATGCTGCCCGGCTACCACGTCAACATGCTGGGGAACTGGTGGTTCATGGCGGCGGCGACACCGCTGCTCACCGTGGCCGGCACCTGGGTCACGCACCGGTTCGTCGAGCCGCGCCTGGGCCCGTGGAAGGGCGAGACCCATGCGCCGCTCGAGCGGCTGAGCGCCGAGGAGCGGCGCGGCCTGAAGGCCGCCGGGATCGCGGCGCTCCTCACCGCGCTGGGATTCCTGGCGCTGGTGTGGCCCGGCATCGGCCCGCTGCGCGTCGAGGGCCCGACCCTGCTCGACCGGCTCAAGCCGCTCTTCGACAGCATGGTGATCCTGGTGCTGCTCGCGTTCTTCGTGCCCGGGCTCGCCTACGGCATCGCCACCCGCAAGGTGCGGAGCGACCACGACGTCCTCAAGATCACCAGCGACACGGTGGCGACCATGGCGGGATACATCGTGCTCGCGTTCTGCTGCGCCCAGTTCGTGAGCTACTTCGCGTGGTCCAACCTGGGGAGCATCGTCGCGATCACCGGCGCCGGGACGCTCAAGGGGATGGGGCTCGAGGGCGCGCCGCTGATCGTCGCGTTCGTCCTGTTCGCCGCGGCGATGAACCTGCTCATCACCTCGTCGTCGGCGATGTGGGCGATCATCGGCCCGATCTTCGTGCCGATGTTCGCGCTCCTGGGCTTCACGCCCGAGGGCACGCAGGCGGTCTACCGGGTCGGGGAGTCGGCGACCAACATCGTGACGCCGCTCCTGCCCTACATGCCGTTCGTGCTCGCCGCCGCCCAGCGCTACGACAAGAAGGCGGGCAGCGGAACGCTCATCTCGCTCATGCTGCCCTACTGCATCGCTTTCCTCGTCTGCTGGACCGTGCTGCTGCTCGTGTTCTTCGCCCTGGGCTGGGACATCGGCCCGGGCGTGAGCATGCGGCTGCGCTAGCCCGCGGGCGCTACCGCCGCACGCTGGCGGTCGCGCGGACGCTGGTCTCCGGGATCAGCTCGACACGGCGGTTCTGGGTCCGGCCCTCCTCGGTGGCGTTCGATGCCACCGGCGCGAGTGCCCCCAGGCCCACCGGCAGCACCCGGCCGCCGCCGACCTTGTGCTTCTGCTTGAGCGCCGACACCAGGGCCGCGGCACGCTTCTTCGAGAGCTCGACGCCGGCGGTGATCGGGGCGGCGTCATCGCCGTGCACGACCACATGCAGCTTGAGCCCGGGCTTGCTGGCCAGGAGCTCCGCGATCGCCGCCACCACGCGCTCGGAGGCCGGGAGCACCACGGGCTTGCCGTCCGCGAAGCCGACCGATCGAAGCACCACGCGGCCGTTCGCGTCCAGCTCCTTCGCGAGCGTCAGCACGTCGCCCTCGTCGCGCGGCGCGGGCGGCACCACGGGCGGCTTCATCTCCACCACGTCGACCTCGTGCTCGACCGGAGCGGTCGCGCTCTTGGCGTGCACGTGCACGGTCACCCACACGTCGCCGCGCGGGCGCTGGAGCCGCGCCGCCAGATAGCGGCGGTTGTCCGAGAGCGCCCACCAGTCGCCGTTGGTGCGCCGTCCGCCCTCGCCGCAGTCGACGCCCTTGCAGTCGTATTGGATCTCGAAGCCGCCCTTCACGACCTGCTGCTCGTAGTGACGGAACACCTCGGCCACGGTGCGGGTGCCGGTGGCGACCAGGCCGGCGTGCGTCCACTTGCCGTCCGCCTGCTCGGCCTTCTCGGCCTGGCCGTCGCCTTTGAGCTTGCCGAGCGCGATCCAGTACTCGTCGAACTCGCGGGTCGAGCGCTCGGTCACCTTGACCGCGGGGAAGAGCTCGATATACGGCACACCCCCGGCACTCGCCGCCGGAGCGGGCGGCGGCGCCTTGGCGGCCGCCGGCGCCGTGACCTTCGACACCGGAGGCACGGCAGGCTTCACGCCTTCCTGCTTGGAGGCCTCGGGCTTGGCCACCGCGGAGCTCGCGGGCGCGGGCTTGGACGCCGCGGGCTTCGCGGCTTCGGGCTTGGCCACCGCGGACTTCGCGGCCGGGGCGGACTTGGCGTCGGCCGGAGGCGTGGTCGCGGTCGCGGCAGGCTTGGGGTCTGCGGGCTTCGCGTCGGCCGCGGGCGCGGCGTCGACGCGCGCGGAGCAGAGCATCGGCAGGCTCGCGAGCAGGACGAGCGCCGTCACGGAGCGGAGCTTGATCGTCATCATGGAGGCCTCCGGGGTTCCGAAGAGTGATCGGCATCCTTGCCCGCGCGCTTGAGCACATCACCGGAACCGCGCCGGGCGTGCCCTGAAACGGATCGCCCGCATCGGCTAATGTCGCCGCCCATGTCCCCCCCCGATCGACCGACCGACGCCGAGGAGCTTCCCTGGCTGGGCGACCCCTCGCCGCGGCGGCGCTTCCGGCGCGGATGGCTCCTGGTCGCGGTGGTCTTCCTGGTGGTGGTGCTGGGGGTGACGTTCGGCCCGCTCCTCCAACCCCTGGTCACCACCGGCATCCGCTACCAGGCCGGGCGTCGCGGATACGACGCCACCTGGGCCTCGCTGCAGGTGCGCCCGCCGCTGCGGGTGCGCTTCCGCGACCTCACGGTCACGCGCCGTGCCACGGGCGACACGCTGGTGCGCGCCGAGTCGCTCGCGGTGACCGTGAATCCCTGGACGCTCCTGCTGCTGCGGCCGCAGGTCAGCTCCCTGGACGTCGCGCACGCCGCGATCCGCATGCGCGGGTCGCACGCCGCCGACCCCGACACGCTGGTGCCGGAGGCCGCGAGCAAGCGCGATCACCGCGACGACCCGCAGCGCGCGGCACGGGTGCGCGGCATGGCGCGCTCGCTGGTGCGGCTGCTG
>DATEMP010000309.1:0-10020 GCA_035275545.1 Candidatus Eiseniibacteriota bacterium | reverse complement strand
GATCGACTTGGCGGCCGCCTCGAGCTGGTAGCGGTGGTGGAAGTAGAGCGGCACCAGCACGGCGCCCAGCGTCGAGAGCGGAGTGCCCGCCGTGATGTTGCCCTCGCCGAACCGACGGAGCGCGATACGCCGCACCTCGAGCGCCTTCCGCAGCTCGGCAACCGGATCGTCGCCGTTGTCCCACATCGCGGCGAGCGGGTGCGCGGCGCCCGCCGGGCGCGTGTCGCCGTCCGAGAGATAGAGGTAACCCCTGGCGCGGTTCTCGGCCAGGATCGCCTCCAGCCCGGCCCGCTCGTCGACGCCGGGCGGAAACTGGGTGTAGGCATAGCGGACCAGCTGAAGGTCCCAGGCCCCGGCGCCGGTCGCGTAGACACCCGAGAAATCGAGTGAGCTGTCGGCCCGAACCCCAACCAGGGGCGCTGGATAGTCCATGACCGATGCACGGCCCGCGTAGCTGCTGGCGGCGAAGTTGTGGCTGAAGCCGAGCGTGTGCCCGACCTCGTGGGCCGAGAGCTGGCGGATGCGCGCGAGGCTCATCTGTACCGGATCGTCCGCGGCGCCGCTCCCGCTCTTCTCCACCCCCGCCAGCCCCTCGAAGATCATCCGGTCCTGGCGCACGCGCAGCGACCCGAGCGAGACGTGGCCCTTGATCATCTCGCCGGTGCGCGGGTCGATGACACCGCCGCCGTAGGACCAGCCGCGCGTGGCGCGATGCACCCACTGGATGACGTTGTAGCGCACGTCGAGCGGATGGGCGCCTGCCGGCAGCAGCTTCACCTGGTAGGCGTCGATGAAGCCGGCGGCCTCGAATGCCTTGGCCCACCAGGAAGCCCCCTCGAGCAGCGCGCTCCGGATCGGCTCGGGCGTGCCGGGGTCCACGTAGTAGACGATCGGCTCCTTGACGCGCGAGCGCTCGGCCGAGGGATCGGTCTTCTCCAGCCGGTGGCGCACCAGCCAGCGGATGTCGAGGTCGGCGGCGATCGGCTGCGCGTAGTCCGCGAACATCACCTCGAACGATCCCGAGCGCGGATCCCACCGCCGCGGCGTGTAGCCGCCGTCCGGCAGCCGCACGAACGAGTGGTGCTGGACCAGGGTGATCGCCTGCGGCGTCGGCGCGGTCGCGCGCACCTCGCGTCCGGGCTCGTCGCCGGCGAAGGTGAGCAGCGCTTCGAACTCGAGGTTGTCCGGGAAGCTCAGGCACGCGGAGGGATCGAGCGCGCTCCGGTCCCGGTCGAGGCTGAAGCCGCCCTGGCCCGCCGCCTTGAGGCTCGCCACCGCGCCGTGTGCGTCGCGCACCAGGAACGGCGTGAGGTCGACCAGCAGGCGTCCGTCCGCCGCTTCCGCGGCGATCTCGCCGCCCCACAGCACCGAGGTCGCGAACGACTCGCGCACCGCGCGCACCTCGCTGCTGTCGCTCGACCGGGCGCGGTAGCGGAGGTTCGGCTGCTCGAGCAGCACGCGCGCGCCGACGCGCCGGAACTCGACCACGCGCGTGTCCCCGAGCTGGCCGCGGTCGAGGCCCACCGGGTTCGAGCCCAGCCCGGTGAGAATGCCTTCGATGTAGAGGAACGAGGCGCTCACGTTGCGCGGGCCCGAGGGTGCGGGGAGCTCGACGAGCAGCCGGCCGCCCTTGGCGTCGAGCCAGGTGGCGAACAGCCCATCGCGGCGGGTGGCGCCCTTGGTCTTGGCCGCGAACGCGTCCGGCGCCGGCGCCGGGTACGCGGGCAGCGCCAGGCACGCGACCAGGAGGACGAGCAGAGCGGTCCGGCACGCGGCGCGTGGCATGGCCGGGCACACTGCCGCCCGGAGGGCATCGCCGTCAACCGAATGGCACCCGCCATTCGGCGAGCACCCTCGGGCCGGCTACCGCCGCAGCGTGCCGAGCAGGTGGAAGAGCGAGGACGGATCGACCGGCTTCACGAAGTAGTGGTCGAAGTCGTTCTCCGCGGCGCCGTGATCACCGTCCCGGTCCCACCCGGTCACCGCGATCAGCACCATCTCGTGACCCCAGCGCTCCTGGCGCATCTGACGCGCGACTTCGTAGCCGTCCTTGCCCGGAAGACTGAGATCGAGGAGTGCCACGTCCGGCTGGAGCTCGAGCCCGGCGCTCAGGGCCTCGACCCCATCCCGTGCCGAGCGGGCGACGTGGCCGCGCATCACGAGCAGCTCCACCAGCGTCCCCGCCGCGTCCGGGTCATCGTCCACCACCAGCACGCGCAATGCGCCCACCGGCGCCGGCGCCCGCGTGGGTGCGGGAAGCGGCGTGGCGGCCCATCGTTCGTCCGCCCAATCCATCTCGCTGATCCACATGGTTCCTCCTCGACTCGGCCCTGCGCTTCGGCCTCACGCGAAACAGGTTGCGGGCGGACGGTTGACCTCGACTTGAGCGGTTGCCGGAGGCGCCCGGTCCACCCCCGGTATCGCGTGGCTCGGCATCGGATTACGCGTCCATCACGAAGCTCCAGCGGGCGCACCCGCCGGAGCAGGAGCGGGAGTCAGCAGGCGGAACACCGCTGCCACCAGCTCGCCGGGCTCGACCGGCTTCGCGAGGTGGGCATGGAACCCGGCGGCCAGGGCGCGCTCGCGGTCCTCGGGCCGGGCGAACGCCGTGAGCGCGAGCGACGGGATGCGCCCCGCCTTGCCATTCTCCCGCTTGCGGATGCGGCGCATGAGCTCGTAACCGTCGGTGCCGGGCATGCCGATGTCGCTCACCAGCACCTGCGGCTTGAAGCGGACGAACAGCTCGAGCGCCTCGGCCGCGGAACGCACGGCCACGACGTCGGCACCCCGGTCGGAGAACACGCGGTGGAGCAGCTCGCAGGCATCGGGCTCGTCGTCCACGACCAGGACCCGCAGGCCATCGAAAGTGGCCTTTCCGCTTGCGAGCGTGCTGTCGGGCGCAGGCGGCGCCGTCACCGACGACGAGTCGTCGCCGGGGGCGGTCACGGCGTGACGCGGCAGCTCGAGCGTGAAGGTCGAGCCCAGCCCCTCGCCCGGGCTCGAGGCGGTGACCCGGCCGCCGTGGTGCTCGACCAGGTGCCGCACGATCGCGAGTCCGAGCCCCAGGCCTCCGTGCCGCCGGGTGGTGCTCGCGTCCTGCTGCCGGAAGCGCTCGAACACGTAGGGCAGGAACGCGGCGTCGATGCCGGAGCCGGTGTCGGCCACCGCGATGAGGATGCGATGAGGCTCCTCACGCAACGTCACCTCGATGGTGCCGCCGGCGGGGGTGAACTTGATGGCGTTGGAGAGCAGGTTCCACACCATCTGCTGGAGCCGCTGCGGGTCGGCGGTCACCGGATGGGCGATCGGCTGCAGATCGGTGCGCAGCGTGATCCCCTTGGCCTCGGCCGCGGGACGCACCACGTCGAGCGCCGCCTCGATCGCCTCGCGCGGGTCGATACGCTTGACCTCGAGCCGGGTCTTGCCCTGAACGATCCGGCTCATGTCGAGCAGGTCCTCGATGAGCCGCTTCTGCAGGGTCACGTTGCGCTCGATCGTCTCGAGCCCGCGCCGGATCTGCTGGGCGTCGAGCCCTTCGTCGAGCAGCAGGCGCGACCAGCCGAGCGTCGCCTGGAGCGGCGTGCGCAGCTCGTGAGAGAGCGTGGCCAGGAACTCGTCCTTCATGCGGCTGGCGCGCTCGGCTTCGCTGCGCGCCGCCCGCTCGCTCGCCAGCAGCCGCTCGCGCTGGTCCTCGGACCGCTTGCGGTCGGTGATGTCCATGCAGGAGCCGATGTAGCCGCCCGGCGCCCCGTCCTCGGCATCGAGCGGGATGCCGTGGTCGATGATCCAGCGCCACTTCCCGTCGTGCCGCCGCAGCCGGAACTCGCTGGTGAAGGGCTGGCGCGCCCGGAATGCCTCCCGGAACGCGCTCGCGAAGCCCTCCCGATCCGAGGGATGAATCCCGTCCATCCAGCCGTTGCCGAGCTCCTGGGTCATCGTGCGCCCGGTGAACTCGAGCCACGGGCGGTTGAACCAGGTGTTGAGCCCGTCGGGCCCGGTGACCCACACCAGCACCGGGGCGCTGTCCGCCATGAGCTGGAACCGCTGCTCGGTCGCGCGCAGCGCCGACTGGGCCTGGCGGAGGTCGGAGAGGTCCTGGATCACCGAGAGCGCGCGCCGGGGTCCGCCCTCCTCGCGATGGATGAGCGTGGTGGTCACCAGCGCGTGGACCGTCTGGCCGTCCTTGCGCCGCAGCGGCATCTCCGCCGACTCCTCGTCCATGCAGGGAGCGGCTGCCGCGGCGCTCCCGTTGACGTCGGGATCGCCCGGTTGCGCGACGTCGGCGAGCGTGAGCCCCAGGAGCTCCGCGGCCGAGTACCCGAGGATCTCGCACAGCTTGTGGTTGACGCGGGTGAATCGACACTCGGGCAGGTCGAGCTGCGCGTAACCGACGCCGGCGTGCTCGAAGGTGGCGCGGAACTCCTCCTCGCTCTCCCGGATCTGCTCGTCGATCCGCCGGCGCTCGCTGATGTCACGGACGAAGGCGCTGAAGTGGACCCCCTCGCGGCGCAGCGCCGAGAGCGTGATCTCGATCGGGAACTCGGTGCCGTCCCGCCGGATCGCGGCGATCTCGATGCGCCGGCCGAAGACCGGGGCGTCCCCGGAGGCCGCAACCCGGGGCAGCCACTCGTCCAGGATCCGGTGATAGCGCGGCGGCACGATCGTGGCGCGCGCCAGATTCCCGAGGATCTCGTCGGTGGACCAGCCGAACATCCGCTCGGCTTCGGGGTTCCAGCCCGTGATCCGGCCCTCGGCGTCGGCGCTGATGACACCGTCGAGCGCCTTCTCGAGGATCAGGCGCGTCGTTTCCTGGCCCTCGGCGCGGCTCGTGGCCAGGTCCTCGGCGGCCCGGCGCGCGCGAGCCGCCGTCGCGTGGTGGCGGGCCTCGGTCTCGTAGAGGCGGAGCAGGGTGCGGCGCAGCGGGAACGCGAGGGCGGTGAACAGCACCAGCGCCACGATCGCGGTCGCCGTCGTCCAGCGCCCGAGCGACACGAGCGACTCGCGGGAGGCGTCCTGGACGGTCTGCGCGCGCACCCGGCTGTGCTCGACGTAGCGCTCGATCGCCCGGTCCATGAGATTCCGCCGCGCGGCGATGTACGAGCGATAGAACTGCATGACCACGTCGGAGCTCGCGTTGCCGGACCGGAGCGCGATAACCGCGTCCATCGCCCGCTCGAGATCGGTGTGGCGGATCGCGATCTCGTCGAGCAGGCGCCGCGCGGTGGGCTCCTTCTCGCGCGCCTGGAGGCCGGAGAGCAGCGCCCGCGACTCGGTGCGCCAGTTACGGCTCAACGTCAGGTTCTGGGGACGCCCGCCGAGGATGAAGGCCTGGGCGTTCGTCACCTCGAGCGAGACGCCGCTCTGCAGGCGCAGCGCGCCGAAGTACATCGCCCCGCGCGCGTCCCGATCGTCGGTGAATGGAATGAGGGATCGGACCGTGAACATCGCCGCGAGACTGGTGGTCATGACGATGACGGCCATGATGGCGAAGCCGCTCGTCATCCGACGATCGAACGACCAGAAGGACTTCAAGGCGTCCCTCACTGAGTGCGCTCGGAAAACATACGGGCACCGAGCGCTGGTGGCGCCCGGTGCCGCATGTCAGTCATGCAGCGGCCTGTATAGGGCGCCGATCCGGAACCGGCGCCTCGGATTTTCCTACCGGGTCGGGGGCCACTGCTTGCGCTGCGGCTCCTCGTCCATGTCTTCGTCGTCCATGTCCGCGCCTTCGAGCCACTCGTTCAGGGCATCCTCGGCGTCCTCCCTGGCCATGCCGTAGCGCTTCTGGATGGTGCCCACGAGCTGCTCCTGCTTCCCGTTGATGACGTCGAGGTCGTCGTCCGTGAGGCGGCCCCACTGCTCCTTCAGCTTCCCGCGGAACTGCTTCCAGTTGCCCGCAACGTGATCCCAGTTCATTCCCGACCTCCGTGATGTCGGTTCGTGGTGGCTGGCTTTCGTCGGCACGCGGCAAGGGAGTCCTGCACGCGCGAAGCGTTCGACGCGTCCCCCGCGTCCCTCGTTCCGGTCTGGGAAGGCACCTTCCATGCCAGCCGGGAAGCGGGAAACCCTCCATGCGGCCCAATCACTTCCGCGTATGTTCGGTGTCGTCATACGCATTCTGTGTGTGCTACCTTCAAGCGCGGTTGTAACCTCTACACGTCGACATTCGATTCCATAGTCGCCCGATGGTCCCCCGACCCCCCGGACGCCAGGCACTCAACGTCTGAGCAGGAATCCCCATGTCTTCCCTCCACGCGTTGGTCGTCGACGACAACG
Organism: Candidatus Eiseniibacteriota bacterium; assembly: GCA_035275545.1. Classification (GTDB taxonomy): domain Bacteria; phylum Eisenbacteria; class RBG-16-71-46; order RBG-16-71-46; family RBG-16-71-46; genus WS-11. The sequence continues at coordinate 3,744 of DATEMP010000309.1, read as the reverse complement.
AGGACTTCCTTTCCAGCCTCTCCGAGACCATCCGCTCGCAGGACTTCTCGGTGGACACCGCGGTCTCGGTCGCCACCGCGCGCGAACAGCTCGACCGGCGCACGCCGTCGGTCATCATCACCGACCTGATGCTTCCCGACGGCAACGGCATGGACCTGGTCCGTGACGTGGCCGGCGAGGGCCACCCCGACGTGGTGGTCGTGTCCGGCGAGGCGACCATCGAGTCCGTGATCGAGGCGCTGAGACTCGGCGCGCTCGATTACCTGACCAAGCCGATCGACCACCCCCGCCTCAAGACCGTGCTCAGCCACGTCCAGCGCACGCACGAGCTCCGGGAGCAGGTCGGTACGCTGCAGGGCGAGCTGCGCAAGCTCGGCCGCTTCGGCCCGCTGATCGGCTCGTCGCGGCCGATGCAGAACATCTACGATCTCATCTCACGGGTCGCGCCCACCGACGCCTCGGTCCTGATCGTCGGCGAGAGCGGTACCGGCAAGGAGCTGGTGGCCGAGGCGATCCACGAGCACAGCCGCCGGCGTTCCGGGCCGTTCGTGGCGATCAACTGCGGCGCCATGCCCACGGCGCTCATCGAGAGCGAGCTGTTCGGCCACGAGCGCGGCAGCTTCACCGGCGCGACCCAGCAGCGGCGCGGGCATTTCGAGCGCGCGAGCGGCGGCACGCTGTTCCTGGACGAGATCACCGAGATGCCGATCGACCTCCAGGTGAAGCTGCTCCGGGCGCTCGAGACCAGCTCGGTCATGCGGGTGGGCGGCGACAGCACGATCCCGGTCGACGTGCGCATCGTCGCCGCCACCAACCGATCGCCCGAGGGCGCGGTGCGCGACGGCAAGCTGCGCGAGGACCTGCTCTACCGGCTGAACGTGTTCCCGATCGCGATCCCGCGGCTGCGCGACCGCCCGGGCGACGTCCTCCCGCTTGCGGACCACTTCCTCGAGGAGCTCAACCGCACCGAGGGCACCAGCAAGCGGCTCAGCGAGGCGAGCCGCCAGCGCCTGGTCGCCCACGACTGGCCCGGGAACGTGCGCGAGCTCAAGAACGCCGTGCACCGCGCCTTCATCATGTCCGAGGACGTGGTCGATGTCGCCGCGGGCACCCCGCTCCGCCCGGCCGCCCCGACCGGCGGCAACATCGTGGGGGTGGGCCCGTCACGGAACATCCGGATCGGCACCTCGCTCGCGGACGTCGAGCGCCAGATCATCCTGGCGACCCTCGAGTTCTGTGGGAGCGACAAGCGGCGCACCGCCGAGATGCTCGGCATCAGCCTCAAGACCCTCTACAACCGCCTGAACGTCTACGAAGCGGTCTGAGGCCCGGGATCATCCGCCGGCGGTTCCGTGGCCGGCGGGACCACGCCCAGGTGAGCGCGGATCGAGGCGGCCATCTTGGTCGCGATCCGCGTGATATCGCCCGCGTAGCGCTGCACGTCTTCGGCCGATGCGTTGCGGATCAGCTCCGCGTAGTTCGTGATCGATGCCAGCGGCTGCATGAGGTCGTGCACCAGGCGGCCGGGATCCTCGATCACCAGCGGCGGGAGCACTCCCGGGTTTCGATCCTGATCCGCTCCATCGGAGCTTGCGACCTCGCGGACCCAGACGAGCACGCCGTCCGCGGCGGGCACGATCGCGGTCTCGAGCCGGCCCTCGAGTCGCGGCGCCGGCTCGACCAGCCGCATGGGCGTGCGGTCGGCGACCGCCTGGCGGACCTCGGCGGCTCCCGGGGCATCGATCCAGCCGGGGAATCCATCCGGAAGCGGCTGGCCCACGCGCAGGCGCGGAGGATCGCTGTCCCAGACCGCGGCGCGCGTGTTCGAGTAGAGCACGTGGCCCTGGCCGTCGACCACGACCAGCGCCCCGGGAAACGCGTCGAGCGCCTCGACCAGCATCCGCGCCTCGTCCGCGTTCATGACGTCCAGCGTGGCACGACCCCCGGGCCGATTCAAGACGCGTCCCCCTGAAGCTTCTGGCGATGCCGGCTCTCGGCCTCCTCGACCGAGTGCGAGGCGGTGAGCACGCGATCCTTCCTCGCGAGCGCGACCAGGCGACGGAAGTGCTCGTGGAGCGCATCGAGCTCCGCCTCGGAGAGATCCTCGAGGTCGATGAGCCGGTTGCTCGCTCCCTCGAGGGCGGCTATCACCTCGTTGAGCTTGAGCGCCGTCGCCCGCGCGTCCTTGTTCTGGGCGCGCTGGATGAGGAACACCATCAGGAACGTGACGATCGTGGTGGTGGTGTTGATCGCGAGCTGCCAGGTGTCCGAGTAGTGGAAGATCGGGCCGCTCAGGAGCCAGACGATGACCAGTGCGAACGCCGCGGCGAGCGCGGCGGTGCCGCCGGTCCAGCGCGCGACCGTGCCCGAGAAGCGCTCCATCCACGAGCCACCCCGCGGGGGCGGGATGGCTCGCGGCTTCGGGGCGCGACCGGATTTCGTGCGGGTCATCACCGCCGGACGGCGTGATACGCCCGCACGCATGCTCAGCTCGAGATGCGGATGTCGTCGTGCACCGCGGCCACGCCGTCCGTGGTGCGCGCGATCACGACCGCGTCGTAGCGATCCACCGGACGCTTGACGGTGCCGGTCAGCCGGGCGACGCCCGCCCTGACCTGGACCTTGATGTCGGCGCCATCCATCTCCGCCGCCTGGAGGCGCTTCTCGATGGCGTTGGTGAGATCGCCGTCACCCTCACGGGCGATCTTCTTCTTCGCCTTCGGCACCACCAGCAGCTCGTTCCTCACCGCCTTGACGCCCGACACGTCGCGAGCGATCTGCATCGCCTTGGACTTCACCGCCGTGCTCGGCACGGTGCCGAACAGGGTCACGACGCCGTCCCAGGTGTCGACGTTGATGTCGCGGGCCGGAACCTCGGGGTCGGTCATGAACCGGAACTTCGTCTTGCCGGTGAGCCAGGCGTCGCCGAAGGAGTTGCGCGAGTGGTCGGCGTCGTTGGTGTCGTCGTACCAGACCTCGCGGTCGCCGAACGTGTCGGGACTCTCGATCTCGGACGCGACGCTCCGGGCGCCGTCCACACGCCGGGCGATCTCGAGCGCGAGCAGGTGGTCCGACATCGACGCCGCCTTGCCGTCCAGCAGCACGACGCCCTTATGGACCGACTTCACGCCGATCGAGCTGTTCTCGAGCCGGGGCTCGCCCTTGAGCGCCGCCTCGACCGCCTCTTCGATGCGATCGTCGCTCTTGCCGACGGACTTGCGGCGGCTCCCGGGAACCACCTGCAGCAGGTTTCGCACGTCGCGCACGTCGCTGGCGGCGCGCGCCAGGCGCTCCGCCTCGGCCCTCTCCATCTTCGAGCTCACCTTGCCGCTCAGGGTCACGATGCCGTCATTGGTATCGACGTTGATGGGGAACCCGCCCACGTGCTTCGAGACGATCAACGTGCTCTTCACCTTGGTGGTGATCCAGGCATCCGGCTGGCGCGCGAATGCCGGGGCGACGGACGCCACCGCCCACAGGCCCAGCGAGACCGCGACGATGCCCAACGTCTTCATTCTCATGGCACACTCCTCCTCAAAGATGATCAGCCATGGCAGTACACTCCGGCCGGAGTCGTGGAGAGCACCTTGCATGCCAGAGCATGGAGAAGCGTCGAACCCGCGGAACGCTGGAGAACGCACCGGCGGCGCGCGCCGGGCGTGCGCGCGGGATGTAACCCCTACACCCCGACGTTGTAGGCGCTGCATCCGGGCCGCGTCCTGCCATGCCGCGTGACCTGGCCGG
>DATEMP010000308.1:0-3875 GCA_035275545.1 Candidatus Eiseniibacteriota bacterium | reverse complement strand
TGGCGGCGGGCGGCGCAGGCTCGGGCGTCTGGCTGGAGGTCTGGTTCGAACCGCCACCGCAGCCGGCGACGGCAAACACGAGCACGAGGGTCGACAACATCCAGGGAGCGAGGCGTCTCATGTCGCACTTTCCTTTCGCGCCCGCCGGCTGCTCGGAGCCGGCGACGGGGGAGATTGGACTTCCGTGCTGCCCGTCGAGCATACCGCGCCCGACGCCCGCGTTCACCCCGGCCCCGGCGCGGCATTGACGGAGCCCGGGACGCCGCGGATCATGGCCTCCCGTGACCCAGCCCACACCGGACGTCACCGAGCAGGACGTGCACCGCATTCTGCGCCGCGACTACGCCCCGGCGGACCACGAAGCGATCGGGGCGGCGATCGCCGCCCTCGAGGTGCGCGAGAAGTGGCGCGTGGTGCTCGCGTGCCTCAAGAACGGCGCCGGCAACACCGCGAAGGCCCTGGACGAGCTGGGCCACGCCAGCGGCTATTACCGGGAGAGCATCGGCGAGGCCGAATACCCGCTCGCGACCCGCAAGTGGAGCCGGATCGAGAGCTTCTCGGATGCCGAGCGCGAAGCGATCTACGCCAAGGACTGGAAGCAGTACCAGGAGTGGCTCCACCGGAGCTAGGCGCCACGCAGGGGCGTTGAGCGCTCTGCCTCCGGCAACTTGCCCAGCGGGCGGACAGGGCGTAGGTTTGTCGACCCGGACGCCAACGCTCCTCCGCGAGGCGTTCGCAGCGCGAGGCGGCGTGCCGTGCCCGCCCGATCCCGCGAGGGTCCCGATGCCGATGAGCAGGGCCACGACCGTGGCCGCATACCTGGCCGAGCTTCCACCCGAGCGCCGCGCGGTGGTGTCCGCGGTGCGTAAGACGGTGCTGAAGCACCTGCCCGCCGGATACAAGGAGAGCATGGGGTTCGGCATGATCTGCTACGGCATCCCGCTCTCGGTCTATCCCGACACCTACAACGGCGCACCGCTCTGCTACGCGGCGCTGGCCGCGCAGAAGAACCACTACGCGCTCTATCTCATGGGCGCCTACGCCGACTCGAAGCAGTACCAGGCGCTCCAGCAGGCGTTCGCGAAGGCCGGCAAGCGCATGGACATGGGCAAGTCGTGCCTGCGCTTCAAGCAGCTCGACGACCTGCCGCTCGACGCGGTCGGCAAGGTGATCGCCGCCGTCAAACCCAAGGACTACATCGCCCTCTTCGAAGCGACCCGTCCGCCCTCGCGGCGCCGCGCCGCCTCCGCAGCACGTTCATGATCCACCACGGAGATCCCGCATGAAGACGGATACGACGACCGCAGCCGCCGCCACCGCCGCCACCCTCACGTACGACGGCAAGTCGATCCAGCTTCCGGTCGTGCGCGGCACCGAGGACGAGGTGGCGGTCGACATCGAGAAGCTGCGCGCCACGAGCGGCGTGATCACGATGGACCCGGGCTACGGCAACACGGGCTCGTGCCGGAGCGCGATCACCTTCATCGACGGCGAGAAAGGGATCCTGCGCTACCGCGGCTACCCGATCGAGGAGCTCGCCGAGCAGAGCACGTTCCTCGAGGTCGCGTGGCTGCTGCTCGAGGGCGAGCTGCCGACGCGCGCCCAGCTCGCCGAGTTCAACCACGAGATCACGCGGCACACGCTGCTCCACGAGAACTTCCGGCGCTTCTTCGAGGCGCTGCCCAAGGACGCGCACCCGATGCCGGTGTGCGCCGCAGCGGTCGCCGCGCTCGCGACCTTCTACCAGGAGCCCGACCACGAGCCGCGGCGTCTGCACGAGACGGTGGTGCGGCTGCTCGCCAAGATGCCGACCATCGCCGCCTACTCGTACAAGCACTCGATCGGCCAGCCGTTCATCTACCCGATCAACAAGCTCGAGTACTCGGCGAACTTCCTGCACATGATGTTCGCCACCCCGTGCGACGAGTACGAGGTCGATCCGCTGCTCACCAAGGCGCTCGATCTGCTGCTCATCCTGCACGCCGATCACGAGCAGAACTGCTCGACCAGCACGGTGCGCATGGTGGGGAGCTCCCAGGCGAACCTGTTCGCGAGCGTCTCGGCGGGGATCAGCGCGCTCTGGGGCCCGCTCCACGGCGGCGCGAACCAGCAGGTCATCGAGATGCTCGAGCGCATCGAGGCCGAGGGCGGCGACGTGCAGAAGTTCGTGGACCGCGCCAAGGACAAGAAGGACAACAGCCGGCTCATGGGTTTCGGGCACCGCGTGTACAAGAACTACGACCCGCGCGCCGCGGTGCTCAAGCGCTCCTGCACCGACGTGCTCAACCGGCTCGGCATGCGCAGCCGCCAGCTCGAGATCGCCATGAAGCTCGAGGAGATCGCGCTCCGCGACGACTACTTCGTGAGCCACAAGCTCTACCCGAACGTCGACTTCTACTCGGGCATCATCTACAAGGCGCTCGGGGTCCCGGTGAACATGTTCACCGTGCTGTTCGCGATCGGACGCATGCCGGGCTGGATCGCCCAGTGGCTCGAGATGCGCGCCGACCCGGTCACCCGGATCGGCCGCCCGCGCCAGATCTACACCGGGGCGCCCAAGCGCGCCTACGTGCCGATCGACGCGCGCGCGAAGTAGTTCGCGGCGCACCTTCCATGACATCGCCGTGAGAGCGATCCGACGCCTCTCGATTGCCTCGCTGGCGATCATCGCGGCTCTCACCGTCGCGGCTCTCACCGTCGCCGCGATCGGCACGCCGCAGGATGCACCGTCGCTTTCGGCGCCGGGGCGCCTGGTCGATCTCGGGGGCTACCGATTCCACCTGTTGTGCCTGGGCAGCCGGGCACCGGGCCGCCCGCTCGTGGTCTTCAGCCCCGGGGGCGGCGACTTCGCGACCGATTGGCTGCCGGTGCTCGAGGCGCTGTCCGACTCGCTGCGCGTCTGCAGCTACGACCGGCCGGCGTTCGGCTGGAGCGAGCCGGGTCCCCATCCGCACACATTCCGGCAGGAGGCCTTCGAGCTCCACCTCGCGCTCGAGCGCGCGGGAGAGCGCGGTCCCTACGTCCTGGTCGGCCATTCACTCGGAGCATGCGTCGCGCGTGAATTCGCCCGCGCCTACCGGCCCGATGTGGCGGGCATGGTCCTGATCGAGCCGGCCAACGAGAACGGCATGCTGGGCTATCGCGGACAGTGGGTGCTGCCGCGCACGCTCGCCTCGCAGCGCCCGATCCCCGCGCCCCGCCGGTACGCCGACGCGCCACCCGTCCGCGACACGACGGTGGACGGCGATTCCTGCCGCGCCCGGGCGCTGCGCACGGCCCGCATCTGGCGCCCGTACGACCGGCTGGGCGCCGCCGCCCAGCGCTATCGCGTCTGGGCGCTGGGTCATCCGCCGTGCGTGGTCTGGCAGGACGATCTGTTCGCGGAAGAAATGGCCGGCTTCTACGGGGAGTGGTCACGGTCCCCGCATCCGTTGGCCGATCTGCCGCTCACGGTGATCCGCGGTGGCCCGCGCCCGCCGCCGCCCGGGCTCACCGACGCGCAGGTCCGGGCCGATTCCGCACGCGTCGACCTCACGCGGCTCTCGAGCCGTGGGCGCGCGATCACCGACAGCCTCAGCGGGCACCACGTCCAGCTCGACAACCCACGGTTGGTGGTTCGCGCCGTCCGCGACCTGGTGGCGGGAATTCGATGACGCCGGCGCGCGGCGTCCCGGGGGCGCCCAAGCGCGCCTACGTGGCGATCGATCAGCGTCGGCAGTAGCGGGGGGTTGGCGGTACAATCGTGCGCGGCCGCGGGATCCGCCCGCCGCGCACACCGGGTCGCACGATGACACCCACGCCCCGCACATTCGCGCTCGCGACCGTGCTGCTCGCGATCGCGCTCGCCACGCCGGACCGGCCGCCGCCGCCCCGTT
>DATEMP010000307.1:0-4451 GCA_035275545.1 Candidatus Eiseniibacteriota bacterium | reverse complement strand
CGCCGCACGACCAGCGGATCCGGCTCCCCGCCTCGATCCGCGGCCGGCAGATCCTGCCCGGCTCCGCCGCGCCAACGGACGCCGGCCACAGCGCCGTCGACGCGATCACCGCGATCCCGACCGCGGCGCGGCCGAGTGCCTGCCTCACTCCCACTCGATGGTCGCCGGCGGCTTGCTGGTGCAGTCGTAGACCACGCGGTTGACGCCCCGCACCTCGTTGGCGATCCGGCTCGCGACGCGCCCCAGCAGAGAGGCCGGCAGCCGGGTCCAGTCGGCGGTCATGCCGTCCGAGCTGTTCACCGCGCGCAGCGCGATCACCTTTTCGTAGGAGCGCTCGTCACCCTTGACACCCACGGTCGAGACCGGCAGCAGGACCGCGAACGCCTGCCAGGTCCGCCCGTACCAGCGCGCGCGCCGCAGCTCCTCGATGAAGATCGCGTCCGCCTGGCGCAGGACCTCGAGGTCCTCAGGCACCACCGCGCCGAGCGTGCGCACCGCGAGCCCCGGGCCCGGGAACGGGTGGCGGTCGACCAGGTGGTCCGGGAGCCCGACCTCGCGGCCCAGCTCGCGCACCTCGTCCTTGAACAGCTTCCGCAGCGGCTCCACCAGCTTCAAGTGCATGCGCTCCGGCAGCCCGCCCACGTTGTGGTGGCTCTTGATGACCTGCGCTCCCCATCCCGCCGAGGCGCTCTCGATCACGTCCGGATAGAGCGTGCCCTGGGCGAGGAACTCCACCGGACCGAACTTCTTCGCCTCCTCCTCGAACACGGCGATGAACTCGGCGCCGATGATCTTGCGCTTCCGCTCCGGATCGACCACGCCCGCCAGCTTCTCAAGGAACCGCGCGCGCGCGTCGACCACGCGCAGGTTCAGGCCCCGCTTCTCCCCCAGCTCGCGCGCCACCTCCTCGGCCTCGTTCATCCGCAGCAGGCCGTGGTCGACCAGCACGCACACCAGCCGCTTCCCCACCGCGCGGTGGCAGAGCATCGCCACCACGCTGCTGTCGACGCCGCCCGAGAGCCCGCACAGGATGTGGCCCTCCTTCCCCACCTGGGCGCGGATGTCGGCCACCGCCTGGCGCAGGAACCCTTTCATGGTCCAGCCGCCCTCGAGGCGCGCGATCTTGAACAGGAAGTTGTGGAGCACGCGCTTCCCGTACGGCGAGTGCACCACCTCGGGATGGAATTGGATCAGGTGGAGCGGCAGCTTCTCGTGCCGCGCGGCGGCGAACGCGCTGTTCGAGGTGTGCGCAACCTTGCGCCAGCCCGGCGCCAACCCCTGGACCTCGTCGCCGTGGCTCATCCAAGCCCGGAAGCGCTTCGGGATGCCCGCGAAGAGCGGCGAGGGCGCGTCGACGATGAAGGTCGCGGTGCCGTACTCCGCGTGCTTCGCCTTCGCCAGCTTCCCGCCCAGGAGATGCATGCTCGCCTGGAAGCCGTAGCAGATCCCGAGCAGCGGCTTGCCGAGCGTGTAAATACCGGGGTCGGGCATGGGCGCTTCGGCGCGGTAGCCGCTCGCCGGCGAGCCCCCGAGGATGAGCGCGCTCGGCGCGCGCTTGCGGATCTCGGCGAGCGGCGTGTCACCGGGCACGATCTCGGAGAACACCCCCAGCTCGCGCACCCGGCGCGCGATGAGCTGCGTGTACTGGGATCCGAAGTCGAGGATGAGGACCTGCTCGCGGCGGCTCAATGCCGGAACACCCTGCGGTCGGTGAACACCATCGCGATGTCGTGGGCGTCGCAGGCGGCGATCACCTCGGCGTCGCGCATCGAGCCGCCCGGCTGGACCACCGCGGCGATTCCCGCCTGGGCGGCGTGCTCGATGTTGTCCGCGAACGGGAAGAAGCCGTCGGAGGCGAGCACGGCGCCGTTGAGGTCGTGCCCCGCACGCCGCGCCTTCATGAGCGCCACGTCCACCGCGTCCACGCGGCTGGTCTGCCCCGAGCCGAGCCCGATGAGGGCCGAGCCGCGCGCGAGCGCGATCGCGTTCGAGCGCGCCGCGGCCACCACCTCCCACACGAAGCGCATCGCCTCGAGCTCGTGGCCGCTCGGCTCGCGCCGGGTCACGGTCTTCCACTCGGGATCCGGACGCGCGGTGTCGCGCTGCAGCAGCGCCCACCGCCCGGCGATCCGGACATCCCAGCGCTCCGGCCGCGCAAGATCCTCAGCGGTAAGGTTTAGCGCGCGCAGGTTCTTCTTCGACTTCAACGCCTCATCGGCGTCGCGGTCGAACGCCGGCGCCACCACGCACTCCACGAACTGCTTGCCCAGCTCGATCGCGGTCGCGCCGTCGAGGGGCCGGTTGAACGCCACGATCCCGCCGTAGGCGGACAAGGGGTCGCAGCGCAGGGCGGCGGCATACGCCTCGCCCACCGTCGCCGCGCACGCGACGCCGCAGGGCTGGTTGTGCTTGACGATCACGCACGCCGGCTCGTCGTAGCGGCCCGCCTGGAGCACGGCCGCCTCGACATCGAGCAGGTTGTTGTACGAGAGCTCCTTCCCTTCACGTAACACTTGAAGTGCGCCGGGATCCCCCACCGGGGCGTAGAGCGCCGCCGCCTGGTGCGGGTTCTCGCCATAGCGGAGCCCGCGCACCCGCTCGAGCGCCACCACATGGACCGGCGGCGGCTCGCCCCCGGCCTCGCCGCCCGACGAGCGCCGCGCGAGATCTGCGGCGATCGCGGCGTCGTAGCGCGCCGTGCGGGCGAAGGTCGCCAGCGCCCACTCGCGGCGCTGCTCCAGGCTCGGACCGCCGGCACGGTATGCGGCCAGCACCGCTTCGAACTGCGACGGGTCGTGGACCACCGTGACGCTCGCGTAGTTCTTGGCGGCGGCGCGCAGCAGCGCCACGCCGCCGATGTCGATCTCCTCGGTGGCGCCCGCCTCGTCGAGCCCGCCCGCGCGCTCCTCGAACGGGTAGAGCGTCACCGCCACCAGGTCGATCGGACCGACGCCGCGCGCTTCGAGCGCCTCCATGTCGTCGGCGACACCGCGGCGCGCGAGGATCGGCGCGTGGACCAGCGGATGGAGCGTCTTGACGCGACCGCCCAGCATCTCGGGCCAGCCGGTCCAGCTCTCGACCTGCGTGACCGGGATCCCGGCCTCCTCGAGGTGCTTCGCCGTGCCGCCGGAGGCGACGATGCGCGTGCCGCGCTCGGACAGTGCGCGCGCGAGCTCGCGGGCGCCGCGCTTGTCGGAGAGCGAGAGGAGCGCCGCCGCCGGCCAGCCCTTCGTTGCGCTCACGCCGCGCTCCCCTCGGTGATGCGGCGCATCGCCTCGGCGTAGCGCTCGCTGGTGCGCTGCACGACCTCGTCGGGCAGCGCGGGCGCGGGCGGCTCGTGATTCCATCCCGAGCGGTCGAGCCAGTCGCGCACGAACTGCTTGTCGAAGGCGAGCAGCCGGCCGGCCTCGTACTCGCTCCGATCCCAGAACCGGGAGGAGTCGGGCGAGAGGATCTCGTCGATCAGGGTGATGACGCCGTCGACCCGGCCGAACTCGAACTTGGTGTCGGCGAGCACCAGGCCCCGCGCCCACGCGCGGTCGCGCGCCTCGGCGTAGATCGCGAGGCTGCGCGCCCGCAGCACCTCGGCGGTCTCCAGGCCGACGCGCCGGACCACCTCGTCGAAGGCGATGTTCTCGTCGTGGCCCGCGTCCGCCTTGGTGGCGGGCGTGAAGATCGGCGGGTCGAGACGCGAGCCGTCGCCGAGCCCGGGCGGCAGCGCGATGCCGCACACCACGCCCCCGGCGCGGTACTCGCGCAGGCCCGATCCGGTGAGGTGCCCGCGCACCACGCACTCGATGTCGACGCGCTCGGCGCGGCGCACCAGCATGCTGCGCCCGGCGAGCAGCGCCGCGTGCCGGTCGAAGGGCGCCGGATAGCGGCGCGGGTCGTCGTCGACGAAATGATGAGGTGCGGCGCTGGCGAGGGTGCGGAACCAGAACGTCGAGAGCCCGGTGAGCACGCGCCCCTTTCCGGGAATCGGGGTGGGCAGGATGCTGTCGTAGGCCGAGAGCCGGTCGCTCGCCACGATCACCAGGTGGTCGGGGCCCGCCTCGTAGACGTCGCGTACTTTGCCGCGCCGCCAGGGCGTGAGCCCGGGCAGCCTGACCTCGCTGATCGCCTCGCGCGTGCCGATCATGCCGGTCGCCCCTCGCGCACCACATCGAACTGCTCCGCGACCCATGCGGGCAGCGCCTCCATGCCGGGAATCCGCGGCGCGCCCTCGGCGCCATAGTCGCCGAACGGATCGAGCAGCACGAAGCGCATCCCGGCGGCGCGCGAGCCCGCCTCGTCGACCGAGCGGATGTCGCCCACGTAGAGGGTGCGTCCGGGCTCGGTGCCGAGACGCTCGAGCGCCACGGCGAAGATCCCGGGATGCGGCTTCTCGATCCCCACCACGTGCGAGTCGACCACGAACTCGATCCCGGACATCAGCTCCGCGTTGGTCAGGT
>DATEMP010000306.1:0-15000 GCA_035275545.1 Candidatus Eiseniibacteriota bacterium | reverse complement strand
TGGGCGAGGGCGAGCGCAACCGGCGCACCGCCGGGGCCGAGCGGCTGGTCATGGCGCGCAAGCTGCTCGACGCGCGCGGCCGGAGCTCGTTCGTCGAGGCCTACCTATCGACGCTCGAGCCCGCGACTCCGGCACGCTGGGCGGAAGCACTCGCGGTGCGCGCCGAGCCGGCGTGCGTGGCGCGCGGCCTGTGGAGCGAGCTGGTGGCCGAGATGGGCGGGGCGCCGGGTGGGGAGGAGGCGCAGGGGTTCGCCCTGGATCACCTCTACTACCTGCCCGACGACCTGCTGCTCAAGGAGGACCGCACCACCATGGGCGCTTCCGTCGAGGGCCGCGTGCCCTTCCTCGACGCCGGACTGGTCGAGTTCGCGGCCGGGCTGCCGCTCGCGACCCGCTTCGAGGGTGACCGCGGGAAGCGGGTGCTGCGCGTGCTCGCCCGCCGCCTGCTGCCGCCCGCGATCTCCGAGCGGCCCAAGCACGGCTTCTCGGTCCCGATCGAGGACTGGCTGCGCGGGCCGCTCGACGCGCTCACCGGAGACGTATTGGGAGGCGTCGGAAGCGGGGTGTTCGACATGGGCACGGTCCGCCGCTGGCACGAGGAGCACCGGCGCGGGCACGACCGGTCGGGTGCGCTGTGGGCGGTGCTCTCGTTCGAGCTCTGGTGGCGCGCAGTCGGCTCGGCCCCGCCCGCGCGGCTGGCCGGGCTGGGCGAGCCGGTGGGAGCGGCGCGGTGATCGCGGGCGCGCCGGGACGCCCGATCCGGGTGCTCCACATCATCACCCGCATGATCATGGGCGGCGCCCAGGAGAACACCATGCTCTCCTGCGCGCTGATCGATCCCGAGCGCTTCCCGAGCGTGCTGCTGTGCGGGCCCGAGACCGGCGTCGAGGGTCATCTCCACGACGTCTGCCGCGCGCGCGACGTCCACATGACGATCGAGCCGTCGATGCTGCGGCGCGTGTCGCCGCAGCACGACGCGCTGGCGCTGGCCCGGCTGGTGGGACACATCCGCCGCGGCCGCTACGACGTCGTGCACACGCACTCCTCCAAGGCTGGGATCCTGGGCCGGATCGCCGCGCGGCTCGCGGGCACGCCGGTGGTCATCCACACCGCCCACGGCTGGGCGTTCAGCCGCGAGGATCCGCCGCGCACACGTGCGATGTGGATCCAGCTCGAGCGCTTCTGCGCCCGGCTCTGCCAGACGATCGTGGTGGTCGGCACGCCGGACATCGAGCGCGGGCTCGCCGCCGGCGTGGGGCGGCCCGAGCAGTACACGCTCATCCGCTCCGGGATCGAGATCGACGTCTACCGCGATCCGCCGCTCGACCGCGCCGAAGCACGGCGGCGATTGGGGATCCCGGCCAACGCGTTCGTGGTCGGCACGGTGGGGCGGCTCGGTCGCCAGAAGTCGCCGCTCGACCTGGTCGCCGGCTTCGAGCCGCTCGCGCGGAAGCGGCCGGACGCACACCTGGTGCTGGTCGGCGACGGGCCCGACCGCGACGAGGTCGAGCGCGCGGTCGCCGACGCGCGGCTCTCGGACCGTACCCATCTCCTGGGCGTGCGCATGGACGTGCCCGAGATCCTGCCCGCCTTCGACGTGTTCGCGCTCACCTCGCGCTGGGAGGGACTGCCGCGCGTGTTCCCGCAGGCGATGGCCGCCGGGCTGCCGATCGTCGCCACGCGAGTGGACGGAGCACCCGACGCCATCACGCCGGGGGAGAACGGCTGGCTGGTCGACGTCGGCGACCGCGAGGCGATCGGTGCCCGGCTGATCGAGCTGGCCGATGATCCGGCGCGTGCCCGGGCGATGGGCGAGCGGGGACGCGAGCGCGTCGAGGAGTTCTCGGCGCGCCGGATGGTCGACCAGCTCCAGGAGCTCTACACCCGGCTGGTCGCCACACACGGACGGAGCTGAGCGGCCGCGAGCGGCGCCCTCCCGCACACCGGGAAACAGCGGCCCCGGGCCCGGTTGGCGCACAATTGACTCGATTTGTTAACGTCGGCGGCCGATCTCCTCAGCGATGGAATCCAGGGAGGGCCATCTGACCCGCAAGCAGGCATTCGTGACCGGCGGAGCCGGTTTCATCGGATCGAACATCGTCCGCAAGCTCGTCGAACGGGGCTGGTTCGTCCGGATCCTGGACGACCTCAGCACCGGCTACCGCGAGAACCTCGAGGCGCTTCCCAAGGACTCCCTGGAGCTGGTCCCCGGGGACGTGCGCGACGCGCAGGCGGTCCTGAAGCTCTCCGAGGGCTGCCAGGCGGTGTTCCACCTCGCCGCCTCGGTCGGCAACATCAAGTCCATCGAGCAGCCCCGCTTCGATGCCGAGGTCAACGTGCTCGGCACGCTCTCCGTGCTCGAGGCGGTCAAGGCCCACCGCGTCAAGCTGGTCTACTCGTCGTCGGCCGCGATCTTCGGCGAGGTGGTCTACGTGCCGCTCGACGAGGCGCATCCGGCCGAGCCCGATTCCCCGTACGGCGTGACCAAGCTGGCGGCCGAGAAGCACTGCCTCGCCTACGCGCGGCTGTTCGACCTCGACATCGTGTGCCTCCGGTACTTCAACGTCTACGGCGTCAACCAGCGCTACGACGTCTACGGCAACGTCATCCCGATCTGGACCCGGCGGCTGCTCGACGGCGAGCCGCTCATCATCTACGGGGACGGCGACCAGACCCGTGACTTCATCAACGTCGAGGACGTGGCGGAGGCGAACGTGATGGCGGCCGAATCGCAGGGCGTGCGCGGTGCGTTCAACATCGGCACCGGTGCGGCGCTCACGATCAACCAGCTCGCCGACGCGTTCCGGAAGGTGGGAGGCCAGACACCCCACTTCGAGAACCGCCCGCCCCGCAAGGGCGAGGTCAAGCACAGCCAGGCGAAGGTGGACCGGGCGCGCGAGACGTTCGGGTTCAGGGCCCGGGTCGCGATCGAGCCCGGGCTGGTGGACTACGTGGCGTGGATCCGGGACGGCATGCCGAGCCGCGTGCCGGCGACCGGAGGCCGGTCGTGAGCGCCAGGCGCACCATCCTGGTCACCGGCGGGCGCGGCTTCATCGGCACCAACCTGGTGAACGACCTGCGGGCGCGCGGCCACGACGTGTGGACCGTCGACCTCACCCATGCTGAGGATCCCCAGCACGAGCGCGCTGACGTGCGCAGCTACTGGCAGCTCGAGCGCGTGTTCAAGAAGCGCGACTTCGACTACGTCTACCACCTGGCTGCCGAGTACGGACGGTGGAACGGCGAGGACTACTACGAGAACCTCTGGCAGACCAACAACGTCGGCACCAAGAACATGCTGCGGCTCCAGGAGCAGCGCCGCTTCCGCATGATCTTCTTCAGCAGCTGCGAGGTGTACGGCGACTACGACGGCCTCATGAGCGAGGACGTCATGGAGCGCGTCCCGATCCAGCAGATGAACGACTACGCGATCACCAAGTGGGCCGGGGAGCTCCAGGTGCTGAACTCGGCGACCATGTTCAAGACCGAGTCGGTGCGGGTGCGGCCGCTCAACTGCTACGGCCCGCACGAGCACTACAGCGCCTACCGGGGCGTGATCCCGATCTTCGTCTACCGCGCGATCAAGGGGCTTCCGTACACGGTCTACGCGGGGCACAAGCGGATCTTCGACTACGTCGACGACACCGCGCGCACGTTCGCGAACATCGTCGACAACTTCATCCCCGGCGAGGTGTACAACGTGGGCGGGCGGCGCGAGTGGGTGCACGACATCCGCGAGCTGTCCGACGTGGTGCTCAAGGTGTGCGGCCGGGACGACCGGCTGGTGAAGTACGAGCAGGCCGAGTCGTTCACGACCAAGGTGAAGATCGTGGACATGTCCAAGGCGGAGCGCGACCTCAAGCACGATCCGAAAGTCGGGCTCGAGGAGGGGATCGCCCGCTACGTCCGGTGGATGCGGGCCGCCTATCCCGACCCCGTGCCCGCCCAGATGCAGGGGACGACGCCATGAGCGCCCATCTCGACCACTATCGCGGCAAGAAGGTCCTCGTCACGGGCGGCGCCGGCGCGATCGGCACCAACCTGTGCCGGCGGCTCGCGGAGCTCGGGGCCGCCAGCGTGGTCATCCTGGACGACCTGTCGTCGGGCTACGAGTGGAACATCCCCAAGGCGCCGGGCGTCATGTTCGTCAAGGGCTGCATCACCGACGAGGTGTGCCTCAAGCGCGTGTTCGGCGAGGACCCGGAGATCGTCTTCCACCTGGCCGCGTTCTTCGCCAACCAGAACTCGGTGGACTTCCCCGAGCGCGACCTGAACTCGAACGGCCTCGGCACGCTGCGGGTGCTCGAGTATGCGCGCATGAACCGCACCAAGCGCGTCGTCTACGCCTCGTCCGGGTGCTCGATCTACGGGCACGAGGCACCGATGCCGCTGCGCGAGGAGTTCATGTCGATGCACCTCTCCACGCCCTACCAGATCACCAAGATGCTGGGCGAGCTCTACTGCAACTTCTTCGCGAACCACTTCGGCATGGAGGTGGTGAAGACCCGCTTCTTCAACTCGTTCGGCCCCGGCGAGGTGCCGGGGCAGTACCGGAACGTGATCCCGAACTTCGTCTACTGGGCGATGAAGGGCATGCCGCTGCCGATCGCCGGCAATCCCGACGCCACCCGCGACTTCACGTTCGTCGGGGACCTGGTGGACGGCGTCCTGAGGGCCGGGTACGAGCCCAAGGCGGCGGGGAAGGAGTTCAACCTCGCCTCCGGCCGCGAGGTGCCGATCGGCGAGCTGGCGGAGAAGGTCAACCGGCTCACCGGCAACACCGCCGGGACCGTCATGGCGGGAAAGCGCAAGTGGGACAACAAGAGCCGCATCCTCGCCTCGCTCGAGCGCTCGAACGCGGTGCTCGGCTACCGTCCCGCGATGGAGTTCGAGCGCGGGCTCCGGCTCACGATCGACTGGTTCCGCGAGAACTGGGACGCGATCGACCGCAGCGCCTCGTTCCTGGGCGCCTCGTCGGCGATCCGCGAGCAGGTCACCATCACCGGGGCCGAGCCCCAGGCCGCGGACCCGCGTCGCACGGCGTGACCGCGGCGGCGCGCCACCGCGCGGCCGATTCGGGCTCGGCGTGAAGATCCTCCAGATCACCAAGCGTGATCTCTCCGGGCGCCGCTTCAACGGCTACGTCCTGAACCAGGCGCTCCGGGCCCTCGGCCACGAGACCTCCATGCTGGTGATGGAGAAGCGCTCACGCGACGCGAGCGTCCATGGCTACCCCGATGCGCTGCGCTGGGTGGACCTCGGGCTCCACGCCGCCGAGCGGATGACGAGCCTCCAGGGGCTGCTCTCGCCGGTCGGGCTCTCGATCCCGCTGCGCGAGTGCTTTCGCAGCGCCGACGTCGTGCACTGGCAGCTCGTTCAGCCGCAGTTCATCGCCCTGCCGATCATGCCGGTCCTGGCCCGGATGCGGCCCACGGTGTGGACGATCCACGACCCGTGGCCCACGACCGGGCACTGCATCCACCCGCTCGACTGCGAGCGCTGGAAGACCGGGTGCGGGCACTGTCCCGATCTCAAGCGCAACTACGAGGTGTGGTTCGACACCACCGCGATGTCGTGGCGCATCAAGCGCGACCTCTACCGGCGCATGCCGGTGACGCTGGTCACCGGGTCGCAATGGCTCCGGCGCTGGGTCGAGACCAGCCCGCTGCTCTCAGGATTCCCCTGCCACACGATCCCGACCGGTCTCGATCTCGAGGTCTGGAAGCGCCGCGACCGCGCGGCGTGCCGCCAGCGGCTCGGGATCCCCGAGGACGCCAACGTGCTGGCGTTCCGCCTGCCGGGCAGCGCGCGGTGGATGAGCAGCAAGGGCGGGCCCTGGCTGCTGGAGGCGCTCGAGCGCTACCAGCCCACCCGGCCCACGGTGCTGATCGCGTTCGAGAGCGCCGCGCCGCTCCAGCGCTTCGGCGCCAAGTACCGGGTGGTGGACATGGGCTGGCTCGACGACGACGACCGGCTCATGGACGCGCTCACCGCGAGCGACGCGTTCCTCATGCCGTCCGAGGCCGAGAACATTCCGACCATGGCGCTCGAGGCGATGGCGTGCGGCACCCCGGTGATCGGCACCGACAACACCGGGTTCCCCGAGATGGTGCGTCCGCCCGAAGCGGGCCTGCTGGTGCCGTTGCGCGACGCCGCCGCGCTGGCGGCCGCGATCGAGCGGCTGCTCGCCGACGAGCCGCTGCGGCGCGGGATGGGGGAGGGCGGTCGCCGGCGCATCGAGACCGACTATCCCCTGGGGCTCTACGCGCGCCGGCACGCCGAGCTCTACGAGAGCTTGCTCGCCGCGCATGCCGCGGGCGGCGCCCGGTCGTGAGCGGGCACTACGCGTACCTGGGCGGCGACGCCCTGCACACCGGAATGTACCTGGCGCTCATCCAGCGGCTCGAGCGCGAGGGGCTCACCGTCGACTTCGTTCCGCGCATCAAGGTCTCGCCCCTTGATCTCGCGGGCTGGAACCTCGGGAGCGCCCCGGATCACATCGGTCCCAACCCGATCGCGACCGTGCGCGAGCAGATCCAGGGCCAGGTGCTCCCGGTGCCGGTCTGGTGGCCGGCGCCGTGGCTCTCGGCCGGGGTGCTCGAGCGCGGGCTGGGGGGCTGCAGCGCCGACCGGCGGATCGTGCTGCACGCGCGGCTGATCGTCATGGGGCGGCTGGGTCTCGCGCTGCGGCGGCGCTGTCCCTCGGTGCGCGTGATCTTCGAGCTCGAAGGCGACACGATCGCCGAGGCGGACTACAAGTTCTCCCAGCTCGCCCGGCCCTCCTTGCGCGAGCGCGTGCGGTTCTGGCTCGAGAAGCGCTTCTGGCTCCGCTACGAGCGGCGCGTGCTGGGGGAGAGCGACGCGATCGCGTGCGTGTCGCACAAGCTCAAGGGCGTGATCATCCGCCGCTATGGGATTCCCGCCGAGCGGGTGCACGTGTTCCCGAGCGTGGCGAGCCGGGACCGTTTCTTCTTCGACCCCGAGCGCCGGGCGCGCCGCCGCCAGGCGCTCGGGCTCGACGACCGCTTCATCGTCACCTACAACGGCAACCTGGTCGGGCGCTGGCAGGTGCCGGAGAAGCTGGTCGAGGCGTTCCGGATCATCCAGGCCGACCGGCCCGACGCGGTGTTCCTGGTGTTGACCCCGGAGGATCACTTCCGGAACATCCTTCCCCATCTCGAAGCGTCCGGCCTGCCGAAGGAGAGCTACCGCCTGCGCTCCTGCCCGCACCCGGAGGTGGTCGATCACCTGTGCGCCGCCGACGTCGGGCTCCTGCTGCGCGACCGGCACCCCATGAACGAGGCGGCCGCTCCCGGCAAGTTCGCCGAGTACGTGCTGTGCGGGCTGCCGATCGTGATGACCGACGGCATCGGCGACTTCTCCGAGCACGCGAAGGCGAGCCCGTACGCGTGCGTGCTGCCGGGCCTCGACGACCTGAGCGCGCTGCGCCCCGTGCTCCGCGAGTTCTGCGCGCGCACGTTCACGAACGAGCAGCGGGAGGCGTTCAGCCGCTGGGGCGCGGAGCGCTTCGCGATCGAGCTCTACGTGCCCGAGCTCGCCGCGCTCTACCGATCGCTGGCCGGCGAGGCGACGTGATGCTCCGGGAATGGACAGGGTGGACCCTTCTGGCTAGCATGCGCGTCGCGTAACTCCACCCGCGGCATTTCGAGGGAGCCATGGCTGCACGCGAGACCGTCATCAGCACGATCCTCCAGGCATGCGCGGACAAGGGCACACGTCCGGCGAGCGTGTCCGACGACGATCTGCTCGGGGACGACGGGCTCGGCTTGGATTCGCTCGACATGGCGACCATCGTCGCCGAGCTGGACGCGAAGCTTCACATCGACCCGTTCGCCAACGGCGCGCCCAGCTTCCGAACCGTCGGCGAGTTCGTCCGTCTCTTCGAGGGCGGGAAGCCGGATTGATTTCGGCCTGGCTGGCCCAGCGTGCCGCGGCAGCTCCGGACCGGATCCTCCTGTCGTGGCCTGGCGGCCGGCACACCTATCGGGAGTGCCTGGGGCTCGCCGGGGACCTGAGGCGCGCGCACGCAAGCCGCGGCGACCGGCCGGCCGGGATCGAGAGCACTTCCGACGTCGCGTTCTTCCTCTCGCTGCTCGCCCTCGACGGCATGGCACGGCGCGTCTTCCTGCTGCCGCAGGACGCCGGTGCGCCGCTGGTCATGCAGCTCGCGGAGCGGCATCGCTTCGACCTCTTCGACGCGTCGCGGGAGGAGCCGCAGCCGAAGGGCGGCGAAGCGCCTGCGCCGGTCGAGACCGAGGTGGTGCTGTTCACCTCCGGGACGTCCGGGACTCCCAAGGCCGCGCTGCACGGCTGGGCCTCGATCGCCGCTTCGATTCACACCGGGGAGAAGCTCGATGGATCCCGGTGGCTGCTCACCTACAGTCCCACCTCCTATGCCGGGCTCCAGGTGTTCCTGCACGCACTGTTGAACGGCGGGCAGCTCAGCTTCGGGCCTTCGCGGGCGGGCGAGCTGGCCGACCTGGCGCTGCGCGACCAGGTGACGCACGTGTCGGGGACGCCCACGTTCTACCGGCTGCTCCTCTCGACCGCGCGGCCGGAGACGCTCGCCGGATTGCGGTGGACCCAGATCACGCTGGGCGGCGAGCCGGTGGACCAGCACATCCTCGACGCGCTGCGCCGGCGCTTCCCGGACGCCCAGATCACCCACGTCTACGCCTCGACCGAGGCGGGCGTGGGCTTCTCGGTCCAGGATGGGAGGGCGGGGTTCCCCGCCCGCTACCTCGACACGCTGGGCGGTGACGTGGGGCTCCGGATCGTCGACGGCGAGCTGCAGCTGCGCTCGCGGGGCGCCATGCGCCGCTACCTGGACGAGCCGGACCCGCCGCGCGAGGATGCCTGGCTCGCGAGCGGGGACCTGGTTCAGGTCGACGGCGACCGGGTCCATTTCCTCGGCCGCAACAGCGATCGGATCAACGTGGGGGGCAGCAAGCTCTCCCCGGTCGAGGTGGAGGAGGTGCTGCGCGGGATCGAGGGCATCCGTGACGCGCGCGTGTACGGCACACCCAATCCGCTCACCGGGCAGATCGTGTGCGCGGACATCGTGCTCGCACCGGAGGCGGATGCCGTGGAGATGCGGCCACGGATCCTGGCCGCGTGCCGCGCGCGGCTGCCAGCCTTCAAGGTGCCGCGTATCCTGCACTTCGTCGATCGGCTCGCAACCACCGCCGCCGGAAAGCTGGTGAGAGGATGAAGCCCATGCCGCCACGCATCGTCGTCGTCAGCGGAGGAAGCCGTGGCCTCGGGCAGGCCATCGTCCAGCATCTGCTCGAGCGCGGTGACACCGTGTGCACCTTCAGCCGGACCGAGACCGACTTCGTCCGGGCCGTCCGGAAGGATCGCGCGCTCGCGGACCGGTTCCTCTTCGAGGCGGTCGACATCTCAGACGCGCGCGCCGTCCACGCGTTCGTGCGCGGGGCCGCGGAGCGCTTCGGGAGGATCGACGCCCTCGTCAACAACGCCGGGCTGGCGCGGGACGGACTGCTCGCGACCGCCTCGTTCGACGACATCGACGTCCAGGTGAGGACCAATCTCCTCGGCAGCCTCTACCTGACGCGCGCCTGCGCCCGCCAGATGCTGGTCGCCCGGCGCGGGAGGATCGTCAGCATCTCGTCGATCGTCGGGCTCCGCGGCTACCGCGGCCTGTCCGCCTATTCCGCCACCAAGGGCGCGCTCGACGCGGTCACGCGCGCGCTCGCGCGCGAGCTGGGCGATCGCGGCATCACGGTCAACAGCATCGCCGCCGGCTTCCTCGAGACCGAGATGACGCACGGGCTGAGCGAGGCGCAACGCCGCCAGATCGTCCGCCGCACACCGCTCGGCCGCCTCGGGACCCCGGCGGACGTGATCCCGGTGGTGGAATTCCTGCTTTCGCCGGGCGCGGACTTCATCACGGGACAGGTGCTCGTGGTGGACGGCGGAACCACCGTCTAGGCCCGTGGTGCCGATCCGCATCGTCCCCTTCGAACCCGATCTGCTGCCCGCCGTGCGCCGCTTCTCGGAGCGCACCTGGTCGCGCCCGAAATCCGACGCCTACTACCGCTGGCGCTATCTCGACTGCCCCGCGCAGGTGGGTTATCTCGCGATGGACGGAAGCGAGGTCGTGGCGGCCCTGTGGGCGTTTCTCAACCCCTATCGTGTGGGCGGGCGGGCCGTGACCTGCCTCGAGACCCACGACTGGTACTGCCTGCCGGCGCTGCGCGGCTCGGGGCTCGGCATCCGGCTCATGCAGACCATGATGGGCCGCCCGGAGCCGATCGTGACGGTGGGAGGGGGCCAGGACACGCTCACGCTGCTGCCGCGCCTCCGCTGGCAGAAGGCGGGCGACTTCACGTTTTTCGCGCTGCCGCTCGAGGGCCGGGCGTTCGCCTCCTGGGTGCGGCGCCGGGCCGCGATTCCCGCCGCGTGGGTGGAGACCGCGTTCCGGCTCGCCGTCCGTCCGTGGCTCGTGCCCCGCCCGCGCCGCGGTCCGGCGGGAGGCACGGTGGAGGAGACCCGCGACCTGGATCCGGGGGTGGTCAGGCTCTACGACCGTGCCCGGGCCGGCATCGTTCCGATTCCCGATCCGGCGCGCATCGGCTGGCTCATGAGCGCCGTGGAGGAGATGGGCCGCTTCGCGCTGCTCCGATTCCGGATCGATGGACGCGTGCGAGGCTGGTCGCTGTCGCGGCTCCACCGCGGCCCGCACGGCATCGAGGCGACGCTGATCGACGTCTTCGCGCCGGAGGACGACGACGCGCTGTGGCGCTGGATGGTCATCGAGACCCTGGTCCGGCTCGCGGCGAGCCGGCCGGACACGATCCGCGCGGCGACCAGCTCGCCGCCGCTCGAGCGTGCGCTTCGGCACCTGCGATTCCGGCCCTACCAAACCCTGCCGGTGAGCGTCTGGCCGCACGGCATGGAGATCCCGCCGCCGCCGCACCATCTCGCGAACAACACCTCGGACATGCCGCTCGTGCCCTATCCCGAGGCCTGACGGGATCCCGCCTCGCGGGTCGCGTCGAGGGGAAGCGAAGTTGGCCAGGCACCGCCTCCGGGCCTGGTCGGCACGCGCGGCCGCCGGAAGCGGGAAACCGTGGCATCGACGGCCACGAACCGTGAGCCCATGCACCAGTGATGCGTCCGTTGTGCATTCCGTTTCCAGACGATCTGATTCGCGTCAAGCCGTGTGAACGGCACTTCCGCATAGTCCTCGGGGGTCAGCATGGTGATGCGCTGGAACGATGTGGCGCGGGCATGGCCCGGCGAGCAGTCCTGCCCGGGGCGGATGAGCTGGCCCTTCTCCTCCCAGATGATCCCCGCCGGCCGGGCACGGCGCACGTCCGACACCACCGGGTTGAGCGGGTGGGCACGCCACGGCCCTCGCACGTCCTCGGCGTGGAACACATGGAGCTCGGTGTCGAGCCAAATGCCGCGCGAGGCGATCGTCACGAACATCCACAGGCGCCCCGCGGACTCGACGATCGTGGCATCGGCGGCCTCGATGTTTTCCATGAGAACGGTGTCCAGCGCCCAGCGATCCGGAAAGCGTTCGCAGCGGTAGAGCTCGATCGTGCGGTTCTCGCTGGTCTCGGGAATCATGAAGATCTCACCGCGTCGCCGGAAGACGTTCGGGTACGAGAGATGGTAGGGCCGCTCGAGCACGATCCTGGGAGGTGAGAAGGCCCCATCGGAGTGGATGCGACTCACCGAGATCACGCCCCTCCCGGTCGCATAGGGAAACGCCTCCACGAACAGGAACGACTCCCCTTCATGTTCGTAGACGAATGGGTCGGCGTGGAACCAGTCGGGCGGCTGGGGAAGCTCCCGGAAATCGGCGCGGTGCAGGGCCGCCTCGAGGCCCGGCTCCGCGGGGCGTGGCGCCACCGCCACCGACCAGTAGAAGTCGTCACGCACGGCCTTGTCCCAGAGGCGCCTCGCCACGCGCAGGCCGCACACCACGAACAAGCTCGCCAGGCGCAGGGCACCCGGTGATTCAGGTCGCGAGACCGGCGGGAGCATCGGTCGGGACGCTCGCGCGAGGAACTCGGGCCCCAGTGTCCTCACGCCCCTGAGCCGGCCGAGCGTCAGGTTCACGATCGCCGCGGCGATGACGCATCGCGTGCGTACCAACGAAGAGGGGTGCATGCCGCAGGTCGTGCGGGCCAGCATGCGTGCTGCGCCTGCGGGGCCCTGTGCCTCGAGGGTCGCCGTGGCATGGCGATCGTCGAGCTCCCAGAGGTGGGGAAGCTCGCCGCCGTGCCCAGGATCGTCTCCGAACCGGATCGTCCAGAGGCCGAGGCGGGTCGCGGTCGCGAGCTCCGGCCCGAGATCGTGGCCGCCGGGATCGATCAGGAGATCGAGCGCGTGCTCCGCCAGGCGCGCGGTGGACGGAGGCGTCCACTCCAGCACCGGAGTCCCGGCCGGCTCGAGCGCAACCGGGAGGACCCGGGTGTTGCGGCCGCGGTCGACCAGTCGATCGAAGGCGTCGTAGGCCGAGACGATCGGGTGGGATGGAGTCGCCGCGGCAGGGCCGCGAAGCACCAGCAGCAGCGACCGCTCGAATCCGGGCTCCGCACCCACGGCGTCCATGAGCTCGGCCTGCCATGCGGGAATCGAGAAGCCTTCCACGACAAACCCGACGCGCAGTGGGCGGCTCATGCGGCGATCTTAGCCGCCTTGCCGCGGGGGCGCACAGCGAGCGGCCCGACCTCGCGATCTGCACGCCCCCGATGCGGCCTGCCTCGGTGCCGCGGGCCGTCCCAATTCGATCCGGCACGCGAATTCCGTGGGGCGGGCCGCTTTGGAGCCGGGTTAGGAGACGGACCCGGTTCCCCCGGGGTGGCCCGCCGAAGGCCCCGGTATTGCTTCGGATGTCGGCGGCAGAACGGCCCCGTTGCGGTATGCTTATCGAGTCACACGGGGCGCCCTGCCCGATGGATCGCGGCCGGACTTCTCCGCGATCGACCACACCTGATCACGGACGATGTGTTCGTTCCCATCCGGCCACGGCGGTTGCCGTCCGGATGAATGGTTGGAAAGGGCCCCCGGCGTTGCACGGTCGTCTCCCCCGGCTGTCCAGCGTTTCCGCATCGATCGCGAGCGCGTGCCTGCTCGTGCGCGCCGCCTTTGGCGGTCCGCCGGCTGAAGTCCTGGATCCTCCCCCCACGCTCACGATCTCCGACGCACGCGTGAAGGAGGGGTCCTCCGGGACCACCGCGCTGGTCTTCACCGTCACCCTCTCGGGGCCGCCGGGCGGGCTGGCCACCGTCGCCTACCAGACCGTGGACGGAACCGCGAAGGGCGTCGTCGACCTGGACTTCGTGCCCACGGCGGGGACGCTCCAGTTCCTGCCGAACCAGACCACCGGCACGATCGCGGTCGACGTGCGCGGCGACACGAAGCTCGAGGGGAACGAGTGGTTCCTGGTTCGGCTCTCGAACCCGGTCGGGATCATCGTCGCCGACAGCGAGGCGGTGGGAAGGATCACCAACGACGAGAAGGCCACCTGGGCGCTCAGCTATCTCGGGCAGACGAGCTGGCGGTACGGCACGCTTTCCACCGCCATGGGGGACTTGAACGGCGACGGCTACCTCGACTATCCCCTCTACTTTGGCGGCCCGACGCCTCCCTATCCAGAGATGCCGGGCTTCCGCGCGATCCTGGCGGAGGGGAACTATCACGGCGCCTCCACCTGCGACTACGACAAGGACGGCGACCTCGACATGGTGATCCTCGGCTACCGGCTGGGCGAGCGGGGGACGCCGGATCTGATGTTGCGCAACCGCGGCGACGGGACGTTCGACAGCGTCGCGCCGCAGCTCGGCATGGCGGTCACCGGCAACGGGGAGACCGCGGTCTGGGGCGACTTCGACGGTGACGGCTGGCCCGATCTCTTCGCGCCCTACTACACCGATCTCTATCCCTGGCAGGGCTTCTTCTATCACAACAACGGTGACGGAACGTTCACGGATCGCGCCGAAGCCGTGGGGATCAGCACCCCGGGCGTGCCCTGGGCGCTGCGCCCCGAGGGAGCGCACGCCGCGGACTGGAACGACGACGGGTACCTCGACCTCTACTGCGCGGCCCAGCTGTTCATCAACGACGGGACCGGCCACTTCACCGACATCCGCCCCTCGGTGGGTCTGCCCCTCAAGTTCGACGAAGGCATGTCGTTCGTGGACTACGACAACGACGGCGATCTCGACGTCTACCTGCGCTGCCTGGACAGCCCGCACCTCTACCGTCTCGACGACGGGCAGTACACCGAGGTCACGGCCGCCGCGGGCGTCGGTACCGTCCCGTTGTTCTGGGGCGACAGCTGGGCCGATGCCGACAACGACGGCGACATGGATCTGGTGCAGCACGGGGGGGGGCGCGCGCGCCTGATGCTGAACCAGGGCGACGGCACCTTCGAGCGCGACATGGGATTCGACGCGGCGAGCAACGATCAGGAGCTCTCCGCCTGGGGCGATGCCGACAACGACGGGGATCTGGACGTCGTCATCGGGACGATCGACAAGGCGATCGTGATCAACAAGCTCCATCTCAAGCAGGGGTTCCACACCTCGGGGCTTCGGGTAAGGGTCCTGGACGAAGGCGGTCACATGACCTGCTACGGCGCCACGGTGCGGCTGAAGCAGGTCGGCGGCGTGCCCGGCACGACCCAGACGCGGATCGTCGACGGCGGATCCGGGTACCTCTCGCAGAACGAGTACACGGTCACCTTCGGCGGCGTGGGATCCGGGCGCTACGAGCTCGAGGTCGTCTACCCGAGCCCGCAGGGGTCCAGGATCGTGGTGGACGGTCGGTCGGACTCGCGGTTGTGGTCGCTCGAACCCGGCATCGCGTCCGACATGAAGATCACCGTCTACCGGGACGGTCGCATCGATATCACCGACACGGAGGTCACCGGTGTGCCCGCCCCGAACGGCCCATCCCTGAGCCGGCTGGGCGCGTTCGCGCCCTCGCCCGCGCGCATCT
>DATEMP010000305.1:0-13069 GCA_035275545.1 Candidatus Eiseniibacteriota bacterium | reverse complement strand
AGGTGCGGTCCTTGCGAGGGCCGTCGACCGCCAGGCAGCGCACCACCACGCCTTCGCACTTGAGCAGGCGCTGGCTCGGGCTCCGGCCCGGCACCGCGGGCAGCACGATCGTGAGCGCCACCTTGGAAAGCGGCGGCAGGTAGAGCGGCGAGTAGCAGTAGACCCCGCTGCCCGAGATGTTCTTGCTCTCGGTGACGATCGGCACCATCGCCCCTTCGCCGCCGTATCCCTCGACGCGCATGCTGAGCTGGGCGTCGGCGCGCGACATGCGGCGCCGTTCCTTCCTGCGCACGGCCTTCTTGCCTGCCATCAACCCCTCCCACGCCCGCGGCGATGACGTCGCCGTTCCGGGCTCCACAGTGCAAGGTCGCATTCCCGGGCCGGCACGTCCACCCGCGCCACCATGACCCGAACGGTATCGCCCAGGGAAAAACGCCGACGGGTGCGGCGTCCGATCATGCGGACTCCCGTCGGATCCAGCTGGAAATGGTCGTCGAGGTCGTTCGAGACCCTGACGAAGCCTTCCACCGGATCATCGTCGAGCTCGACGAAAAACCCCTGGGGAACGAACCCGGTGATGATACCCGATGCCTGCTCTCCGAGTCTTGCCTCGAGCACCCGGAGGCTCTTGACACGCACCGCCTCCCGCTCCGCCTCGGTGGCGTTCTGCTCGGTGGCGCTGCAGCGCTCGCCGAGCCGCTCGAGCGGGACCGGATCCCATGCGGCGGTCGGCCGGTCGTGGATCCACTCGCGCACGCGCCGGTGATTGTGGAGGTCCGGGTAGCGCCGGATCGGCGACGTGAAGTGGCAGTACTCGCGCGCGGCGAGCCCGAAGTGCCCGGTGTCCCTGCCCAGGTAGCGCGCCCGGGTCAGCGAGCGCAGCACCAGCCGATGGACCAGCCGCCGGCGCGGCGGATCGAGTGGCGTCTTCAGCACCGCCTGGAGCGCGCGCGCCGGATCGCGCAGGTCGCCGGGGCGCGGCAGGCCGAGCGCCTTGAGCATCAGGTCCAGCTCGGCGAGCTTGCGCGGCGAGGGCGGGTCGTGCACGCGGTAGAGGAGCCCGCTGCCGCGGCGCGCGCCCTCCGCGCCCACGCAGCGGTTGGCGAGCAGCATGAACTCCTCGATCAGCTCGTGGCTCTCGAGGTGCTCGCGACGCTCGAGGGCGATCACCAGGCCCTGCGCGTCGACGCGCGCTTTGATCTCCGGCACCTCGAGATCGAGCGCCCCCTGGGTGCGGCGCCGCGCCCGGAGCACGCGCGAGAGCCCGATCAGTATCTCGAGCGCCTCCTGGACTGCGGGCTCGAGACGCGCGCGGCCGTCGAGCGCCGCCTGAGCCTGCTCGTAGGAGAGCTTGGCGCGGCTCCGGATCACCGCCTCGACGAAGCGCACGCCGTGGACCCGCCCCTGGGCATCGAGCTCGGCGATCACCGAGAGCACCAGCCGGTCTCGGTCCGGCACCAGCGAGCAGAGATGGGACGAGAGCCGCTCGGGAAGCATGGGCACCGCGCCGCCCGGCAGGTAGACGCTGGTGCCGCGCTCCTGCGCCTCGACGTCGAGCGCCGAGCCGGGGGTCACGTAGTGCGAGACGTCGGCGATGTGGATCCCGACCTCCCACCGGCCCGGGCCGAGTGCCTTCACGGAGAGGGCGTCGTCGTGGTCGCGCGCGTCGCCGGGGTCGATGGTGAACGAGAGCTCGCCACGCAGGTCGAGGCGCCCCTTCCGCCCGGTGGAAACCGGGACGTCGACCTGCTCGGCCTCCGCCTCGACCGCCACCGGGAAGCGGGTGCGGAGCCGGAACTGGGACTCGACCGCGTGATCGTCCCACTCGGGACGGTCCTCGGCGCCCAGCACCTCGACCAGGAACGCGGGGCCCTCGTCCGGGACCTCGGCGATGCAGTAGTCGCCGTCCTCGGGGGCGTGCTTGCCGCGCCAGACCAGCTCGCGCCGTCCGCCGCGCCATCGGCGCGCGGGATCGAAAGTCCAACGGCCGCGCGCATGGTGCGCGCGGCCGATCAGACGCCGAACGGGCTCGACGGAATCGCGGTGGCCGAAGCTAGCGGATGCGTTTCTTATGGCGATTCTTCCGGAGACGCTTCTTTCGTTTGTGCGTCGCGATCTTCTTCCGCTTGCGCTTCTTACCCGATCCCATGGATCTCCCTCGTGGTGGCTAGGACGTGACAGGCTCGGGAGTCGGGGTCGGAATCTCCACCTCTCCCATGACCTGTGCCTTGAGCTCCTTGCTGGGCTTGAACACCGGCACGAGCTTGGCCGGCACCATCACTTCCGAGCCGCTGCGGGGATTACGGGCGCGACGTGCGCGCCGCTCGCGCACCTTGAAGGTGCCGAAGCCCCGGATCTCCAGATGCTTGCCGTCGCTGAGCGCCCGGCTCACGGCGTCCAGCATGCCGTCGACGATCACTGCGGTATGGTTTTTCGAGACCCCGGTATGGGCCGAGATCTCTTCCACCAGGTCAGCCTTGGTCATAGTGCCGCCTCCCGGTTGAAGCGTGGACAAGACCTCAGTGGACTACGTTTGACCCTCGCATCCGTAATCTAGCATGCCAGGCCGCTCTCCGTCTCCTGGTTCGATGGGCCCCCAGGGCTCGCCCTATGCCTGGGCGACCTCGTCCACCACCCCCACGATCACGGTGCGGATCGGACCGCGTGGCCGCTGGAGCACCTGAGCGGCACTGTTGCCTTCGTCCACCACCAGCACGTGATCCCCGACTCCGGCGTCCACGTAATCGACGGCGATCGCCGGCTTCCCGGTGGGCGTACCGTCCGCGGTGAGCGGCTGGACGAGCAGCAGCTTCCGGTTCTGGAGCGCCTCGTGTTTGATTGTGGCAACCACGTCGCCCACCACGCGCGCCAGGAACATCAGGCGCCCGCCTTCCTGCCGCCCTTGCCCGGGCCCGGTTCGGGCGCGTCCGGGGCGCGCACGTCGTCGATGATCCCGACGATCGCGGCATCCGCGGGATTGTCGGCGTCGGGAAGCGCGTTGGCCGCCTCGCGGCCGCGCACGTAGAACACGCGCTGCCCCTGGGCTGACGAGACCAGGTCGACAGCGACCAGGGTCCGCCCCTGCGGCGTCCCGTGCGGGTCGGTGGGCTGGACGAGCAGCAGCCGCTGCCCGCGCCAGGACGGCACCTTGGTAGTGCACACCACGGTGCCCATGACGCGCGCGAACAGCATCAGACCCAGGCCTTCATCTGCGGGTGGAGACGCGGCACCACCACCGAGCGCACCAGGAGTCCCTTCTGAAGCGCCTCGGCGCGGCCGGCGTCCACCGCCGCCTGCACGTCCCCCACTTCGCCGGTCATGAACACGAAGCCCTTGCCGCCGATCCCGTTGGCGAGCCGGAGCTCGCGCAGCGTCACCGCCGCGGTCTTGGCGGCGCGGTCGGCGGCGACGATCGCCGAAGCGGCGCTCAGCGTCTCGATCACGCCCAACGCGTCCTCGTCGCCCGCGGTCACGATCCCGCGCAGCGCCGGCAGCACCATCTCGTGGAGCTGGGGAATGAACAGCGAGTCGAGCAGCGTGTCGGCCGCGACCTCGAGCCCGCGCGCGTGCGCGGACCGCACCGGGCCCAGATCGCCGCCGATCAGCACCCAGAACTTGCCGGGCGAGAGGGTGGCCGCCTGGATGAGCGTCACCTCCGCCTGCTTGACCATCGCGTCGCCCACCACCGTGCCCTGGGCGATGCTGCTGGTCTCGATCGCGGCGATGGAGACGTGGCTCATACGATCCGGAACGCGTCGACCAGCGTGCAGCGGCGCAGCCGCGTGAAGCTGCGCGCGGTGGTCATGCCCTCGCCGCTCGGGCTCGCGATCGTGAAGCTGGTCGGCCCCTCGCCGCCGTAGCCGAGCCCCGCGTAGTTGGGCCCGTTCTTGACGTAGATCGAGCAGTCGCAGAGCCGCGCCATCTTGGAGAGCTTCTCGATGTTGCGCGAGTGCATCGAGGCGGTGTGCCGGAACCCGTGCTCGACCAGCAGCGCGTAGTCGATCGCCTCGTCCACGGTGCGCACCCGCACCAGCGGCAGCACCGGCATCATCATCTCGGTCCACACGAACGGATGGTCCGCGTCCACCTCGCACAGCGCGATCCGCTTGGAGGGATCGCACGGGATCCCCGCCTCACGCAGGATCACGTCCACGTTCCTGCCCACGAACTTGCGGTTGATGATCGCGTACTTGCGCGGGCCGCGCTCGCTCTCGAGCACCACCTTGCGGAGCTTCTCGATCTGGTGCGGCGCCAGCACGATCGCCCCGGAGCGCGCGAACGCCTCCTTCAAGCGGTCGGCGATCACCGCCACCGCGATCACTTCCTTCTCGTCGGTGCAGATGATGTTGTTGTCGAGCGAGGCACCGGAGACGATGTCGCGCGCCGCCTTCTCGAGATCGGCGGTCTCGTCGACGATCGAGGGCGGGTTGCCCGGGCCGGCGGTGATCGCCTTCTTGCCCGAGTCGAGCGCCTCCCGGACCACCCCCGGACCGCCGGTCACCACGTTGAGCCGGATCCCCTGGTAGCGCAGCAGCGCCTTGGCCACGTCGAGCGTCGGCTGGTCGACCGAATGAAGCAGCGGCAGCGGCGCCCCGGCACGGCGCGCCGCGCGGTTGATCAGGTCGATGGTGAGGTTCGACACCTTGCGCGCGCCCGGGTGCGGGCAGAACACCACCGTGTTGCCGCCCGCGATCATCGAGATGCCGTTGTTGATGATGGTCTCGGACGGGTTGGTCACCGGGGTGATGGTCGAGATCACACCGTAGGGCGCCCGCTCGGCGAGCGTCATGCCGTGGTCCCCGGTCCAGGCGATCGGCTCCAGATCCTCGGTGCCGGGCGTGCGCTCGGTGACGATCTTGTTCTTGAGGATCTTGTCGTCGACCCGGCCCAGCCCGGTCTCCTCGACCGCCAGCTCGGCGAGCACCTGGTACTGGGTCGCCAGCGTCTCGCGCACCGAGGCGATGATCGCGTTGCGCGTGGCGAGCGGCACCTGGTCGTAGGCCTTGAACGAGGCCTGGGCCGCGGCGACCGCGGTGTCGAGGTCGGCATGGACGCCGAGCGGCGCCGTGGCGCCCGCTGCGCGCGACGGGGACTCGGCCTCGAGACGCTCCAGGACCTCGGCGACGATGCCGCTCAGGCGCCCCGGATCGATGCCCATCCCCTGCGCGGCCATGACCGGCTAGCTCGCGGCCTTCGCCCGCTTGAGGTAGACGTCCTTGCCGTCCACCTCGACCGCGTCGACAATTCCCACGATCACCGCGTCGACCGGCTTCTCCTTGGACACCTCGGTCATGCGCGCCGAGGAGCCCTGGGCGAGCAGCACGATCTCGTCCGAGCCCGCTCCCACCGCATCGGCGGCCACCACGAAGTTGCCGGTGGGCTTGAACGCGCCGTCCACCTCGCGGGTGAGCAGCAGCTTCAAGCCGAGCAACCCGCGGTCCTTGCGCGTGGAGACCACGGTCCCCAGGACCTGCGCGAGCAGCACCGAGGGCCTACTTCTTGGCGCCGGTCGTGGGTGCGGTGATCGGGAGCACGTCCTCGAGCATGCCGTGCGGCCGCGGGATGACGTGGACCGACACCACCTCGCCGACCTTCGCGGCCGCCGCAGCGCCCGCCTCGGTCGCGGCACGGACCGCCGCGACGTCACCGCGCACGATCGTGGTGACGTAGCCGCCGCCGATCTTCTCGTAGTGGACCAGCGACACGCGCGCCGCCTTCACCATGGCGTCCGATGCCTCGACCATGGCCACGAAGCCTCGCGTCTCGATCAAGCCCAGGGCTTCTTCCTGCATGAGCGCCACCTCTCGGGTATGGGTCAGAACGGATCAGGGCCGGCGGATTGGGACGGCCCGGCGATCGGCTGCTCGAGCTGCGGATCGGGCGCGGGGATCACGTGACGCACCAGCACCTCGCCGAGCCGCGTGGCGGCGGCGGCTCCCGCCGCGACCGCAGCCTCGACCTCCGCGACCGGGCCGCGCACCACCACGGTCACGAGCGCGCCGCGGGTGACTTCATAGCGCACCAGTCGGACGCGGGCGGTCTTGCACATGGCGTCGGCGGCTTCGACGGCCGGGACGAAGCCACGTGTTTCGACCAGGCCCAACGCTTCCCTGGGCACTCTGCGGCGAACTCCCCCTGTCTGGAGGTGATTGCGGCGACGGCACTTGCCGACCACGCCAGCGGCGGACGCTAGCAGGGATGGGGTTTGCGCACAAGCGGGGCGCGGGCGGGACGACGCTGAGACGCGGAGCGTTCAAGGATGCGCTCTGGAGCGCATCTTCGACTGGCCGTGCGGCCAGTTGCGGGCTTCTGGCCCCGCCCGGGGAGCCCGGGCGAGGACAAAGAGAAGGGCCCCGGTCCGCGGCTGGGGTGTGCTTGGGCTGTGGAGGTGCGCCGCGGCTTTGGGGCCCGCATAATAGTTCCCCGTATCGGCCGTGTGCTGGATCGTATGACTCCTTCGCTCGCGATAGGGGGATCAGCCCACGCCCAGCCAATCACGAGCCGCACAGGGAACATTTCGTATTGGGTTGTCAGCGCGACTCGTCGTCGCGGTTGTCGCGCGACTCTCGTCGCGCTTCGCTCGTGACATATCGCAATCGTGATGCCGGTGTCAGAAGGCCCTCTGGCGGGCACGGCAGGGGCGTTCCAACCAGCTATCTACGAAGCGATTAGCGGCGCGGATGAGCATCACGCGCGAGCGAGCCGGGAGGCTCGTCGGGGCATCGGGCTGGGGGCTTTCCCCCCGGCTTCAGGACCTCTGGGTCAAAACGCCTGCGCGCACGTCTTCTGCAAAGTGGCAGGCGGACCAGTGTCCGGGGCGTACTTCGCGCAGGAGCGGCTCCTCGCGCGAGCAGATGTCCTGCGCCATGAAGCAGCGGGGATGGAACCGGCAGCCGCTGGGAGGCTTGGCGGGGCTCGGCACGTCGCCCTTCAGGACGATGCGCTCCTTCTTGCGCCCGGGATCGGGCACCGGGATCGCCGAGAGCAGCGACACCGTGTAGGGGTGCTTCGGCTCCCGGTAGAGCGCCTCGCTCTCGGCGAGCTCGACGATCTTCCCCAGGTACATGACCGCCACGCGGTCGCTGATGTGCTCGACCACCGAGAGGTCGTGGGCCACGAACAGGTAGGTGAGCCCGAGCCGGCGCTGGAGGTCGCGCAGCAGGTTGATGATCTGGGCCTGGATCGAGACGTCGAGCGCCGAGACCGGCTCGTCGGCCACGATCAGGCGCGGGTTCACCGCCAGCGCTCGCGCCACCCCGATCCGCTGCCGCTGGCCGCCCGAGAACTCGTGCGGGTAGCGCCGCGCGTGGTCGGGATGGAGCCCGACCAGCTTGAGCAGTTCGGCGACCCGCTCCCGGGCCGCGGCGCCCTTCGCCAGTTTGTGGATCGCCAGCGCCTCGCCCAGCATGCTTCCCACCGTGAGCCGCGGGTTGAGGCTCGAGTAGGGATCCTGGAAGACGATCTGCATCTCGCGGCGGAGCGCGCGCAGCTCGCGCTTGCTCATGGTCGTCACCTCGCGGCCGTCGAAGCGCACGCTCCCCGAGGTGGGCTCGATCAGGCGAAGGATGCAGCGCCCGCTGGTGGTCTTGCCGCAGCCGCTCTCCCCCACCAGGCCCAGCACCTCGCCCGCGGCGACCGTGAACGACACGCCATCCACGGCGCGCACCTGTCCGACCGTGCGCGAGAGCAGCCCCTTTCGAATTGGGAAGTGCTTGACGAGGTTCTCGACCTCGAGCAGCGGCTTAGCCACGGGCCGCACCTCCGGCGGCGGCACTGCCCGCGGCGGGCGACGGGCCGGCCGGGTCGAGCGTGCCGGCGGCGATCTCGTCGGCGCGCCAGCAGCGCGCCAGGTGATTGCCGTCGAAGGTGAGCACCGGCGGATCGTTGTCGCGGCAGCGCTGCTGCGCCACCGGGCAGCGGGGATGGAACCGGCACCCGGTCGGGAAGTGCGCCGGATTGGGCACGTTGCCGGGAATCACGCGCAGCTCGGCACGCTTGTCGCCGAGCTTGGGCAGCGAGGCGAGCAGCCCCGCGGTGTAGGGGTGCAGCGTGCGCTTGAACGCCGCCGGCGCGTCGCAGTACTCGACCACCTGCCCGGCGTACATGACCGCGACGCGGTCGGCGGTCTCGGCGACCACGCCCAGGTCGTGGGTGATGAGCAGCACCCCCATCCCCAGCTCCTTCTGCAGGCGCTTCAAGAGCTCGAGGATCTGCGCCTGGATGGTCACGTCCAGCGCGGTGGTGGGCTCGTCGGCGATCAGGATCGCCGGCCGGCACGCGAGCGCCATGGCGATCATCACGCGCTGGCGCATCCCCCCCGACATCTGGTGCGGGTACTCGTCGACCCGCTGCTCGGGGAGCGGGATCCCGACCAGCTTCAGCATCTCGACCGCGCGCGCACGCGCCGCCTTGCGGTCCACGCCCTCGTGGAGCACCACCGCCTCCATGATCTGCTCGCCGCAGGTGTAGACCGGGTTGAGCGAGGTCATGGGCTCCTGGAAGATCATCGAGATCTCCTTGCCCCGGATCTTCCGCATCTCGGCCTGGGAGAGCGTCGCCAGGTCCTTGCCCCGGAACAGGATCCTCCCAGAGACGATCCTCCCGGGCGGGTCGGCGACCAGGCGCAGGATCGAGAGCGCGGTGACGCTCTTGCCGCTCCCCGATTCGCCCACCACCGCGAGCGTCTCGCGCTCGCCCAGGTCGTAGGTCACGCCGTCCACCGCACGCACCACGCCGTCGTCGGTGAAGAAGTAGGTCTTCAAGTCCTCGACGCTCAGCAGGCGCTCGCTCATCCGCTCTTGCCTCCCTGCACCTTGCGTGGATCGAGCGCGTCGCGCAGCCCGTCGCCCAGGAAGTTGAACGCCATCACGGTGAGGAAGATCGCGGTGCCGGGCACGTAGAGGAGCCACGGGAACGAGGCCAGCGCGCGCGGGTTGCGCGCCTGGTTCAGCATGTTCCCCCACGACGCGGCGGGCTCCTGGACGCCCACCCCCAGGAACGAGAGCACGATCTCGCCCAGGATGTATCCGGGGATCGAGATGGTCGCGGCGACGATCACGAACGAGAGCGTGTTGGGCAGGATGTGGCGGGCGATGATGCGCAGCCGGCTCATCCCCAGCGCCTCGGCGGCGGCGACGTACTCCAGGCGCCGGATCGACAGCACCATGCCGCGGATGATGCGCGCCAGGCTCGCCCAGCCGATGAAGGCGAGGATGACAACGATCGCCAGGTAGACCTGCTGGCTCGGGAGCGAGGTCGGGAAGATGCCGCGCAGCGCGATGATCAGGTACAGGCCGGGGATCGAGAGCAGCAGCTCGGTCGAGCGCATGATCACGGTGTCGATCCAGCCGCCAAAGTAGCCCGAGATGCCCCCCAGCAGCATGCCGATCGTGAACGAGATCGCGAGCCCCAGGAGCCCGACGGTGAGCGAGATCTGCGATCCGTAGAGGAGCCGCGAGAACACGTCGCGACCCGAAGGGTCGGCCCCGAACAGGAACACGCGATAGGGCGCGTCGACGCCGAACAGGTGCCGGTCCATCGGGACGAAGCCGAACAGCTGGTAGGGCACGCCGCGCACGAACAGCCGGATCGGAACCCGGGTGTCGCGCACCTCGTCGAAGCGCAGGGTGCCCTGATCGGCGAGCCGCGTCGGATAAATGAACGGCATCAGGTGGAAGCGGCCGCCCGCGTCGATCCAGTGGAGCGTGTGGGGCGGGTGGAAGAAGCGCTCCCGGTCCATCGATTCCTGGCTGTAGGGCGCGAGAAACGGGGCGATGATCGCCATCCCGTAGAAGAGCGCGAGCAGGACCCCTCCCCCGACCGCGAGCGAGCTGCGCCGGAACTGACGCCAGAACAGCATCCAGGGCGTTTGGGGCGGCAGCGCGCGCAGGGCGACATCGTCCTGGATCTCGATCGCCGACGCCGGGATCCCCGGGGCGCTGACCGCGAGTGCCGCGTCAGTCATAGGCGATCCGCGGGTCGGCGATCGCGAGCAGGAGGTCGGCGACCAGGTTGCCCAGCACCAGCACGAACGACGCCATCAGCACCGAGCCCAGCACCAGATACTGGTCCTGGCTCAGGATCGCGTCGAACGTGATCCGGCCCAGCCCCGGCCACGAGAAGATGATCTCGGCGATCAGCGAGCCCGAGACCAGCGCCCCGAGCGTGTAGCCGAACAGCGTGATGAGCGGGTTGATCGCGTTGCGGAGCGCGTGCTTGAACACCACCACGTTCTCGTCCAGGCCCTTGGCGCGCGCGGTGGTGACGTACTCGAGCCGCAGCACGTCCAGCAGGTTGCCACGCATCTGGCGCATGCGGCCCGCGAGCGGCGTGAGCCCCACCACCAGCGCCGGCAGCGCCAGGTGCCGGACCAGGTCGATCGCCTTGCCCATCGCGTCCAGCTCGTCGTAGTCGATCGAGTGCATCCCCCCCACCGGCAGCCAACCGGTGCGCGCCGCCACCATGAGCAGCAGCAGCCCCGAGAGCACCTCGGGGACCGAGAGCCCGATCACGCCGAACACCGCGAGGCCCTTGTCGAGCCACGAGTACTGGCGCACCGCCGACCACACCCCGAGCGGGATCGCCAGCCCCCAGGTCACCACCATCGCCGCGAGCGCCAGGATCAGCGTGTTCACCAGCCCTTCGCGCAGCACGGTGAACACCGGCTGGTGCCGCGCGAACGACTCGCCGAAGTCGAAGTGCAGGAACAGATTCTTGAGATAGAGCCCGTACTGGATGTACCAGGGCTTGTCGAGGCCGAAGGAGCGCTTCATCGCCTCGAGCCGCTCGGCCGAGACGGTGGGGTTCTCGGCCACCGTGTTGAGGAAGTCCCCGGGCGCCAGCTGCAGCAGGACGAACGTCAGCGCCGAGATCCCGAGCAGCAGCGGGATCACCTGGAACAGACGCCGAAGAACGTAGGTGCGCATCGGGCGCGCGCGTCAGGCGCGCGGAGATCCGGACTTCACGAATACCCGGTCGACGTTCCAGATGATCCGGTGAGGGATCACGGTGGGCTGGAGGTTACCGAACCGGTTCCGGATCGGAATCTTGTAGACGATGCTGGGAAGCCAGATGACGTAGCACTCGCCGTTGATCAGATCCTGGATCTCCTTCCAGGTGCGGTGGCGCTCAGCATCGTCGAAGGTGGTGACGTTCGCTTCCATGAGCTGGTCGACGCGCGCCTCGACCTCGGTCTCGGGCTTCGGCTGCTTGATGTTCCAGTAGTGCGTGAGGCCGCTCGACCGCCACACGTTCTGTCCCATCCCGGGATCCGGCGGGGTCGCGCTCTGAAGGCCGAGCAGGATGCTCTCGTACTGGAAGTCCTGCCTGAGATTGGTGATCAGGGAGTTGAACTCGAGCGGCGTCACGTCCACCGCGATGCCGATCTTGGCCAGGTCGTCCTTGATGAAGTTCGCCGAGGCGACCCGCATGACGTTGCTGCTGTTGGTCTTCAGGCTGAAGCGCACGGGATGGCCGTGGGTGTCCTCGACCACGCCGTCGCCGTTCTTGTCCTTCCATCCCAGCCCGGCGATCAGCGCCTTGGCGCCCTCGAGATCGTAGTCGTACTTGACCGCGTCGGGCGTGAACCAGAGCTTGTTGCCGGGGGTCGAGGTCGACCACGACTTGACCGCGTGCCCGTAGTAGACGCTCTTGATGATCGCGTCGCGGTCCACCGCCTTGGACACCGCGCGGCGGAAGTCGCGGTTGCTGAACCACGCGTATTTGACCGGGTCCACGTAGATCTGGCCGAGCTTCTTGCCGCCTTTCGTGTCGCGCGCCTTGTTCATGTTGAACCAGAAGAAGTTGGTGTTCAGCGCCGGCCCGAGGTCGTAGAAGGTGAAGTTCCCCTTCTGCTGGCCGGTCTCGTAGGTCTGGTAGTTCTCGGGCTTCACGTCGTCGAGCGCGTCCACCTCGCCCGCCTCGAACTTGAGCGCCGCGGTGTTCTGGTCCGGCACGATGACGAACACCACCTCGTCGAGATACGGCAGCCGCTTGCCGGCGGCGTCGACGCCGCACCAGTAGGGATTGCGCTCCAGCACCGTCTTCTCGTTGGGCACGTACTGCTTGAGCTTCCACGGCCCGCTGGTCACCAGGCTCTCGGGCGGCGTGCTCACGTTGTAGGCGGAGGCGTACGCCCCGCTCCGGTAGAGGGGGCCGAGCTTGTGCTCGGGCATGATGTAGACCGAGGCCACGACCGGCACCAGCATCGCGTAGGGCCCGGCGGTCTCCATGACCACCGTGTACGAATCGGGCGCCGAGATCTTGAACTTCTTTCCGTAAGGCTTGAAGAAGTCGTAGAGCGACGTGTGCAGCGTGTCGTCCATGTAGACCGCGTACGTGAACAGCACGTCCACGGACGTGAGCGGGTGCCCGTCCGAGAACGCGGCGCCGCGCCGCAGGTGCCAGGTCGAGGTCTTCCCGTCGGCGCTGATCTCCCAGCCCTTGGCGAGCTGCGGGACCAGCGTCTGGGTGGCGTTGTTGAACTCGACCAGGGAGGCGAACAGCCGGCCGTCGGTCACGTCGAACGTGGAGGACTCGTTCCCCATGATCGAGTTGAACGTGCGCGGGGGCGCGGTCTGGGCGAGCACCAGGCGTCCACCGTGGCGCCCCACCTCGGGCATGTCGACGGTGAGCGTGTCCTGGGGCAGCGGGATGTTGTCGACGTAGGTGGAGCCGGCCTGCCCGACCTTGCCGCCGCATCCCGAGGTGAGCAGCGTCCCGCCACATAGGGCCACGCAGAGCCCGAGCCAACCAACCTGTCGCAACATGTCCGCTCCCCCCGCCGACTCGTTGCCAGAGTTTCAGTTAGACGAACGGGGCAGTATAGGAACCGGCTCGCGAGCCGGTCAACAGGAAGCCACCCGCCGCCCCGTCCAGCCGGGTCGAGCGCGGGCCCAGCTCTGCCTCCAGGGCGTCCGCCCAGCGGTCGAGCGGTGGTGCGACCGCCGTCGAGTTCGAACTGGTGCCTGACGAAAGCACGACGAATAGCCTTAGCGTGGTGCTGCCGGATGTGCTCACCGCCGAGGCGGGCACGGTGCAGCTCGCGGTCGTCAACCCGCCGCCCGGTGGC
>DATEMP010000304.1:0-8698 GCA_035275545.1 Candidatus Eiseniibacteriota bacterium | reverse complement strand
CGCGGTCTTGCCGGTGGCGGTCGCACCCACCACCGCGACCGTCCCCGGCGCCTTCATCGGGCCCGGGCGCGCCTCACGCGCGGCCGAAGCGGCGGTGCAGCTCGTCCAGCGAGAGCCGCACGAACGTGGGCCGTCCGTGCGGATCGCCGTGGGGCCGGGTGGTGCCGAACAGGCGGTCGACCAGGATCCGCATCTCCTCCTGGCTGAGCGTCTCGCCGGCGCGCACCGCCGCGTGACACGCGTACGAGCGCGCCAGCTGCTCGGTGAGCTCCTCCATCGCGCCGCGGCCGCTGTCCTCGGCGACGCCGTCCAGGAGGTCCTGGAGCAGCGGCCCGGGGGGCAGCTCGCGCAGGTCCGCGGGCACGCCGCGCACGATCACGGTGGGCGGGCCGAGCGGCGCCAGGTCCCAGCCCAGCTGCTGGAGCGAGGGCCCGAGCTCGAGCAGCAGGTCGAACTGGTCGCGCGAGAGATCGAGCAGCGCCGGGAACAGCAACTGCTGCGAAGCGCCCCGCTGCCCTTCGAGCCGGGCGCGCGCCTCCTCGTAGAGGATCCGCTCGTGCGCGGCGTGCTGGTCCACGATCACCAGGCCCCCGCGCACCGGGGCCAGGATGTAGGTGGCGTGGAGCTGCCAGAACGTGGGCTCGACCTCGTCCCCCGGGCCCGCGGTGCGCACCGGCATCAGCGTTGTCCCCTCCGCCGCATCCAGGGGAACCACGCCCAGCCCGAGCGACGTCTGGTCGCCGATCGGTTCCCTCACGCGATCCGCCCAGCGCGGCTCGCCGATGCCGCCGGGCACCACGGTGAACGGCGGGTGGAGCGGCGCCAGCATCTGGGCGCAAGCGCCGGCGATCAGGCCGAAGATCGCGTCGTCGCTCGCGAAGCGCACCTCGCGCTTGGTGGGATGCACGTTCACGTCCAGCCGTGCCGGGGGCACGGTGAGCCACACGGTCGCGGCCGGGAAGCGTCCGTCCGGGATCAGGTTCCCGTACGCCTGGCGCAGCGCCTGGGCGATGAGCGGGCTCTGGATCCAGCGGCGGTTGACCAGGAACTGCTGCCCGTCGCGCGTGGCGCGCGCGTGCTCCGGGAGCCCGAGCAGGGCCTGGAGCCGGATGCCGTCGCGCTCCGCCGCGACCTCGAGGCGCTGCTCGGCGTGGCCCGCGCCCCACAGGGCCGCGATCCGCTCGCGCGGCGTAACCGCCGACGGCCAGTCGAAGCGCTCGCGCCCGTCCACGACCAGCCGGAACGCCACCTCGGGATGGGCGAGCGCCAGGGCCTCGATCAGGCGCGAGGCGGCGCGCAGCTCGCCGGTCTGCGACTTGAGGAACTTGCGCCGCGCGGGCGTGTTGAAGAACAGGTCGCGCACCTCGACCGTGGTGCCGGGCGCGCGCCCCGCCCGCCCGCGCTCGAGCACCTCACCCCCCTCGACCGCGATCGTGGCCGCCGCGTCCTCGGCCCCCGCGCGGCTGGTGATCCGCATCCGGCTCACCGCGGCGATGCTGGGCAGCGCTTCGCCCCGGAATCCCAGGGTGTCGAGGTGATCGAGGTCCTCGAGCGATCCGATCTTGCTGGTGGCGTGGCGCTCGAGCGCCAGATCGAGCTCATCGGCCATGATCCCGGCGCCGTCGTCCGCGACCGTGAAGGCACGGTCGAGGGATCCCTCGACGGTGATCTCGACCCGGTGGCTGCCGGCGTCCACGGCGTTCTCGAGGATCTCCTTGAGCGCCGAGAGCGGGCGCTCGATCACCTCGCCGGCGGCGATCCGCGACGCGGTCTCGGGAGCCAGCCGCTGGATGGAGCGGAGCGCGGGTGCGGGCATGGGATGCCAGCATTGCAAGCCCCGCCGGACCGGTCAAGGGAGCCCGACGACTCCCGAGAAACTTAAGCCGCTTCCGACCAGTCCCGCGCCGTGCGCAGGAAGGCGGGCTCGTCCTCGATGTTGGAGAGGTGGACCTGGTCCACCGTCACCGGCGGCGCCGAGTCGCTCATCCCCGCCTGCCGCCAGGCTTCGGCCCAGAGCGTGTCGAGGCGCGGGCGCAGGCGCGCGAACGTGCCCGTGTCGCCGGCGGTGAGCAGCAGCGCCACGTTCGGCGAGGGGCGGGTGAGGCTGTCGGCATCGCGCAGCATGCCGGGAAGCTGGCTGCAGAGCAGCTCGACCACCGTCGGCGAGCCCGGGAAGGTGAGGCGGTGGATCGTGAATCCCAGCCCGTCGCGCCGGTTGCGCTCGATCGCGAGCTCGAGACGGCTCGCGAAGTCCTCGTTCTCGATCCAGCGCACCCGGCTGCCGGGCAGGAGCGGGAACGCCGGGCCGGCGCGCTCGCGGTCGCGGCGATCCCACTCGGACCGCAGCTCGCCGATCGTGCGCTCCCAGGTGCTCCAGCCGTCGACCGGATCGATGCCGCCCGCCGCCACCACGCCGTGCCGCTGCACGGTGCGGAACGGCCACGCGCCCCAGGCCTTGCCCTTCTGCTGGCCGGCGAGGCCGCCCACGACCTGCGCGGAGCGGAGCTGCTGCGCGAGACCGACCAGGCTGCCGAGCAGCGCGTCGGAGGGGCCGACCTCGACCACGGTCTCGGTCTGGTCGGGGCCCACCACCCGCAGCTCGACCCGCTGGGTGCCGGTCGCTTCCATGATCGCCCGCAGCGCCGATTCCAGGCCGCGCCGGTCCTCGGGGCTCGGGAAATCCTTGAGATCGATCGTGACCTGCTCGGTCCGGGCCGGGATCGGCACCGGCTGGGGCTCGGTGGGCGCGTCCATCGAGACGTCCGGGAGCGCCTGCTCCATGAGCGTGTCGAAGTCGCTGCCGCCGACCGCGCTCTCGAAGGCGGCCGCGTGCAGCGCGAGCGGGGCCTCCACCGAGGGCGCGAGCACCGGAGCGGTCTCCCCCGCCAGGAACGCCTGAGGGGTCACGCTCGGCGTTCCGAGGGCGAGCAGCAGGCCCTCGATCTGGGTGCGACGCGGACTCCGCTCGCTCACCAGCGCCAGGTCGAAGATCTCGCGGGTGAGATCGGCGAGATCCACGGTGCGCGGCAGGCCGCACAGCTCGGCGAGCCGGATGCCGGCGTCGTCGTGCTGCGCCCCCGCCACCAGGCGCACCGACACGCCCGGGTGCTGGAGCAGCTCGGGCATCAGGTCGGCGTCCTGCCAGTCGAAGTCGACGAGCAGAAGGCGGCGGTCCGCGCCGTTGGCGGATGCTGGGGTCGAGTTGGTCATGGTGGTCCCGTCGCAGGCTTGTGCACGGAGCATACCAGCCGCCTAACCCACGATTGGCGGCCGGATCGGCCGCTTCCGACGTGGATTCCGCCCGGGGCCTTGCGTCCTGCACGAAGCCGGCCGGGCGATTCGAATCCGCCCCAAACCCAGGTCGGCTAGGTTTCGGTCGGCTCGGGCAGCACGGTGGCGCGGAGCTCGCTGTCCAGGATCTGCACCCGGTAGCGCTCCTTGAGGCGGTCGAAGTAGCTGTTGAGGTTGCGCCACAGGGCGATCTGGCGCCGCGCCTCGACGCGACGCGCCACCACCTCGGCCTCGGGCGCGAGGCGTTCGACCACGCGCAGCCGCGAGAACCCGCCCGGGAACTCGATCCACTCCGACACCTGCCCCGGCTCGAGCACCGGCGGACGGGTGAGGCCGAACACCAGCGAGTCGATCACCGCCCGGCCGCCCATCCCGCGCAGCTCCGTGCCCGCCGGGGCCTCGGTCATGTGCTCGAGCCCTCCCCAGGCGGCGGCGACGGTGTCGAACGAGGCTCCCGCCGCCATCATCGAGTCGAGCTCCGCCCTCTTGGCGAGCAGGACGCGCTGGCTGCTCTGGTGCCGGTAGGCATCGATCGCCGCCCCGGCCGCCTCCTCCCAGGGCATCTGCCGCGGCGGAATGATCGTGTCGACCCAGGTGATCACCTGGCCCAGCCCCTCGTAGAGCTGGGTCTTGGTATGGAGCACGCCGGGCTTGAGCTTCTCGACCTCGAGGATGTACGGCTTCAGGATCGGATCGAATCGCCCGGTCAGACCCTTGTCGTGCTCGGTGAGGAGGACGCTCAGGCCAAGCTTCTTCGCCACCGCGCGCGCCTGGGCCACGCTCTTCAAGGTGCGCAGCAGGCTGTCGGCGCGGTCGGCCGCGATCCGCTCCGACTTCCGCAGCGCGCACGCGTAGGCGACGTTGCCGTACACCTGGGCGAGCGGGTGGACGATCGGCGGCAGGTATTCGAGGCACTCCATGACGTGGTAGCCCACGTCGGTGTGGACCGGGCCGGTGATGTCGCCGGGCCGCATCGCGAACGCCGCCCGCTCGAAGCCCTCGCGCATCTGCCCGCGCCGGAACGTGCCGACGTCGCCCCCCGAGTAGCGGGTGGCCGGGTCGTCGCTGTACTGGGCGGCGAGCTTGGCGAAGTCCTCGCCGGCGCGCACCCGCCCCAGGATGTCCTCGGCCTTGGCACGCGCTGCGGCATCCGCTTCCGGACCGGGCTTCGCGGGCGAGACGAGGATGTGACG
Source organism: Candidatus Eiseniibacteriota bacterium (assembly GCA_035275545.1). GTDB lineage: Bacteria > Eisenbacteria > RBG-16-71-46 > RBG-16-71-46 > RBG-16-71-46 > WS-11. The sequence goes on along the minus strand of DATEMP010000304.1, from coordinate 4,214 downwards.
GATCCGCACCAGCTCGCCGACCGAGTACTCGTTGATGTGGCTCCTGAAGTAGCGCTCGACCTCCTCGCGGGTGAGCTCGACGCTGAGGATCGGCGGGCGCTCGATGAGCAGCCGGCTGAACTCGATCTTCGCCCGGGTCCGGAACACGGTGCTGTCCTTCTCGTACACCCGCCGGGCTTCGGCTTCGATCTCCGCATCGCGGCGCCGGGCGATGCGCGTGGCCAATAGCACGCGCGCCTGCTCGAGGGTCGGCTGGTAGCCCGGGACCACCTGGAGCACGTGAACCACCAGGTAGCCGCCCGGGATCGTGACCGCGTTGACCCCGGCGCGGCCGGTCAGGTTCGAGAGCGCGTCGGAGAGACCGAGGCCCACGCGGCCGCTGTCCACGAGACCCTCGGCCGGGATCGGGCCCACCTCCTTCACTTCGACCATCGAGCGCTCGAGGGCCGCGTCCCGCCGTCCGCGGCGCCACGCCTCGCGCAGGCTCTCCGCGGCGATGCGCGTCAGCTCGCGCCGGCGCTCGCTCGCCCAGCGCCGGCGGACATCGTCGAGCACCTGGCTGAGCGGCACCTCGACCACCGTTCCCGCGGTGCGGTCGTACGAGGTGTAGTCCACGAGATGTGCGCGGTAGTACCGGTCCAGCTCCGGCATGGACGGCTCCGCGGGCTGGAACGAGCCGGTGTCGACGACCGCGTAGCGGACCTTGAATCCGTCGCCCTTCAGGCTGTCGCCGGCCGCCGCGTACACCTCGCGCAGCAGGCGATCGTCGTTGCGGACCTTCGCGGCGGCGCGCAGGTCGGCGCGCAGGCGCCGCGCGACCTCGCGCAGCGGCGCGACGTGCGAGGGAATGACCTCGTCGACGCGCACCACCGCCCAGCCCGGGGCTGCGAGCACCGGCTCGCCCAGCATCGTGCCGGGCGCGGCGCTGAACACCGCCGCCAGGTCCCGCGCGCTGCCGCGCCAGAAGTCCGGGAGGCGATTCTTCCGAACCGGAATCGAGCGCGCGGAGGCGCCGTTGAGCGCCGCGATGTCCTCGAAGCGGGCACCGCCGCGGATCGCGCTCAGCGCGCTGTCGGCGCGGAAGCGCATGCGCTGCTCCCAGGCACGGTAGCCGGCGGTGGTCGCGGCGGTCGAGTCGCTGGGTGCGGGCCTCGAGAACACGATCACGCTCACCCGCGCCTCCTCCGGGACGCGATGCCGCTCGAGGTTCGCGTTGTAGGCGGCGATCACCTCGGATTCGCGCGGCTCCGGATAGGTCCCGTCGAAGTCGGCGCGGCGCAGCCCCAGGTAGTCGATCGAGGCGTGCGTCAGCTCGCGCTCGAGCTCGGTGCGGATCGGCGTCACGTCGGGAGCGGTCTCGCGGTCCATCGAATCGCTCACCCGGCGCGACACCAGTGCGGCACGGACCCGCTCCCAGGCACGCGCGAACCCCTGGGGGTCGGCGGCCTTGACCGCCAGGTACTTCGCCTCGTTGAACACGCCGTTCTGGAGGAAGGTCGGGTCGCGGCGGACCTGGGCCTCGACCTCGGCGTCGCTCACGGTCACGCCGCGGCGCTGCGCCTCGAGCGCGAGCAGGCGCTGGCGGATGAGGTTCTCGAGCACCTGGCGCCGCACGATCGGCCGGAGCAGCGGGGCGATCTCCGCCTGGTTGCGCTCGCGATAGAGCTCGAACGCCCGCTCGGTGTTCTGATCGAGCTCCCCGCGGGTGATGCGGTACGCACCCACCGTCGCGACCGCCGGTCCACCGGAGAGACCACCCGAGGACGGCGGGGCACCGGAGGGTGGGCGCGCGGGCGTCTGTGCGCCCGCACCGCCCGCGATCCACGCCGCCACCAGCACGCCTCCCACCCACGGCAGTGTCGACTTCACCGAGCGTTCCCTCCCGCCGTGCCGCGACCTGCGCGCGGCTCGCGCGACTTGACCGTGCTCATGACGCTTCACTAGGTTGCCGTCCCTCATGTGGACCCTGGACCCCCGCTCCGAAGTGCCCGCCTGGCGCTTCGCGACCGAAACGCCGGGCCCGATCCTCGCCTTCTCGACCCGCCGCGGCGGTGTGAGCGAAGGACCGTTCCGCTCGCTCAACCTCGGCCGCTCGACCGACGATCGACCGGACGCGGTGACCGAGAACCGCCGCCGGCTGCTGGTCTCACTGGGCCTCGATCCCGACCGGCTGGCGACCGCCGGCCAGGTGCACGGCGCCGCCGTCACCCGCGTGCTCGACCCGGGACTGAAGCCCGGGTGCGATGCGCTGGTCACCACGCTCCCGGGCCTCGCCCTCGCGGTCACCGCCGCCGACTGTCTCCCCCTCCTCTATGAAGCGCAGGGTGCCGTGGCCGCGGCCCACTCGGGCTGGCGCGGCACCGTTTCCGGCGCGCCCGAGGCGGCCCTGGCGGCGATCTGCTCGGCCGCCGGAGTCGCCCCGGCCACGATTCGCGTTCACCTCGGCCCCGGTATCCGGGGTTGCTGCTATCAGGTCGGTCCCGAGGTCGCGGCGCAGTTCCCGGACGCCGCGATCACCCGTGACGGTGACACCTTCCGCCTCGATCTGCCCACCGCCGCCCGCCTACGCCTCCGCGCCGCCGGCGTCCCGGACGCCACGATCCACGACACCGGGGCGTGCACCGCCTGCGAGCCGGCCTGGTACTTCTCGCACCGGCGCGACCGCGGCATCACCGGCCGCCAGTGGGGCGTGATCGCGCTCGCGCAGGCTTGACGTACCGCTGACGTGTCGTTGCGCCAATGGGCGGCGGAGTATAGCAACTTCGCGCGTGCGCGCGAGGCTCGATCCTTGACCCTCGGCTTCGCGCCTCGTTAGACTCCACGCCTCCCAATGCCGCTCACGACCGCCGTTCGACGCCAAGGAGGACCACGCATGTTTCGTCTGTTCATCGCCGGGCTCGCCCTGCTCGTGTGGGGCAGCGCCGCCGCCCAGGATTCTTCCAAGACCGCTCCCGAGCCCGTCACCAAGGCTCCCGCCACGATCACCAAGCCCAAGGCCACGACGACCACCACCACCACCAAGGACAAGGCCATGATGCAGATCGACCAGGCGATCGCCGCCGCCAAGGTGGACAAGAGCAAGTCGGGCTGGCGGACGTCGCTCGCGAAGCCTGCGATTGCCACCTTCGATCCCGCGCACAGCTACTTCGCGCGCATGGTGACCAACAAGGGCACGGTGCTCATCAAGCTCATGCCCCAGGTGGCGCCGATGCACGTCACGAGCTTCGCCTACCTCACGCGCCTGGGCTTCTACGACGGCCTCGCGTTCCACCGCGTGATCACGAACTTCATGGCGCAGGGCGGCTGCCCGCTCGGCAACGGCACCGGCGGCCCCGGCTACCAGTTCGGCAGCGAGTTCAGCCCGGACGTGAAGCACGACAAGGGCGGCCTGCTCTCGATGGCGAACGCGGGACCGGGCACCGACGGCAGCCAGTTCTTCCTCACCTTCGTCGCCACGCCGTGGCTGGACGGCAAGCACACGATCTTCGGCGAGGTGGTCGAGGGCATGGACGTGCTCAAGAAGCTCGAGGCCGTGGGGTCCCAGAGCGGCCGGACTTCCGAGCCGCTCAAGATGGAGACGGTGACCATCGAGGTGAAGTAGCCGCCTCGCGCCGTTCGCCTTTACGAACCTCCCCCTGCCGCACGCGCGACAGGGGGAGGATTCATTTTGCCTCGAGCTCGAGCGGATTGAACCCCTGATCCTCCCGGCGCACGCGCAGGAACCGGTCCGGGTCGGTCACCACCTGGATCTCACAGGTCACCGTGACCATGCCGCGGAACAGGTGACCGGTGTGGGCGACGCAGTCCTCCCCCGCGATCACGATATGGCAGTGCGGAAAGGGTTCGCCCTCGAGCTCGCTGAAGTTCCCGGTGAGCGATCCGATCTCGTGCTCGCCGGCGAACACCCGCGTCACGTAGGTGCGCGTGGATCGCACGAAGAACCCGAGCTCGGTCTCCCCGACCGCGCCCAGGCCCGAGATCAGGCCGGCGCGCACCCCGTGCTCGGCCGCGAACGCCTTGAGCGAGGCGACGATCTCCTCGCCGGCGTCGAGCCTCAGCGCGTAACCGTACCGGGTGCGCCGGGACTGCATGCCACCTCCTCGATGGGCGAAGGGTCCGAGAGTCCAAGCGACGCGGTGAGCGCGAAGAACGCCCGCACGAAGGCGGGCTCGTCCCGCCCGCTCTCGAGCCGCACCAGGCGTGTGATCTCGTCC